>NZ_JACFPK010000005.1:0-201865 GCF_016102025.1 Lactobacillus sp. M0393 | reverse complement strand
TGACTTCGCTCTTTTGTTTTGGGTTCTTTAAACCCGCACATTTTTGCGAAAACATTGTTCAGTTTTCAAGGTACTACCTGCTGCTAAAGCAGCTTTTTTATTTTGCCAGATTCAAGCGTTTTTGTCAAGCACTTTTTTCTGACTTGTTTTGCCGTCTTACCGGACAGCGTTTATTATCTTACTAAAACAATTGACTTTTGTCAACTGCTTTTGCTTGATTTTTTAACGCTGTCTTCGTGCTCTTGCCTTGCGGCTCATTGCCCGACGACAGTTATTAATACTAGCAAGTATTTTTCTTTTTTGCAAGTCTTTTTTGCAAAAAATTATTATTACCAGTAAAACACTAGCAAAAGGGGCTTATTCAGTCCTTCTTATTGTTTGCTCTATATGTGTTAGTAACAAATGAATACTTTGATAAACATCCCTGATATCATGCCTGCATTCGTCAACAACCCAATTGAATATAATAGCGTATATTCCGTTTGCTACCAGTTCAACTTTACGCACCGAAAATGGTCCTCTAGGTCGCATATAATTCTCTATGGCTAAAGCATATTCTTTTCTTAACACGCGATAAAATAATGGCGGATCCTTGGCAATTCTATGCAAATTGCCATAAAAAGTCTTATTTTCTTTAATTTTTTTCAACATGCGATAAAACATTCGATCCATTGATTCATTTCCCACACTGCGTAAGGCTCGTCTGGTTTGCAAAGTTAAGACTGAAGTAAATAAATCACAAATATTACTGTATCTTCTATAAAAAGCGCCACGGTTAATGTCTAATTTCTGACAAAATTTAGTAACAGTATACTTTTCCACGCTGTATCTTGATAGCTCAAAAACAAGAACTTCCTCAGTTTTTGTCAATTTCATTTTCATCGCTCCTACTTATGGTGCCATAAGTATAGCAATAATGGTTATGACAAGCAATACTTTCTTTAAAAATAATGGCGTTATTTTTAAAGACTAACAGTATTATTAAAACAAAATCCATTCTTTGTATTTTGCAAAGCAAAATAAAACGACTAATTTGGATTAAAACCAGAAATTAGTCGTTTGCATCAATCATTTGAATCAAACTAAATGTAGTTTATTTTTAAAATTAAGATTAATTGTTACGCTTCATTTTTCTTTGGCGCTTTGCCTTACGAATTTTACTACGTTGCTCAATTTTATTCTTTTGCGCCTTATCTAGTTGGATAGCACGCTTAATCTTTTTCTTATAACCAGGTTTACGCTTCTTTTGAGCTTTCTTAACCAAGCCACGCATCTTATTATCAAGACTTTGAGAAGACGACTGCCTTGTTTTACGGCTATGGTAATGTTTACGTGGTACTAGAGCCCCATTTTTTATTTCCACAAAATCGAAATGGACTCCCATATTTTCTAACTTAAAAATCTGATCCATTTCTTCTTCACGAATTAGAGTAATAGCATGGCCACTCATGCCATTGCGACCAGTTCGGCCAATACGATGAATTACGAATTCTAATTCACGCGGAATTTCATAGTTAATGACTAGACTAACACCTGCAATATCAATCCCCCGCGCGGCCAAGTCAGTGGCTACGACATATTGAAATTGTCCAGCTTCTACTTCTCTCATGGTTCTTTTTCGTTCACGTTCAGTAATGCCGCCATGAATTTTAGCAACTCTTAACCCTTGTTTAATAAGAAACTCAGTTAATTCATCTACCGTTTGCTTGGTATTAGCAAAAATAAGTGCTAAATAAGGCTGACCAATTGTTAGTAACTGATATAGCATTTTCTTTCGATTTTTAGATCCGACATCAAGTAAATCATTTTTTACTGTTGGCGAAATAACTGTAGGATTATCTACAATAATGGTTTCTGGTTTAGCCATATACTTGCGTAAAAAGTTAGCTAATTTAACAGGAATTGTGGCAGAAAAAGCTGTTAAAACACAATTTTGAGGCAATCTCTGCGCAATAAAGTCAATTTCACCCAAGAAACCCATATCTAAAGTCATGTCAGCTTCATCAATGACAAAATTTGTGACATAGTCTAATGGTAAAATCTTTTTGGCAACAAAATCATGAAGCCTACCAGGAGTAGCTATGATAATTTGTGGTTTGTGCCTACCTATTTTTTCAAGTTGGCGTTCCCGATCAGTGCCTCCTGCCAATTGGGCAACCGAAATATTTAATCCGGCAGCATCCCTTAATTGACGAGTCACTTGATATAATTGCTGAGCAAGTTCTCTGCTAGGAGTAGTCAAAATTGCTTGTGGATACGGCAATTTTTCATTGATTTCATTCATTACAGGGATTAAGAAAGCATGAGTTTTACCCGATCCCGTAACTGCCTGTACTACAGCATTTTTGTGTGCCAGTAAAACAGGTATTACTTTTTCCTGCACCTCAGTCGGTTTAACAAAGTTTATTTTTTTCAGACCTTGTCTTAGTGCTGGACTTAACTTTTCGTTTTCAAAAATGTTATTCATGTTCCTCTTGATATTCCTTGGTTACTTGAACTAATTCCGTAAATATTTGCTTCACTTCAGCTATATCTTTAGCATTAGCTCCACTTGCCAATGCGTGGCCACCACCATCATGTTTGGCTGCCAGTTCATTGATTACTGGGCCCTTTGAACGATAATGAACTCGATAACTGCCGTCGGGCTTTTCCACAAAAACATTCCAGGCAATGATATCCTTAATTCTTCCAGGAGTAGAAACCGTGCATGAAGCTTGTTCCGAATTTACACCTAATTTATGCAGAGTATCTTGGGATAAAATCGCATAGGCTGCACCACAGGAATCAACTTTCATATATTCCAAAACGACGGCCTGTAATTTTGCCTGTTCAAAGGTAACGTCACTAATGTTGCGAGCAATTTCATTAATATTAATTCCGGTTGCTGCCAGTTTAGCAACTATTTTAAAAGTATGGTCAGTTGTTTCAGGATACATAAATCTACCTGTATCACCAACAATACCCGCATAAAGAGGGTAGGCCACTTCTGCAGTCAGCGGCATTTTTTCAGTAATAATGAAATCAGCAATGATTTGTGACGCAGCAGGTGCATGATCATCAACATAACTCATATCTGCATATGGTTCAACATCCGGATGATGGTCAATTTTAATCAGAAAATCACCCTTATTATATAATTTGTTAGAAATGCGGGCAGTATTTCCTGTATCGGTGGTGATTACCAAGGCTCCTTGATAATCCTTTTCAGTCACCTGATCCATCTGATTGATCCAAGACAGATCACCCTCATCATTTTCTCCAGCACATAGGATCTTCTTACTTGGAAACTGCAGTTTTAAAGAACGTGCAAGTCCAGCCTGAGAGCCTAGAGCATCAGGGTCAGGACTGGTATGACGATGCAATATAATCGTGTCATATTGCGTAATTTTTTGGTATATCTCTGTAAAAGTACTCATATCTATTCTCCTTCTTAATTTTAGCGGTTTTACTTTAACAAAATTTTTTCTTATTGAGAAAATAATTCTAAATCCATATTTTCATAATCAGCCTCTGTAAAATCTGTAGCTGTTACCCCCAAAAGCCTGATACCATCATTTAAAAACGAGCTAGAAATGGGCTCAAAAAGATCTTTAGCTGCGTCATATAATTCTAATGGATTATTAGTAGCATGTTCAAGCTTGCGCCTTTTCGTAACAGTTTTAAAATCACTATTGCGAATTTTTAAGACAACCGTATTGGCATAAAAATTGCGTTCAATTAACTTGTCAGCTAAATCATTAACATAGTTGCGCAAATTGGTAAGAGCGGTCTGTTCATTGTATACACTGGGTTCATACGAGCGTTCAATCCCAATAGACTTGCGATTACGCTCATCATCAGGAATTACCCGCGACAAATCAATGCCATTTGCATGTTCCGCCATTAAATAACCCATGCGGTTGAAATGTTTTATTAAATCACGAACGTGCATTTTTTGCAACCCGCGTCCCGTGTAGACACCCATTTCAGCTAACTTAGCTTGCGTCTTAGGCCCAATACCATGAAACTGAGCAATTTTTTGTACGGCTAAAAATTCTTTAGCTTCTTGGGGCAAAATAATAGTTCGACCAA
This sequence comes from Lactobacillus sp. M0393, assembly GCF_016102025.1. NCBI lineage: Bacteria > Bacillati > Bacillota > Bacilli > Lactobacillales > Lactobacillaceae > Lactobacillus > Lactobacillus sp. M0393. The sequence goes on along the minus strand of NZ_JACFPK010000005.1, from coordinate 197,794 downwards.
AAGGCTTCGAATATTCGGAACCCATTTTTGCTAAAAATTTGTTATAGGTTACGCCGAAAGAACAATTTAAACCTATTTCTTTTTTTATTTTTACCTGCAGATCAATCGCGATTTGCAAAGCAGAAGTTAATCCCAGCTTATTTTCAGTAACATCTAAATATGCTTCATCCAGTGCAATAGACTGAACATTGTCAGTAATTTCATGCATCAACTGATGAATTTCAGCAGAAACACTATGATACTTTTTAAAATCAGGGCTCTTAAATACCAGTTTATCCGGCGGTATGAGCTTTAAAGCCTTAATTGATGGCATAGCTGAATGGACGCCATACTGGCGAGCAATATAATTTGCCGTAGCAACAACGCCGTGGCCATGATAATTTCTGGGATCTTGACCAATTACCAGCGCCTTATCTTTTAGTTCAGGATGATCACGTGTTTCAACTGCAGCATAGAAAGCATCCATATCAAGGTGAATAATCTTTCTGTGAGTGTCATTTTGTGGTAAAAGACCGTCATCAAAGTTACTCATAAATCCAGCGCTCGGTAGCTGATTCGAAAATTTTATTTGCTGATTTTGGACCCATTCTGTACGGCAAGTATTGTTCTGGCTCTTGACCATTTTCATTTTCTTTTTGCCATGTTTCTTCTACATGGTCAATAAATTTCCAATAATTCTTTAATTCACTCCAATGAGTAAAGTTGGTTGAATCATTAACAAAAACATCATGCAGTAAACGCTCATAGCCATCTGGTACCTGTTTTTGGTCTTCATTTGTAAAGCCATAGCTTAGATTTTCCCTGCGAATTCCGGGTTCATTAATTTTTTTACCATTAATAGTAATAAAAATTTGCATCTGTGGATCTATTATAATTGATATGTTGTTTGAATGAGCTTTACCGTATTGATTAGACATGTGTTTTAAAACAATATCAATCCTGTTTTTCTTTTCCCGCATTTCTTTGCCGGTCCTAAAATAAATTGGCAAATCAGCAAGAGGACCCTTTTTAAATTTAACCTCTCCAGCAACGAAAGTTTCTGTATTTGAATCGGCAGCAACGTTTGGTTCTTGCCGATACCCAAAGGTAACATCACTACCCAAATATTGCCCCCGCACAAAATGACGCGCAATCTCGTCTTCTGTCGGAATTACCATACTGTCTAAAAGTTTTTGCTTAGCCTCGTGAATACTTTGCGAGGTCAAATCCTTTGGCTCCGGCATTGCTAGAAGGGTAATAATCTGAAAAATATGATTTTGCACCATATCACGTAAAGCGCCTGAAGTTTCATAATAGCCGCCACGAGCCTCGACTCCCAGCTGTTCTGCTAAAGTGACCTGAACATTTTTGATATTCTGATTATTCCATATATTTTTAATTAGAGGATTAGTTAACCTCATAGGCAGAATGTTTTGAATCATTTCTTTACCTAAATAATGATCAATCCTAAAAATATCATCCTCAGCAAAGGAAGCAGTAATCTGCTGGTTTAATTCTTCTGCACTTGCCAGGTCTCTTCCAAAGGGTTTTTCAACAACAATACGTTTAAAGCCGGTACTAGTCAAATGTTGATCTTTAATATGTTCAGCGATTGTGCCAAAGAACTTGGGAGCCATTGCCATATAAAAGATACGATTTCCCTGCGCACTATAACGATCATCTAATTCTTGTGCCAAATTCTTCAGAGTTTCATAGTGTTCAATGTTGGTTACATCGTGTGACTGATAATAAAAATGACTGGCAAAAGCAACTAAATCATTTTCGTTTACTTCAGCATGCGTTTCGTGCACAGCATCGCATATTTGCTGGCGTAAAAAATCATGTGACCATGGTCGCCGAGCCGTTGCAATTACGGCAAAATTATCGTGAATTAGGCCCTGTTCATATAAATTAAAAAGTGCAGGATACAGCTTTCTATGCGCTAAATCACCACTACCACCAAAGATAATCATAATTACTGGAATGTTATTCATGAAAAAATCCTTTCTCATACCTTTTTACACTAACATCATTTTATACTATTTTGCCGTTAAACTCGCGCCCTGAGCAATATTTACTTTTTAAGCTAAATAAATTTTACTAACAAAAAAGTGCCCCCATGGCACTTAAGATTGTTTTAATTTTCTTTTGATCCATCATCTGGAGTTTCATCAGCTGCATCAGCTGGTTTGGCTGCAGCTGGTTTTTCTGCAGGAGCAGCAGGTTTTTGCTCTTCTTTTGAAGCTTGAGCAGATTCACTTTCTGCTGGCTTTTCAGCGTCATCAGAAGGTGATGGTGTTGGTGCAGGCTCAGCACTTGCCGTATTAGCTGGTAAAATTTGTTGTACAGCCATTCGACTAAATGTTAAGTAAATGCCATCAGCATCCAGCACAACCGTTTTATCCTTAGTATTTACTGAATCTATTTTGCCGTGAAGACCGTCAATCATAATGACATTGTCACCTTTTTTCAATTGGTTCATCATTTCCATTTTCTTTTGTTGTTGCTTTTTTTGTGGCTTAATCATGATAAAGTACATAAAAGCAATCAAAACTACAAAAACTATGATTGTCCACATACTACTACCTGCACCATTTGCTTGTGCTAAAAATAAATTATTCACTTTTACACTCCTCAAATTAAAATTAATTATTGTCTAAATATTTATTATACAGAAAATAACGAACAATTGCATTACTTGTTTGGCAGCGGCAGGCCTAAATGAACATAAGCCTTCTCTGTCACCATTCTGCCTCTGGGTGTCATTAATAAAAACCCGTTTTGCATTAAATATGGTTCATAAAGGGATTCAATTGTCTCCACGTCCTCGCCAGTATTAGCAGCTAAAGTTCTAATACCTACTGGTCCACCATGATAATTTTCAATAATTACCCGTAAAATTTTGCGATCTGTTTGATTTAGTCCTTCTTCATCAACCTGCAATTGTTGAAGAGAACTTGCTGTGGTTGCAAAAGAAATTACTTTTTCTCCTTTCACCTGGGCAAAATCCCTTACTCGTCTTAATAGCCGATTAGCTACTCTGGGAGTTCCCCGTGATCTGCGAGCTAATTCGTGTGCTGCCTGGGGTTCAATTTCAATATTGAAAACTTTGCTGGAACGAGAAATTATTTTTTCAAGTTCTTCAACCGTATAATATTGCAAATGCTCAACTATACCAAAGCGGTCACGTAAGGGAGCTGACAGCTGGCCAGCCAAAGTAGTAGCACCAACAAGCGTGAATGGGGGCAAGGGAACGTGAACGGCGTGAGTAGTTTGTCCTTCTCCAATTACAATATCAACATAATAATCTTCCATCGCTGAATACAGGACTTCTTCAATAGGCTTGGCAAGACGATGAATTTCATCTATAAATAAAATATCTCCAGGATCGAGATCAGTTAAAAGGGCAACCAAATCGCCCGCTTTTTCTATCGCCGGGCCACTTGTACTTTTTAAATGCACACCAAGTTCGTTAGCTATCACAAAAGCTAATGTTGTTTTACCCAGTCCAGGAGGGCCATACAATAACACATGGTCTAGAGCCTCATCCCTTTTTTGGGCAGCCTTAATATAAACTGCCATTTCTTTTTTAACGCGTTTTTGACCCAGGTACTCATTTAATGACTGGGGGCGCAAAGAAAACTCAGCTTGTTCTTCTTCTTGGCCTTGAACTTCTCCAGAAACAATATTATTTTTATCTTCTGTCACCTGTTTCACTTCCCTTTTAAATGTCATTTTCATTATAACAAGATTTACTTCTTTAAGAGAAGTGCCAATCCCTTTTTAATGTATTGATCCGCAGTTGTTTTTTCCTCTGCAATTAAAGCTGGTGTAATTCTATCTACTTCTTTTTTGGTATATCCTAACGCTAATAATGCTAATAATGCGTCATTTAATTCAGGAGATACTTCTGCCGAAGCCGCCTTATTTGCGTTCTTAACAAAGCTGCCTAATTTACCTTTTAAATCCAACACAATTTGTGAAGCAGTCTTTTTACCAACGCCTGGAAAGCGGGTTAAATATTTTACTTCACCCTCTTCAATGGCTTTTGCTAATGAATTACTATCTTCAGCCGCCATGATGGCTAAAGCAGACTTGGGACCAATTCCGCTTACACTTAGGAGCTTTAAAAACAGTCCCTTATCATCCTCAGTCTGAAAGCCATATAAAGTGATACCGGTATCCCGTACAATTTGTTCAATAAAAACGCGCGCCTTTTGTCCTTCTTGATAAGCATAAGGTGTGGGACTAAAAACTTTATAACCAATTCCATTTACATCAATTACTACAAAATCAGGTTTGATTGTGACAATAACACCCTGAAAGTATTCATACATATCTTATTTATTCCTCTTAAACATTTTGCGTAAATCACTTTGTCTGATGCGCACAATCACCAAATTGCCCTTAGCGTCATGATAAGGATCAGCAATTTGTCTCAGATTGGTCAAAATTGCACCACAATCAGCAGCCGTCAATTTTTTACGTCCCGAAACTTCTCGTTGAGCTTGATCGGCCGCTATTCTTTTAATTAAATTTCGAGAATTACTTTGATCAACATTTAAAAACAAGTCTAAAATCTTGCGAATAGAATGCTCAATATTTTGTTTCAACCAGGTGGGATATGATCTTAAAATAAAGGTATCTTGACCAAAATCTTCTAAAAAAATCCCAATTTTTTTGATGTCCGCCATCTTTTCTTTTATTTGCAAAAAATCCAGGTTGCCAAATTCTAAAATTAAAGGACTCAGCAATCCCTGCTGGTTGATTTTAGAGCTTGAAAGTTCACGCATGATTTTTTGAAAAGAAAGCAGTCTTCTGGCTGCAACCTGATCGATTAAGTATAAATCATCATTATTAGCAGCAATAATAAACATTGGGGTTTGACCAACAAAACTTAACTCGGCTAAGCTTGCTGCTAACACTTCATCACCGCTTGAAATAATCTCATTATTAGTATTTTTACTAGTAAAGGGTGTTAAACTGCATTGCTTGACAACATTATCATCCCATGTCGCAGTTATGAGATAATGTTCATCGTCTCGCGGAATATCCAAATTCACATACTGTGAATGCTGAATGTGTTTGATTTCTGCTGGAGGCTGTTCATTAATTTCCGCAATTCCTGCATTTGGCCTTTTCGTTTCTACTACATTTTTGTTTAAATTAAACTTAAGTTGATCAACCAGTGTATCTTCTTTACTTGAATGTAAATTACTCAATGCATCAGATTTCACGTCATTTTTCAGAAGCACACTACTAATAGCACTGGTAATCAAGCGACTCAATTCTGTTTCTTTAGATAAGCGAACCTCCCGCTTTGTGGGGTGAACGTTGACATCAACCAATAAGGGGTCCGTCTTGATTTTAATAACTGCAATAGGGTAATGTTTGTCAGTAAGATTATTACCATAACCAGCCATCACTGCACTTGCCAACTTAAAATTTCTAATGTAACGGCCATTAAGCAAAATAGAAATAAAATTACGAGTAGATCGCGTGAGTTCTGGCTTGGATATTAAACCACTCACTTCAAAATCATTATCACTACCTTTAAAAGGCAACATTCGTTCAGCAATATTGCGGCCATAAACACTTGATACCGTTTGGCGTAAATTATTATTACCAGCAGTTCTAAGCAGAATCCTTCCTTCGTTCATTAGAGTGAAGGCAATTTCTGGGTATCCTAATGCAAGGCGATTAACAATATCTACTGTTTTCATAATCTCAGTCCTGGGACTGCGCAAATATTTCAACCGTGCCGGGGTATTATAGAATAAATCTTTGACAGTTATCTGAGTACCTTGTCTTGCTGCAGCATCTTCCTGCATTTTTTTAACACCAGCAGAAAATTCAGCTCGCGTTCCAATTGCTCCAGAAGAATTAGTTAAAATTTCAACATGACTAACTGCAGCAATCGAAGCTAAAGCTTCTCCTCTAAAGCCTAAAGTACTGACATTAAACAAATCATGTTCACTTTTTATTTTGCTGGTAGCATGTCTGGTAAAAGCAAGATCAATTTGATTACTAGGGATCCCCGAGCCGTTATCTTGAACTACAATCTGTTTTAAACCAGCATCAATAAAATCTATTCTAATTCTGCTACTGCCAGCATCAATCGCATTCTCGACCAACTCTTTGACCACACTTGCCGGTCTTTCAATTACCTCCCCAGCTGCAATCTGATTAGACAGATTAACTGAAAGCTCATGTATTTGTGCCATGATTAGTTTTCATCCTTTAAATCTTCTTGCCAATTTTCCACCAGTTGCATCACTTGCAACGGTGTTTGATCTGCCAAATAAAGATTAGAAATTTCATCTAGGATATCTTTTTCTTTGTCAGTCAATTCACTGGCAGAATCTGACTCTGCACCAACTGGTAGTTCCTCGGCCGGCTCATTACTTGAGCTAAATAAATCAAGTTGTGTTGAAGCCGGTCCCAAATTACTACCTTGAGCTTCAAGTCTTTTAAGCAGCTTAGTAGCTTGGCGTAAAACCTTTCTCGGTAAACCAGCAAGTTGCGCAACATGGATTCCATAACTTTGATCTGCAGGTCCTGGTAAAATTTTATGGAGAAAAATCAGCTTGCCGTTTTTTTCAGTTGCTCCTACATGAATATTTTTCAAATGAGGTAAGGTCTGTTCCAAGGCTGTTAACTCGTGAAAGTGTGTAGCAAATAAAACTTTGGCTCCAACTTCATCATGTAAATACTGCACAATAGCACCAGCCAGTGCCATACCATCGTAAGTGGCTGTTCCCCGACCGATTTCATCAAATAAAACTAAGCTGCGTTTAGTGGCATGTTGTAAAGCATCATTTGCTTCAGTCATTTCGACCATAAACGTGCTTTGACCAGAAATCAGATCATCAGCTGCTCCAATACGAGTAAAAATTTGATCAAAAATCGGCAAGTCAGCACTATCGGCTGGTACAAATGATCCTATTTGAGCCATTACCGCAATAAGAGCCAGCTGCCTCATGTATGTACTTTTACCTGACATATTAGGACCTGTTATCAGAAAGATATCAGTATCTTCTGTTAACTTAACATCGTTTGGAATAAAGGAACCAGCTTTCATCACTTGTTCAACTACTGGGTGACGTCCTAATACTACCTTGACATCTTGATTATCGGTATGAAAATGAGGTCTGCAATAATTATTGTCTTCAGCCACCTGAGCAAAAGAGCAAAAGACATCAAGTTGAGCTACTTGTCCAGCCAACTTTTGTAATGCTGGAATATATTTTTTGACTTCTTCTCTTAATTTAACAAACAAATCGTATTCTAAATCTGTTGATTTGGTTTGTGCTTCTAAAATAAGATTTTCATGTTCTTTAAGTTCTGGGGTAATATAACGCTCTGCATTGGTCAAAGTTTGCTTACGCGTATACCGGTCTAAAGGAACCTTACTCTTATTTGAATTTGTAACTTGAATATAGTAACCAAAGACCTTGTTATAACCAACTTTTAAATTATCAATACCCGTTTGAGCACGTTCATTCTGCTCCATTCCAGTCAGCCACTTTTTACCATTATTCATAGCATCCCGATAACGATCTAATTGACTATCAACACCATCCTTGATTAATCCTCCTTCGGTAGTCAGAACTGGAGGCTGATCAACAATAGTATCCGTAATCAATTTAGCAATTCCTTTTAAAGGATCAATTTGACTGGCAAAATTTTGCAAATTTTTATTTTCAGCCTTTTGCATTGCTGTCAAAATTGTTGGTACGGCATTAAGAGAATGAGCCAACTGTAATAACTCTCTGGCATTGACATTACCAAAAGCAATTCGCCCCGTTAAGCGTTCTAAGTCATAAACACCCTTGAGAGCATCATTAATATTTTCCCGCGTAAAGTACTCATCAATTAACGCCTGTACCATCTCTTGGCGCCTGTTTAACTGTTCAACGGATAATAATGGCCGAGCAAGCCATTGTTTTAACAAGCGTCCACCCATTGCGGTATGTGTTTTATCAAGCACCCAAAAAAGTGAACCCATCTTCTTACCTGTTTTTGCAGATGCGATCAATTCTAAATTATCCCGCACAGTATGCGACATTTGTAAATATTGATTGACTTCATAGCTTTTAGCGACTTGTAAATGCGCTAAACTACGAAGCTGAGTTTGTAATAAATATCCTACCAGCTGTTTTACAGCAGCTTTTTCAGCAGAGTTTGTCAGATCCTGTTCAGCAAAGGAAATCTCCGCATGTTTGCCAGTTAACTCTACCGGCTCTGATACAGTAATATTTGCTTTATGAAAAAAGTCATTATCCTGATCATTTAAATGACCTTTGAAAACAACTTCCCGTGTGCGTAATGATAATAATTCATTTGAAACAGCTGCAAAGCTCTTCAAATGAGTGGCATAAATTTCACCAGTCGATAAATCGCTGTATGCCAATCCAAAACAACTTTTGGTAGTTACAACAGAGGTAAGATAATTCGATTCCTTGGCTTCACTGGGTTTGTCATTCATCAAGGTTCCGGGAGTCACAAGTTGGATAATACCACGTTTAACCATTCCTTTGGCCTTTTTCGGATCTTCAAGTTGTTCGCATAAAGCTACTTTATAACCCTTTTCAACCAGTGTATCTACATAAGATTGCACTGCCACGTGAGGTACTCCTGCCATAGGAACAGGGTTTTCGGCTTTGTTGGACCTGTGAGTCAAGGTTAATTCCAAAATTTGGGCACCCTTGATTGCATCGTCTTCAAATAATTCGTAAAAATCTCCCACCCGATAAAAAAGAAAGGCATCGGGATATTGCTTTTTAATTTGGTGATATTGCTCCATCATCGGAGTCAGGTTTGTTTGCGCCATTATTCTCCTTCTTTTCTGCATTACTGTTATTATTATACGCTAAACTATTCATTAAAAGAAAAAAGACCGCAAGTAAAACGATCTCTTCTCACAACACATATAAATAATTCAAAAAATTAGGCAATATTTCCTTCAATACTTGCTAAATCTTTCTTGCCATCCATCTTCACAATTGCACTAATTGCAGCCGTAATACCTTTTACATCATCTGCTAAGCTCAGACAAGGAGTTTCTGGTTTAGCAACAACTTGTTCTGGTAAATACGGAATGTGCATAAAGCCAGCTTTTAAGTCATGAAATTCTTTATCAATCATATACTGCACTTGATACATAATGTGGTTGCAGACAAATGTACCTGCCGTCGTAGAAACTGAACTTGGAAGCCCAGCTTCCCTAATTGCCCGCGCCATTGCCTTAACAGGCAGTTGCGTGAAATATGCATTTTGACCGTCTGCCTGAATAGGTGTAGCAAGTGGTTGGTATCCTTTATTATCGGCAATGCGACCATCATCAAAATTAATTGCCACTCGTTCGGGAGTTAGACCATAGCGGCCACCAGCTTGTCCAATATTTAAAACATAATCAGGTTTTTCCTTCAGAATAGCTTCATGAACCACATCGGCACAATCACCGAAAACTGTTGGTATTTCAAGTTTTATGATTTGTGCTCCGGCGATTTCATTATCCAGCCGTTTAACTGCTTCGATCGCAGGATTAATTTTATCTTCACCAAATGGATCAAAACCTGTTACAAGAATTTTCATTATATTTCTCCTTACTGTCTTAAAATGCCAAAAAATACATTAGCATAATTTGAATAAGCAACATGCTGATTGCGATCGGAAATTGTTGTTTAATTACGCCTAGTTGATCTTTCATTTCCATAAGAGCAACGGGCAGGGTATTAAAGTTTGCTGCCATTGGTGTTAACAGCGTACCGCAATAACCCGAAGTCATCCCTAAAGCTGCAACTACAACCGGTGAACCTCCTTGTGCCACAACAAAAGGGATGCCAATTCCAGCAGTAATAACTGCAAAGGCCGCAAATGCATTACCCATAATAGCAGTAAACAGCGCCATGGCAACACAATAAAGTGTAACTCCTAACAAATGATTTCCAATAGGAAAAAGTCCGGAAATAGCCTTAGCAGTAACTTGTCCCACACCTGAAGCTGTAAATACCACACCTAAAGTAGCGAGCAATTGTGGTAAAATTCCGGCAGAGCCGACAGAGCGAACCATTCTCTGAGTATCTTCATACACAACTTTCACATTTGCTTTTGTCAAAATTTGTGCAATAACAAGTGAAACAATTGCTGCCACACCTATACCTACTTGGCCACCTAGATTAGTAAATTGGGCTATTAGCAAAGCTAAAACTGCTAGCAAGATACTTGGTAAGAAAATCCAGTTGCCAATGCGTTTAACCGTTTGTTGAGCAACTTTTTCATCCAAATCCCTGATGTGCCCTACGCGAACCTGTTTAAACAGAGATAACAAGGCAATAATTATAATAATTGCACCGTTAATTGCATTTGAAAGCCATTGCCCACAACAGAATAGTATTGCAAACAAAAACCAGAAAAGCCCGGTACCCCAACGCACAGGATTTGATTGATCACGCCAAGACTCAATTGCTGCAGCCAAGAAAAACAGCCCGATTAAGATATAGAACGCTAATAAAATATTATTGATTAAAGTATCCATTATTTCTCCTACTTCTCTTGCTGTTTGAGTAATTTTTGGTCAAACACATGATTGTAACCCACACATAAAATATAACTGATGATTGCAACTGGAAAAGTGTATAGAACTATGCCACTAGGATCAACTGGGTGACCCAGTGATTTCATAGTACTTGCAATAAGTAGAACGCTTGAAGAAGCTACGAATAAATTTTGGGCAAAGAAATTACCAAAATTTTCTGTTGCAGCCGCCCTACCTTTGATTTGGTCTACTTCAAGAGGCGTCAATTCGCTGTTAACCTTACCGGCCGCTTGTGCCATTGGATTAATTAGTGGCGCAATAAATTGGACGTGTCCTTGTAGAGATATACCAAAGGCACCAGCAATTTCACGAATGGCTTGGTAAATATCGAAAATACGACCTGGCGTCAATTTTTTCATTTTTTTAATCAAATTAACAGCAGTTTGCTTTAAGCCATGTCTTTCTAAAATGCCAATTGTCGGTAAAGTCAGAAAAAACAGGGAAACCATGCGATTATCCATAAATCCTTTACCCAAAATTGTCAAAAACGAGACAAAATCAATTCCTGAAACTAAGGCTGTAATTAAAGCAGCAATAATAACAACGGCTATGGTATCAAGTCCCAGCGCAAAGCCAATCACTATAACTACAATACCTAGTAAACTTAAATATTCCACTAATATTCCTTCCTATGTAAAGGCAGCAATTACTTATCAAATTCTGTAAGCAAAATTTCAAAGCAAAAATCCTACCAGCAAGCCCCACAGGATTGCTAGTAGGATTTATTAATTAACTAATAAAAACTAAATTACATCACACCTGGATTGCCAGCACCTGCATTTGGATCAGCGGCAGGTTTATCTTCTGGTATTTCGGCAACAACGGCTTCAGTAGTCAATAACAAGGCAGCAATAGACGCAGCATTTTGTAAAGCAGTACGGGTTACCTTAGTTGGGTCGATAATTCCGGCTCCAACCATGTTTTCCCATTTACCGTTGGCTGCATTGTAACCAACTTCATTTTCTTGACCTTCAAGCTTATTCAAGATAACTGAACCATCTTCACCAGCATTTTCAGCAATTTGACGAACTGGAGCAGTCAAAGCTTCTAAGACAATGTTAATACCTGTTTGTTCATCAGCATTGTCACCTTTAAGGTCCTTAACAGCGTCCTTGACATCTACTAAAGCAGTACCACCACCAGCAACATAGCCTTCATCAACGGCTGCACGAGTGGAGTTCAAAGCATCTTCAATGCGGTATCTGCGCTCTTTTAATTCAGTTTCCGTAGCAGCACCAACATGAATAACAGCAACGCCACCAGTTAATTTAGCCAGACGCTCTTGTAATTTCTTCTTGTCAAAGTCAGAAGTAGTTTCTGCAATTTGCTTTCTAATTGAGTCCTCACGGTCTTTAATTGCTTCATCTGAACCTGAACCATCAACAATAGTAGTTGAGTCCTTAGTTACAGTAATCCGGCGAGCTTGACCTAGTTGGTCAATCTTAGTGTCCTTTAATTCGAGCCCTAAGTCCTCAGTAATTACTGTACCACCAGTTAAAGCGGCAATATCTTGCAATTGTTCTTTACGACGGTCGCCAAAGCCAGGAGCCTTAACAGCAACAACATTGAATGTACCACGAATCTTGTTCAAAACTAATGTTGGCAAAGCTTCACCAGAAACATCATCGGCAATGATTAAAAGTGATTTGCCTTGTTGCACAATTTCTTGTAACAATGGCAAGATGTCTTGAATGTTAGAAATCTTCTTATCAGTAATTAAGATATATGGATTGTCAAGATCAGCTTCCATCTTGTCATTATCAGTTACCATGTATTGTGACAGGTAACCACGGTCAAATTGCATACCTTCAACTACTGATAATTCAGTTTCAATACCACGTGAGTCTTCAATAGTGATAACACCATCATTACCAACTTTTTCCATTGCGTCAGCGATTAAATCACCAACTTCTTTTGAAGCTGAAGAAACTGAAGCAACTTGAGCAATTTGGTCTTTTGAAGAAACAGTGTGACTAATCTTGTGTAATTCATTTACTACAGCTTTTGTGGCTTTTTCAATACCGCGACGAACACCAACAGGGTTAGCACCAGCAGTAACATTCTTCATACCTTCACGAATAATTGCTTGGGTTAAAACAACCGCAGTAGTAGTACCATCACCGGCAATATCATTGGTCTTTTGTGCTGCTTCTGCAACTAACTTAGCACCCATATTCTCATAGTGGTCTTTTAATTCAATTGCCTTGGCAATTGTCACACCATCGTTAGTAATGTCTGGGTTGCCGTAAGATTGCTCCAAAACAACGTTTCTACCCTTAGGACCAATAGTAGCCTTAACAGTATCAGCTAATTTGTCAACGCCCTTTAACAGGGAACGTCTTGCTTTTTCTGAAAATTTAATTTCTTTTGCCATATTTTTATACGCTCCTTAATTACTTAACAATTGCTAAAATATCTTTTTCGTGAAGGACTAAATATTTTTGACCATCGTATTTAACATCTGTACCAGAATACTTGTCATATAAAACAACGTCGCCTTCCTTAACAGTCATAGGTATTTTGTTGCCATTTTCAGCAAAGTTACCTTCACCAACAGCAACTACTTCACCTTCTGTCGGCTTTTGTTTAGCATTAGAAGCCAGGACGATTCCGCCTACAGTCTTTTCTTCTTCTTCTTTAACTTTTACGATCACGCGATCACCTATTGGTTGTAACACGTTTGTCCCTCCTAAAATTAAATTTTAATCTCTTTTATGTGCCATTAGCACTCCTATTTGTCAAGTGCTAACTTACATTTATGATAATAACCCCTTTTATGAAAAAATGCAAGAAAAAATTAGCACTTTGAGTAAAAAAGTGCTAATTTGCTTTTTAAAACTATTTTTTCTTATCCGAATCAAGAAAGTAAATAAGTGTCTGCAACTCAGTAGCCAAATCAACGTTTTGAATTCTAATGCCACTTGGTGCAGATAAACGAATTGGGGTGAAATTCATGATTCCCTTAATTCCAGCTTCTACCATATCATCAGCAGTTTTCTGAGCAGCCGCAGATGGCACCGTTAAAATCGCAATAGAAATTTGTTGGTCACTAAGCTGCTTTTTAAGTTCACTCATATCATAGACAGGCACACCGCTTAGAATTCTGCCGGTAATTTTCTCATCAATATCAAAAGCACAAGAAATGCGAATATTATTTGAACGTTTAAAATTGTAATTTAATAAAGCATGACCCAAGTTACCTACGCCAACCAAAGCAACATTTGTTAAAGTGTCTTGGTTTAAAATCTTTTTAAAAAAAGAAAGTAAACTTTTTACATCGTAGCCATAACCCCTTTTGCCCAAAGCGCCGAAATAAGAAAAATCACGTCTGATTGAAGCACTGTCTACCTGAACAGCTTCAGACAATTCAGTCGAAGAAACTTTTTCTTTGCCAGCCTCATTTAAGATAATAAGATAACGGTAATATAACGGCAACCTTTTAGCCGTTGCCGTTGGTATTTTGATTTTTTCCATTTAAGAAGCCTCCAACTTAATTAAGTAACCATAATTCGTTCTTGTGAATTTCTCAGCAATCAATTCTATTTTACCTATAAATTTACGTCATTTGCAAACATTTTTTTCACAATCTTTTAAATTTTAGCATAATGGTAACAGGCTTGATAATAGAAACTGGTATTTTTATTCATTCACGCTTAAAAAGCTGTATTTTTGCTCTTTTTCTTTCATATATCCATCAAACTCTCACACAAGAATTTCACTACGTATGCTAAAATGGTTTTTAGGTGAAAAATTATGATAATTGCACAAGGACACGATTTAGAAAAACAATTCGGTGCCAACACATTATTTAAAAATGTCAATTTTTCAATTGACGCAAATGCCAGAATTGGTCTGATTGGACCTAACGGGGTTGGTAAAACAACCCTGCTTAAGATTATGACTGGCGAGGAAGAAGCCACACATGGTGACTTCACCATCAATAAAAACATAGATGTCGGCTACATTGCCCAAGAAAATGGTCTAAATGAAAGTAAAACAATTTGGGAAGAAATGTTGTCTGTTTTTACTTCATTAATTAATATGAGCAAAAAAATCACAAGTTTACAGCAAGACATCGCTGCAAACCCCAAACAAAATGATCTGTTAAAACAATATGATCAACTGCAATTCAACTTTGAGCAGCAAGGAGGGTACACCTACCAGGCTGATATCAAAAGTATTTTGAATGGCTTTAACTTTCCCGAAGAAACTTGGTCCAAAAAAATCGCAAGTCTTTCCGGAGGAGAAAAAACCAGACTTTCATTTGTTAAATTGCTACTGCGCAAACCTGCTCTGCTATTACTTGATGAGCCTACCAACTATCTTGATTTAGACACTCTGGACTGGCTGGAAAGTTATCTTAAAAACTATTCTGGTGCTATTTTAGTTGTTTCCCATGACCAGTATTTCTTAGATAATTTAGCCACACAGATTTTTGAATTGCAATTTGGCAAATTAACTGCCTTTAAGGGTAATTATTCCGCTTATGTTGCTGAACGGCAGCTGCGTGATCGCCAGCAAGAAGAAGCGTATGAAAAGCAGCAAGAGCAAATCAAAAAAGACGAAGAATTTATTCAAAAAAATATTGTCAGAGCCAAAACTACTAAACGAGCTCAAAGCCGCCGCAAGCAATTGGAGAAAATGGAAAGAATTACTCCGCCAAAACACAAAAGCAAAGTACGCATTAATTTTCAAAGCGAGCGGCCATCTGGTAAAGAAGTTTTAATTTTACGTGATTTAACAATTGGCTATCCAACAAAAACAATGGTGCACGATATTTCTCTGCAAATAAATAAAGGCGACCGCGTAGCCGTAATTGGTCAAAATGGTATTGGTAAATCAACTTTACTAAAAACCGTGATGAAAGAATTGAAACCGAAAAAAGGCTCAATTAAATATGGTGCATCCCTTGATATCGGCTATTATGATCAGGAACTACAAGGACTTGATCCAACCAAAACGGTAATCGATACAGTTTGGGACCGGCATAAAACAATGCCTGAAAAAGATGTTCGTTCCATTTTAGCCAGTTTTTTGTTTACGGCAAAAGATATTGATAAAACTGTCGGACAATTATCTGGTGGTCAAAAAGCGAGATTAACGTTAACTGTATTATCACTTGAACATAACAACTTTCTGCTGATGGATGAACCTACTAACCATTTGGATCTTGAGGCGAAAGAAGTATTAGAAAAAGCTTTGCAGGATTTTGACGGTACTTTATTGTTTGTTTCTCACGACCGCTATTTCATCAATCAATTAGCTAATAAGATTGTGGAGATCAAAGATGGTAGTGCTCATGTTTACGAGGGTGATTATAGCTATTATTTAGATGAAAAAAACAAACAAAACATTGTTACAGAGAACCAGTCGGCAGCAAACAATACGGCAGCAAAAGTAGACGAAAATAAAAATAAACTTTCTTATCAAGAGCAAAAATTGCGCGATTCACAAAAACGTAAATTGCAAAGAGAAGTTGAAAATACCGAAAATAAAATTGAAAAGCTGGAAAAAGAGCAAAAAGATATTCAATCTCAAATGGCTGATCCTGAAATTGCCACTAATTTTGACAAATTAGGTCCCTTGCAAGAACAGCTTAGCGCTGTACAAAAACATCTGGACGATACAAATGATGCTTGGGAAAAAGCACTGACTGAACTGGATAGCTTTGACTAAAACAATATATCAAGTAAGCACAACAAAAATAGAAACAAATCAGCCTTTTTATCTGCTGTTTTTATATTTTAACTTGCTGTAAATTACCTCGCCAACTATTAATAAATTTTTTGTTAGCAAAATTTGATGAATTTAGTGCTGCTTTTAAAATTGTAGTTGTTTAAACTAAAAGAGATAATTTTGCTGGCTTTATAAGAAATGAAATGGGAGATACGCATGGGAAAATTACTTATTGCTCTTCAATTATTAATTAATAAAGGAGGAATAAAAATGAAATATATAGTTGACCAAAATATTACTTTAGACCAACTCATCAATTTATACACCAGCGTCGGTTGGAGTTCTTATACACAAAATCCCTAGCAACTGCAAAAGGCAGTGGCAAATTCGCTTTTTGCTATTAGTGCTTATAATCATAACCAATTAGTTGGATTAATCTGAGTAGTTGGTAATGGTCTGACCTTCATTTATATCCAAGAGTTACTGGTTAATCTGCTTATCAAAGTCGGGAAATTGGTACGAAATTAATGAATAGCGTATTACAGAAATATAATTCTGTCATACAGAAAGTTTTGTTGACCGAAAATACGGGTAAAACGCGCATGTTTTATGAAAATGGTAATTCTAAGCCGTGTGATAAATACGTTTTGTTTGCTTTTTACAAAGATTCTGAGAAAAAACTATTTTCAGAACAACAAAAAGGCGTTGAACTCAACGCCTTTTTTCGTAGGGATTTTGTCTTGATCCTGATATTATTTATTTTATTGCAGCATTTCTGATGCGTAAGGTAATTCTAATGATGCATCAGCATCTAAAGTTAGATCAGCAAATTTTCCTTCTTGATACAAATTGTATGCCGCTGCACCAATCATCGCAGCATTGTCACCGCAAAGCTTTAAATCAGGCAAAATGACTTTGGGCTGAATATTTTGCGGTAAACTTGCTATTTCACTATTCATTCTGTCCCGTAAACCATGGTTAGCGGCTACACCACCCCCCATGATGAAAGTCTGCGGCTGATATTGCTTAATTGCCCTAATTGTTTTAGTTGCTAAAACATCAATTACTGCGGCTTGAAAACTGGCCGCTAAGTCATATTTATTTATTTTTTGGTTAATTTGTTCAGCGTGATGACAAGTATTAATGAATGCACTTTTTAGCCCTGAAAAAGAAAAGTCGTAATCATCTTCTTTAATCATTGCCCGGGGAAAATTAAAGGTATCCTGCCCCTGGTGAGCCCATTCATCTATTGTTTTACCAGCTGGATAATTAACTCCTAAAACTCGGCCAATCTTATCATAAGCCTCACCTGCTGCGTCATCCCTGGTATCACCAACTATTTCGAAGTGAGTTGAATCTTTTAATAATACAATCTCTGTATGACCACCAGAAACTTGCAGTGCAAGAGCCGGATAAGTAATCTCTTCTTTTAACTGCGCCGCCATAATGTGGCCCATAATATGATCAACACCAATTAGGGGGATGCCTGTAGCCATTGAGGCCGCTTTAGCTGCACTAACACCAATTAACAGGGCTCCGACTAAGCCCGGACCATAGGTGACAGCAATTGCATCGATATCATTCCAAGTTACTTTTGCTTCACTTAACGCTTCCCTGGTAATTTGCGTTATCACTTCAATGTGATGACGACTAGCAACTTCAGGAACAACGCCGCCAAAACGCTGGTGACTTTTAATTTGAGTTGCAACTATCAAGCTTTCAACTTCTCTGCCATTTTTAACAACAGAAGCCGAAGTCTCATCACAAGAACTTTCAAAAGCTAAAATCCGGATGTCTTTTTTATTTACCAATTTAATTCCCTTTCTTTTAGTCACTTGCCAATTTAAGCACCATGTTAAACGCGTTTTGCTGTGAATCCTGATAATAATTGGGCCAGACGAAAGTTGTAACAAAACCTAATTTTTGATATAACTTTTGGGCATTCAAATTATCCTCTCTAACTTCCAGGCTAAGTTCCTCACAGCCTTTTTCTTGGGCAATTTCAATTACTTTTCTAATTAAATAAGTACCTATACCCCTTTTTTGCCAAGCGGAATCAACCATTAAATTGGTAATGTGGGCTTGCTTAAAATCAATGCGGACACCAATTAGCCCAACTACCAATTGCGACTGCAGCACAAGTAAATAAAGTGAATTCTTTTTGCCCAATTCAGTTTGAAAAATTGCTCTATTCCAAGGCTCCTCTCCTTGATATAAACTTTGCTCAAGTAACAATATCGCAGAAATGTCCTCAATTTGCGCTTGTCTAATATTCAGGATAGAGTGATTGATAATAAATTTTTCAGGAATAAAGTCAACAAACTTTTTCTTTGGCGCTACAAACAAAAAAGGCCAGAAATACTTAAACTTCTTCCACATAGTTACTATCAGGTTTATATGCTTCTCCGGTCTTTTTATGCCAATCAATTTCAGCCTGTGTGCGCCGTAAATAGTTTGGCAACAACTGATCAGGATCATCGGGTTGAGCATTCACAGCCAGCTTGCCTATTAAGCCGCCATGAACAAGATTTTGTTTTTCTGTCCCAAAATTAAAGGGAATATTTATCTTTTTGATGGCCTCTTTTTGTTTTTCAAAGCCAGAACCAACATAAATAACATTTTCCAGATTGTTATCTGCACAATATTCTGCTACTGCGCTTAAAAGTGTGTCAATATGATAGTGCCCATCAGGTATTACACATTCAGGACCCCAATCATCTTCCTTATTGACATAAGCACCCGCAAAGTAATTATCATTACGAGCATCAATTCCAGCCACTATTAAAGTGCCTTCTTCTGCACAACTTGCAGCCAGTGCTTGTAAAGTAGATATGCCTACTACCTCTTTATGTAAAATGCTGGCAAACATTTTTACCGTAGTTACACCAATCCGTAATCCAGTATATGACCCTGGTCCAATTGCAACGGCAAAACGATCGATTTCTGCCAATCTTAGATTATTTTCTTTCAAAATTTCGGCAATTAATGGATCCAAATGCGCGCTGTGATTACGCTGGTCAAATTCATTCTTTTCCGTAATTATTTTAGCATCGTCATTTAAAGCCACACTTAAATTATTTGTCGCGGTCGACATACTCAAAATTTTCATTCTAAAATATTTTTACTCTTTTCGAAAATTACCTGTTAATCCTAACCCTTGAAATTGCGTTCAAAACAAAATAACTAACAATCATTTCCACCCAGGGGGTGATAGCTTCCTTCGGAATTCGCTGAATAAGCGCGACAGAGTAGTCCATACCATATAAAAGATGAACCCAAAGTGTATTTAAGCCGATATTAACAACAACTGTCACTAATAAAGTTGCCAAAATAATGCGCCAAATTTTGACTGGCTTTTGATAAAATACCAAGCCATAAATAAACGGACCAATCATTGCACTGAGGGTAAAGCCGATAAAAAAGCCCCCTTGATTACCGAATAAAGCCGATGAAACCAAATCACTGATTCCACCGCCAACGCTGCCCCATATAGGTCCAAATAAGAATCCCAGCATTACGCTTCCGATAAAGCCCAAACTTACATGAACAACAGCTGATCCGACTGTAAAACGACTAAGAATGATCTTCATTGCGACAATAATTCCTAAGAGTACAAGATCACGCAATTCGACCTTAAACATTTCTTTAATAGTCATTTGGAGCACTTTCTTTCTTTAATTAAATTATGTTAGAACACAAAAAATAATTATATTATACTTTGCGCCAAGTTAGTTCACAAACAGCTTTATCCTTTTTGTCTTCATCCGCAATCGCATGAAATGATTTTATAGTGCCACCATCTTTGATTAAGTTTACACATGCATATGGCGTTTGCGCATAACGGACCTCAAGATTAAATTTAATATCAATAGTCTTGACGACATGATTTTTTAAAAAATCGCGGTCAAGCGTATCAAGAAACCAATTAAAATAGTGACCATTAGTCATGTGATGGTTGGTATCCAAATCATCATAGCGTACGCGATACTGCCGTTTTTTCTCGTAATTTTCCTGGACCCGCAGTCTTGGAAAACGAGGCAGCTTTTTCAAGAGGGGTATTCCCAATTCAGCCATCATTTCTTTATCAGTTGATACTAATTTGCGGGTCTTTAAATCAAATAAAACCCATTCACTTTTTACTGTTATCAACTCATTTCCAGTCTGATCGGTAAATACATAATTTCTATATTCCAAAAAACGGTTATAGCCAAATGGCTCAGTTGTAAGTATAATTTCTTCATTTGGATGGGGCAGGCGGGCAATTTCCATATGATATTGCGTCACGACCCAACCTAATCCCCTTTTGGTCAAGGCGTTAGTACTACCATTACCTGAATCTAATTGATGCTCCGAAACACTCATCATCAAATCAATCATCGCAGGTAATTTTAAATTTTTATTTTCATCACATTCATAATAATTTACAATATGTTTTTCACTGTACTTCATAATTTCACCTACTTTTGATGATAACGTTCATATAACTCATTTTTTGAAACGTGATTTTCCTGAGCAATCTCCTTAATTGCCATTTTTTTGCTTTTTCCTTTAGCAACCAACTGCTCTACTAACGCAATTAGTGCAGTCCAAGATAATTTTTCAGCTTGCTTGGTATTTGGTGAAACCAAAATCACAAATTCACCTCTCGGCGCATTTTGCTCAAAATAAGTAGTTACTTCACTGATTGTACCACGAACAAACTCCTCGTGAATCTTAGTCAGTTCTCTGGCGACAACAATTTGACGCTCAGAATCCAGAATTTCGGACAAATTATTAAGAGTTTTAACCAATCTATGTGGTGCTTCATAAAAAACAGAAGTTGCGCGTGCTTTATTCATTTGTTCAAAAAAGGATTTTTGCTCACTCTTTTTCCGCGGTAAAAATCCATAATAAGTAAATGGCTGAGCATCAAAGCCAGAGGCAATCAAGGCAGTAGTAAAGGCGGAAGCACCTGGTAAAGGGACAACTGGAATATTATTTTTGATACACTCTTGCACCAAGATATATCCCGGATCAGAAATGACGGGCATTCCAGCGTCACTAATTTCTGCGATAACTGCACCCTTCGTCATTAATTTAATCAATTCGGGCGCTCTTTCCTTTGAATTATACTTATGAAAAGAAAGCATATGATTATGGACCCCAATTTTTTCAAGTAGGATGCCACTTGTTCTGGTATCTTCAGCTGCAATATAATCAGCTTCCTGTAAAACTTTTTTTGCTCTAATTGTAATGTCTTCCAAATTACCAATCGGAGTTGGCACTAGATAAAGCTTACCATTTTCTTGGGCATAACTACTTTGCCTCTGCATTTGATCAGTCCTTTAATGTTTCTTCTTTTTTTCACCGAAATTATCAAGAATATCCAGGCAAAACATGCAGTCTGTATTAGGATCACGGTGAGAGCCATAGTACATATTGCAAATATGATAACCTGAGCTGTAAATTTGCCGCAAAGATTCAAGGCCACTTTGAGTTTTTACGGTACTATTGTGGGCATTATTCATTTTGTCCATTTTTTCGCGCAGCAATTGATTCTCTACTTTTAATTCAGTATTTTCTTTTAAAGTCTCTAAAATACTATTCTCTAAACTTTCGATTGTTTTGGTCATGCTGACCATCGAATCGTGAAGCTGCTCCAACTTTGAATATGAATCCACCACGAACACCTACCGTTTCCACTGCAAAGCAAGAAAATCAAGTAAATTACGAAAACTAACATTGCTGTACTGCATCTTATCAATTTCAAGCAAATACTTTAGCATTCTTGCTCCATCATCTTGATGATTATTGTCTAAATCCTCTTGTGCCCATTTCTTAAGTAAAAAGAGAATATAATTTTGTTCACTTTTGCTTCTTGCTATTTCTGCCAACTGGTGCGCGCTGACAAGTGATAATGAGTTGTGCTCAATCATCTCTTGGTAAAAATATTTAGTATCTTTATCTAATTTAGTTGTATCTTCCAGCTCGCTAACTTCACTAGGACTGAAGCCATTTGCTAATAATTCCGCACTTTTACCATTCTCTTTGTCATTATTCGCAAAATTAATAATCTGAGTACGTGACCGAATTGTTGGCAAAATTTGATCAGTATTATTGGTGATTAAAATTGTAACGACAGGTGCAATAGGCTCTTCTAGTAAATTAAGCAAAGCATTAGCTGCAGGCAAAGTTAACTTTTGTGCTTCATTAATAAAAAAGAAACGGACACTGCTTTGAACCGGACTTTTAGCCAATTCTTCTTTTAAAATGCGTACTTGATCGATGCCCAAAGTTTGCTTGCCTTCGGGCTTTACCAGCAAAACATCCGGGTGATTGCCTGAAATAATCTGCCGGCAGTTTTGACAAGTACCATCTGGTTTTTTACTACCACTACAATTAAAAAGACAGGCTAACCAATAGGCTGTATTTAAAGCCTGAATTTCATTAGCATCAACGAATAAGTAACTGTGGGCCAGTTTATTTTGTTCAAATGCCTGACGCAAAAATTCAGTTTGCTTCTGGCCCGCTTCCTTAATATTGACAGACATTAGAATTGCTTAAATTCTTCAACAGGCAAGACAAAGCAAGTAGCCCCACCAACTGTAATTTTTATCGGTTGACTACTAATATCAAAGCCTGTCATTACCATATTCGGATTCATATATTCTTCACGTGATTTGGATTCATCCTTGATAATACGCAAAACTTGTTTAACATGCTTATCATCTATACCGATAAGAAAGGTCGTATTACCTTCACTAAGAAATCCACCTGTTGTAGCAAGTTTAGTTGCGCGAATACTCTCTTTAACAAAGGTACGCTGCAAACGGTTAGCATCTTCTTTTTGAACAATTGCAACTATTAATTTCATCTTAATCAGTCCTTTAACAAATCTGCTGGTAATCGGTTTGCAATTATTTTAACACAATCCTCTACAACCAAATTGAGTGGTTTATTTGCATTAACTACCACTATTCTTTTAGGATAAGCTTGATTTACTTCTTGATAGCCCCGGTAAACTTTTTGATGAAAAATTAATTTTTCCTGTTCCAAACGGTCTTCTTGACCAGCTCGTTCTTGGGCAATCCTGTCTAAGCCAATTTGCGGTTTAACGTCGAGAAAAATAGTGAGATCAGGTTCAATTTTACTGGTGGCAAAATCATTAATCTGTTTCACAGCGGCAATACCCAAATCTCGTCCTGCTCCTTGATAAGCAAGTGAACTATCAACAAATCGATCAGAGAAAACTACCTTACCAGCTTTAAGAGCCGGTATCACAGTTTCAAACATGTGTTGGCTGCGAGACGCTGCATAAAGCAATGCTTCAGTTTTAGCGGACATTTCTTCATTCACAGGATCCAAAATTAATTGCCGAATTTTTTCTGCAATTTTTGAGCCTCCAGGTTCCCTAGTTACTAGATATTGTGTCTTAAGTCTAGGACCTATTTGAGCTACAACTTGCTTTAAAACTGTACTTTTTCCTGACCCATCCGGCCCTTCGAAACTGATAAAATAACTTTTCATAAAACTCTCCATGTTTCTATTTTACAAGAGTTCTCTTTATATGAACACCCCAACGTACTTTTAATTTTTGTGCAAAATAAAAAGTCCTTTCACTAAGGACTTTTTAGTCTGAAATCGCATTAGAAAAACCACTAAATCTTGTATGACGATGACGAGCTTCATTATATAAAAAAGAATATTTTGCTCTTAAAATTTTACCTGATACCACGTTATCCTCAGACATATCAAGTGTCGTTGGATCAAGATTTTTTTGAACAGCAATCTGCTCCTGCAAATCTTCAATTGTGGTCATTAGCAATTCGTCACCCATTTTTTTAACTTTATTACGAGCCATTAGATTGAAGTTCTCCCTTGTACCGCTCTTTTTAAAGTAATCGAATTAGCATATTCAATATCACTACCGACAGCCAAACCAGCAGCCAGGCGGGTTACTTTAATTCCAGCAGGCTTAATTAGTTTGCTAATATACATCGCTGTTGATTCACCTTCGGGAGTTGAATTTAAAGCTAAAATAACCTCTTTGACATCATCCTGTTTTTGCAAGCGAACAATCAGTGACTTAATATTAATTTCTTCTGGCCCAATACCATCCATTGGTGATAAAACACCGTGCAGAACATGATATAGACCACTATATTCACCCATGTCTTCAAAAGCCATCACGTCTTTAGGCTGTTCAACCACCATAATAGTCGACTGATCACGTTCAGGATTACTGCAGATTAGGCACGGATCCTTTTCCGTAATGTTGCCACAAATAGAACAGCGATGAAGCTTTTCTTTTACCTCTGTTAGTGCTGTACTAAAGCCGTGAACATCTTCATCTGGCATATCAAGAGTATAAAAAGCAAGCCTTGTTGCTGTTTTTTCACCAATACCAGGTAATTTCATATAAGAATCAATTAAATGCGCAATCGGTGCTGGATATTGCAATTAAATCATACCCTTCGTATACTTGCCTAAACTTTGCTGCGTAGCTTGATCAATTTCTTGCAGACCTTTGTTAACGGCATCAATAACTAAATCTTGCAGCATATCTGGATCATCCGGATCGATTGCATCCTTATTAATGGTAATATTTTTTAATTTACGATCACCACTAAAAGTAGCTACGACTAAATCATCTGCAGATTTGCCCACAAATTCCTGGGCGGTAATATTTTCTTGTTCCTGAGCCATTTGCTCTTGCAATTTTTTGGCCTGTTTCATCATTTGTTGCATATTCATACCGCCCATGGCACCAAAATTAGGTCTTTTACTCATTATCTTTTCTCCTTAAATTTTAGTCTTTAACATTTACTGTGTCACCAAATAACTCTTTGGCTTTATCCACTATCTGCTTATCTGATTCAGCCTGTTCTGATTCTGAATCTTTTTGCTTTTGCTTATCAAGTAATTCTTTACCATGTTTCTGTATAAATTCTTTACGTACTGTGGCCCAATCTTCATCAGGTACTAGCACTATTTCATAACTATGCTTAGTAAATTTAGCAATTTCTTCAGTCAAAATATCTAATAAATTGCCATCTTCACTAGCTTTTTCAAACCAAAGGGTGTATTTACATTTCATTACTACTTGATTCGCACTAGCAGCAACCGGCTCAAGTACATCTAACAAAGCTCTTTGCGAAACACCCAAAACAGATTGCAAATCGGGCCAAACATTTTTGATAGCGGTGAGGTCATCCTTCGTGGCATTTTCTAACACATGGTAAACTTGCTTACGATTTTGTTGATTGGCCTTTTTTCGGTTTTTATTTGCTTTTTTAGGTTTTGCGGCAGACATTATTTTAGAACCTTTGCCATTGTTTTTATCAAATCGGTCGGCTGCAGCATTGTCAAGATGAAAAATCTGATCGCTGTTCCTAGTTTGTTTTTTACTTAAACTGGCAACTTTTTTGGTTAAAGCCGTAACTTGCTTCTTTAATGCTGCTATTTCTTTCGTCAAATCCAGGTCAGCATTTTGAGAATTGGTAGACCCTGATATAACATTCTTAGAGTCCGCCGTACTAGCCTTTTTCCCAGCACATTCAACTACAAATACTTCTAGCGGAATTTGCTGCTGATTAGTATAACGTAAATCATTTAATGCGGTATTAGCCGCAGTAATCAATTGAAAATAGCGTTCAGGAGCAACTTCTTTAATCTGATCAACAAAGTCGTCGCTTAGAAAGAAATTTTGGCTACTGTCATTGGTTTTAATAACCATTAAGGCATTAGTCGCCATTTCAATAAGTTCATCTAAAATATTTTTCGTACTAGCACCATTAGCAAGTTCGGTTTGTGCTAAAGATAATGCTTTAGTTGCATCCTCATTCAATATAGCTAATAAAATCTGTTCAATTTTTTCTTTAGCGGCAAATCCAGTTATTTCAAGAGCCGAATCATACTCAACTTTGTTTTTGTCAAAACTCAACAGTTGGTCTAAGATACTCAAAGCATCCCGCATACCACCATCAGCTACCTGAGCAATCACAGCCAAAGCCTTATCTTCATAACTGATCTTTTCTTGCTCCAGTATATACTTCATTCGCTTTTCTAGGTCAGCTTGAGAGATACGTTTGAAATTGTAACGCTGAGTTCTTGATATTATTGTTGCCGGCACTTTTTGCAGTTCGGTAGTAGCTAAGATGAAAACAACGTGCTCTGGCGGTTCTTCTAATGTTTTAAGCAAAGCATTGAATGCACCCATTGACAACATATGGACTTCATCAATGATATATACTTTGTATTTACCTTGAGTTGGTGCGTATTTTACTTTATCTCTGATGTCGCGTATTTCATCAACACCATTATTGGAAGCCGCATCAATCTCCATAATATCCGCCATTGCACCTTTATCAGCTGCCAGGCAATTAGCACATTTATTACATGGTTCACCGCTTTGCAGGTTGGTACAATTCAAAGCTTTAGCAAAGATCTTGGCACAGGAAGTTTTCCCAGTACCACGTGGCCCAGCAAATAAAAAGGAATGGGAGATTGTACCGCGCTTAATTGCATTTTTCAAAGTATCCGTAATATCATTTTGACCAATCACACTAGCAAAAGTGCGCGGTCTCCATTTGCGGTATAACGCTTGATAAGCCATTGATCAGTCTTCCCTAGTAAAAAACTCTTAACTCTTGCGAAAGAGTTAAGAGTTTGTAATTATCTAATAAAAGGCACATGCCCGAGCAACCTTAGTGCTGCTACCTTCCGGTCCTGACACGCTTTGGAGGTCAAACATTGCCCATAAGATATATTACCTTATTTTACAGTATTTTTCCACTAATTTGCGAAATTTTTACCAGAGTCTTTTGCTGCTTTCTGCTTTTGTCTGATCTCTTTGAAAAAGCTTTTCAGCATTTGACTGGCTTCTTCACGATATAGTCCACGAATTACATGGGGATGGTGGTTAAATTTAGCTATTTCAAAAAGGTTAACCACGCTGCCAGCTGCACCAGCTTTAGGATCAAGTGCCCCAAAAAAGACATTTTTAATGCGGGAATTAATAATTGCACCCGCACACATTGGACAAGGTTCTAAGGTGACAAAAAGACTACAGTCAATTAAACGCCAGGTACCAAGCTTTGAACAAGCTTGCCTGATTGCAATCATTTCGGCATGTTGCGTCGCGTCTTGGTCTAATTCTCGCCGGTTAAACCCTTCTCCAATAACTTGCCCATCTGGCGCAATTATTACGGCGCCAATTGGAACTTCCCCCAAGCTTTGCGCTTTTTCGGCCTGTTTAAAAGCTAGTTGCATAAAATTCTTTTTGTCAGCGCTTGAAAATGGCATTACCTATTCACCGCCTGCAATACATAGTAACCTTTATCTCTTTTTAATATCACACAGTTGCCAAAAGTTTTAATTAGCAATTTGCGCGCACTGGGTTCTCCCTGCTTCTTCTGAATTACGGCTAACAAAACGCCATTTTGGATAAGGTGGCTCTTGGCACCATTTAAGATATTAGAAATAACGCTCTTTCCTGCTCGAATAGGCGGATTAGTCACAATTAAACCAAATTTTGGTTCGTCAGAAACATTTTCGTAAACATCTGACTTATAAATATTGACATTTTTTATTCCATTAACTGCAGCGTTTTCTTTTGCCAGAACCAGTCCTCGCTCGTTAATATCAACCATATCTACAGTTTGATCGGGCCAAAATTTGGCTGCAAACAGTCCAATAGGACCATAACCAGTTCCGACATCCAGAATGTTATTTTGAGGGAAAACAATGTTTGCCATTTCTTTAATTAAGACACCTGAACCGTAATCTATGCGCGTTTTTGAAAAAACTCCTGCATCAGTAGTAAATTTAAGATCAATCCCATTAACTTGATAGTCAATGACACGTTCATTATGCGCGGAAGTAGGATTTTCAGTGAAATACATTTGATTTTCTTTATCAGTCATAATTTGCTCATTTCTTAAAACCTTATCTAATTAATTTTAGCGGACAATAGTATTTTTGCAAACAAAATAAAAATCTAACTATGTTAGAAACCTATTTCAAAACATAATTAGATTTATTATTTTTATAATTAAAACTTTTATTTAAGTTTAGTAATTAATAAATTACACCAACTGAAGAATATATCTGCTCGCTTTCATTTTCTGCTATTGCACCCAGACCAATTGTTTTGGCACTCGGATCGAGTAAAATGTCACGGTGACCCCAATTAGATTCAGCATCATTATAGATATATTCGTAAATCATATTGTCAGCAACTAATGCACTGCTTGCGTTTTTCGTAGCATCAAGCAAACTATTGTCTGAGTGGTTCACGTCTACACCCCAAGGAAACATTGCTAAGCATTCCGCTGTACTGTGACGCTTGACTCCTGCTTTATTAAAGAAATCATTCAAAATGAAATTGCCAGCGGCATCAACATGTGCAAAATTATCAGGCAATAATTTTGTTCTATTTTGAACTACTTCATCAAGATTAGCATCTTCACTAACAGCATTAAGTCCACGTTGAGCTCTTTCTTCATTCAATTTTTTTAAAAATTCTTGTCTAAATTCACTAAGAGAAAAACTTTCAATTTTTGCGTTCTTTTTAGCAGTCTGAGTTGTATTCGTATTGGTCGAATTTGGTGGTGTTACTTTATCTTGGGTAGCGGAAGGGTTTGTCGGATTTGCCGGCAACTTTTGTGGTTTTTTAGCTTTCGCTTTTAAAGTAGTAACATCTTTGGCCAAAATCAGCTCATTTTTAGTCACAAAATAAAACTTCTTACCTCTTATTTTGGTGGCTTTTTTAATAACAGTTAATTTTCTGCCTTTTTTCAAAACTTTTTTCTTTAACTTGCGCCCTTTATTGTTATATAGATTTGCTTTTCTTTTGACCTTCACCCTTTTTACTGCTGGCGCTTTCAAGACGATACTGCCTGAAACTGACTTAGCTGCAGTAATCCTTGAATCAACAAATAACCCACTTGCAATACTTGTGATTGCTACTGCTGCAGCCACAAGTTTATGATAATTAATCTTTTTCATTTACTTCTCCTTCTATTTTTTGTACATTTTAAATCAATAATAGCACTAACCATTTTATAATTAAATAACTATCTTTTTTATTATTTTATAAGGTGATAAATGTGGTTATATAATTTAGATGTATTGTAAAACTAATACATTAAGTAATATAAAAAGGACGTACCTGCTTATCGCAAATACGTCCTTTATTAGCTTGGTTAGCTAGACTACAATTATTTAACTGTAACTGTAGCGCCAACTTCTTCAAGCTTAGATTTAATGTCATTAGCTTCGTCTTCAGAAACGCCTTCCTTAACGTTCTTAGGAGCGCCATCAACAAGATCTTTTGAGTCCTTAAGGCCAAGTCCAGTAATATCACGGACAGCCTTAATAACCTTAACCTTTTCTTGGCCAGCTTCTGTCAATTCAACATCAAATGATGTCTTAGCAGCAGCTTCGCCACCAGCAGCACCTGCAGCAGCAACTGGAGCAGCAGCAGAAACACCAAATTCATCTTCAATAGCCTTTACTAGGTCATTTAATTCAAGAATTGAAGCACCTTTTAAGTCTTCAATAATCTTATCAGTATCTAAAGCCATACTTATTTTATCCTCCAAAATTTTTAGATATAAATTACATTATTTATTCTGCAGATTCATCTTTTGAATCAGCAACAGCTTTAACAGCATATGCGAAATTGCGTACTGGAGCTTGTAATACAGAAACAAGCATTGACAGTAAACCTTCGCGTCCAGGAATGGCAGCAAGCTCTTTGATTTCTTCTTTAGAAGTCAATTTGCCTTCTAGCATACCACCCTTAATGTCGATAACATCATAATTATCTTCGTACTTAGAAACAATACGTGCTGGTTCAGTAATATCTTCAGCATTATCAGTATAAATTACAGCAGTAGGACCAACAAAAGTCTCTTCAAGGCCTTCAATACCAGCCTTAGCAGCAGCACGTCTTAAGTAAGTATTCTTAACAACCTTCATGTTAACGTCGTTTTCACGAAGTTCCTTACGCATGTTAGTAACTTCTTCAACAGTTAAGCCAAGGTAATCAATTACCAAGATTGCTTTTGCAGCTTTAAGTTCTTCAGCAAACGCGTCAACGAACTTCTCTTTTTCAGCAATAGCAGCTTTACTCACTCGATTTCACCTCCATCAAATTAATAATAAATTCCATCAGGCCCAAATAAAAACTCCATGCCAAGAAAGACATGGAGCTTCAAACTCTTCATTATCTTCTGGCCTCGGCGGGAAATTAAGGCGTCATGCCACCCGAGTCTTAGGTAGAATTTACTTTATTAAATATAACAGGATTATATTCTAAATGCAAGTTAATTATTTTTCTTTCGGATCAGGCTTAATTAATTCGAATAATTCACCCGAAGTTTTATAAATTACCCAACTCGCCAAGTTCACAATGTGATCGCTAATTCTTTCAAGTAATCTAATAATGACAAAATAGCTGGCAGAAGCCACTGCAGCATCAGGTTCTTGTTCAACTCCGTCTATAATCATTTGTCTGGCGTTTTTATAATCCTTATAAACTTTGGCATGACCAAGTACCATTTGTCTGGCATCATTTTCATTTTCCTGAACATAAGCCGTTAATACTTGTACCAGCATCTCGCGCACCTGATGAGTCATGTTGGAAATTATCTTTTCAACATCTGGCAGACGTGGATTACCTTTAACTCTGACAGTTTCAATAGCAATGCTATTAGCATTTTCTCCTATTCTTTCTAAGTCTGTTGTAGCTTTTAAAATGCTGATAACAACTCGGAAGTCAGTCGCAACCGGCTGCTGTAAAGCCATTAGTTCCAAAGCCTTTTTTTCTATTTTAACAGCCTCTTTGGCAACTTCCTTATCTTCCGCAATCATTTGTTGCGCTGCTTTTTTATCATGTTCGACGAAAGAACGCGTACCTCTATCGATCAGGTCATTAACTAAAACTCCCATCTCCATAAACCGAGCATTCAATTTCTTCAATTCGTCTAAAAATATTTCGTGCATAATCCACCTCCAAATTTAGCCAAAACGGCCATTAAGATAATTGTTTGTCATTTCTTTCTTAGGTGACAAGAACATTTCCTGTGTCGAACCAGATTCGATCAACTCACCATTCATTAGAAAAGCTACTTGGTCTGAAACCCGACTCGCTTGTTGCAAGTTGTGTGTCACCATGATGAAAGTATATTTTTGCTTTAATGCCATTAACGTTTCTTCAATTTCAGAACTTGATATTGGGTCTAAAGCAGAAGTTGGTTCATCAAGCAAAACCACTTCCGGCCTAATTGCCAGCGCCCGGGCTATGCAGATACGTTGTTGTTGTCCTCCTGAAAAAGCAAGGGCATTGCGCTGCAGGCTATCTTTTGTTTCGTTCCAAATTGCAGCTTGCTTTAAACTTTCTTCAACTCTCTGCTCAATCAGTTCCTTATCTTTGACCCCAGCTATACGCAAGCCGTAAGCGACGTTATCAAAAACTGAAAACGGAAACGGTGTTGGTTGCTGGAATACCATACCCACTTTCTTACGTAAAGCAACTAAGTCGATATGAGAATGATAGATATCTTTACCTTCTAACAAAATTTCACCGGTGATTTTAATATCATCAATATCGTCATTCATGCGATTTAGGCAACGCAAGAAGGTTGATTTGCCGCAACCAGAAGGCCCGATCAAGGCGGTCAATTTTTGGGCAGGAAATGCTAAACTAATTCCATGTAAGGCTTCAAAATTGCCGTATTTAAGTTTAACATTTTTTGCCTCCATTACATTTGTCATTAATAACGCCACCTTTATCCAAAACTACCTTGAATGTACTTTTCAGTGATTTCACCTTGAGGATTAGTAAAAATATTGGTTGTAGTATCATATTCTAGCGCATGTCCCAGATGAAAGAATGCTGTATACTCACTAATTCTTGAAGCCTGCTGCATATTGTGAGTTACCATAACCATGGTATATTTTTTGCGCAGTTGCTTCAGCGTATCTTCAAGCTTGGCAGTAGACACCGGATCCAAGGCACTGGCCGGTTCATCTAGAAGTAAAATTTCTGGTTTTAAAGCAATGGCTCGAGCAATACACAGTCTTTGCTGCTGACCCCCAGAAAGAGCTAGAGCACTCTGATCTAGCTTATCTTTGACTTCATCCCACAAAGCTGCAGCTCTAAGACTTTCCTCAACTATCTGATCTAGTTTCTTTTTGTTCTGTTGACCGTTAGCTTTCAAAGCATAAGTGATATTTTCTCTAATCGATTTAGGAAAAGGATTTGGTTTTTGAAAAACCATACCGATAGCTTTACGCAATTCATAGACATTAATTTTACTTTGGTTAACATCAAGATTATGAAACATAATGCTGCCATCAACCCGGGCTACCCGATCATTCATACGATTAAGTGAGCGCAAGAAAGTTGATTTTCCTGATCCAGAAGCTCCAATTAAAGCAGTAATTGTATTTTTCTTAAAGCCCAAGCTGACATCAAACAACTTCTGGACAGTACCACCATAGAAAACACTCAAATTTTTCGTTGATATTGCACACTCATCCTCAGCAAAGGTCTTAATGTAGCTTTTTTGATTTTGCCAATTTTCCATAAGAACCCTCCTACTTTATCTTGGCAGCGGTTAGCCGTTTATAGATCCAGTTGCCAAGTGCACGTGCACCAAAGTTAAAGATGATAACCACAATTACTAACAGCGCTGAAGTCGCAGCAGACACCACGTTAACATCAGGAATAATACCTTCAGTATTTACTTTCCAAATGTGTACAGCTAATGTCTCAGCGGGACGCATAATATTTAAAAAACTAGTAGGACTAAACATATTCCAGTTTGAATAATCTACGGTAGAGCCGCTCTGCCCAGCGGTGTAAATTAAAGCAGCAGCTTCGCCAAAAACTCTTCCGGCGCTCAAAATCACGCCAGTAATTATTCCAGGAAGGGCAGCTGGTAAAACAATACCGTGAATAGTTTTCCAATTTGATAGCCCCAAAGCCCAGCCGGCTTCTCTTTGCGTCTGAGGAACACCTTTAATTGCTTCTTCGATATTACTGGTCAAAGTAGGTAAATTGAAAAAAGTTAGTGCTAAAGCACCAGCAAGGATGGAAAAGCCCAAGCCAAATTGAACTACAAATAGCAGATAGCCAAAAAGACCAACAACAATTGATGGTAATGAACTCAAAATTTCGATAGTAGTTCTAATCAATTGCGTAAACCAGTTGTCTGGGGCGTATTCAGCTAAATAAATAGCAGCTCCCAGAGCGATTGGCAGGGAAATAATCAAAGTTAGAAGTAAAAGGTAGAGAGAATTAAACAGTTGGTCTCTAATTCCGCCGCCTGCTTCAAAGGATGATGAGGCTGAACTTAAGAAATGCCAAGATAAGTGTGGGATTCCGGAAACCAAAATATTACCTAAAATTCCCACCAAAAGCAATATAACAATTCCCACTAAAAAGTAAATTACGCCAGTAGCAATTCGATTTGTTTTTTTTGCATTCATAATACTACTAACTCTTCTTTCCAATTAAATGTACTAAGAAATTGAACACCAATGACATAATTAACAGTAAAAGTGCCAATGACCATAACGCATTATTAGGTAAAGTCCCCATAACAGTATTACCCATTTGACTAGTCAATTGACTTGTTAAAGTAGCTGCCGGACTTACCAAGTTATAAGGCATTAGAACCGCATTTCCGATTGCCATTTGAACAGCCAGGGCCTCCCCAAAAGCACGAGCCATACCAAAGATAATAGCTGTCATAATACGGGAACGCGCAGCCCTTAAAACAACGTGATATATAGTCTGCCATTTTGTCGCGCCCAATGCAGAGGAAGATTTACGCAAATCCTTAGGAATCGCTTTAAACGCATCAACAGTTAGAGAAGTAATTGTCGGCAAAACCATTACAAAAAGTATTAATGTTGCTGTTAAAATACCAAAACCTGTTCCGCCAAAAATAGTTCTGACAGCCGGAACCACTACCATTAAACCAATAAAGCCGTAAACTACGGATGGTATTCCTACTAATAACTCCATTACCGATTGCAATAGTTGCACCCTTTTGCCTGATTCATATTCAGTCATAAATAGTGCTACGGCAATGGAAAAAGGTGTCGCAATTAGCGCTGCAAGTAGAGTTACTGCAAACGAAGTTACAATCATTGCTGCTGCCCCAACGTGGTTCTTACCAGCACCGGGATTCCAGTCAGTAGAAAAAAGAAAATGAAAGATATTTACCTTATTATCAATGAAAGTGGCCAAGCCATGCATCCCAACAAAGCCAATAATTGCAATAATTAGTATGCCAATTAAGATAATTGCTAAAAATGTTAGTCCTCTGCCCCACCACTCTTGTCGGGTCTCTTTTGATGGCTTGGTCAGACGATCAACATCAATATTTTTAGGATCAATGCCTTTAAACTTAACGTGAGGTACTTTTTGTTCGGCAATTGCATTTTCAACCACTTGCTGTAAGTCTTGTTCTTTTTTTGCCATTTTATTTACCTATCTTTGTAACCTTATTTTGACTATTGCGTGTTACTTTCATTTCGTGAACACTTATATAGCCTATTTTGGGAACCAAATCTTTTTGTACTTTTTTACTTAGTACATATTTGATAAAAGCGGCCGTTGCCTTATTGGGCTTGCCTTTTGTATACATATGCTCATAGGACCAAAGCGGCCACTTATTCGTAGGAATATTTTTATTTTCGGGCTGAACATGATTTATACTTATTTTTTGAATATTTTGGTCATTTGCGTAGGGAAAAGAAATATAAGAAATAGTACCAGGTGTTGAATTAACAATTTTTTTAACCGTACCGTTAGAATCTTGCTCTTGAGAATTTACCGCGTCTTTTCCTTTTAAAATCAAATCTTCAAATGTAGATCTTGTACCACTGCCACGTGAACGATTAATCACAATGATTGACTGATTTTTGCCACCTACTTGACGCCAGTTTGTAATTTTGCCGGTAAAAATATCGGAAAGCTGTTTCGGTGATAAATTTTTAACCCCAACGCCTTTATTAGCAATCGGAACAATTCCCACTACAGCGACTGGAAAATCTTCCAATTTTTTGGCATCAATACCTTTTTGTGTTTCCGCATAAACATCTGAAGTACCCACTTCAACAGCTCCGGCTTGCACTTGACTTAAACCGGTACCGGAACCTCCGCCCTGAACCACAATATTGCTGCTCATATGGGCCAGGTGATAATCATTACCTGCTTGTTCTATTAAAGGCTGTAAGGCACTGGAGCCAACTATAGTAATTTTTTCCCGGTTTTGACTGCAGCCAGTTAAAAAAAGGGGTATAAACAAGATTAATGCTAGCAGTACACCCAAATTACTTTTTTTCATAATAATTCCCTCAATTAGACAAATAAATTCAGCTTTAGTTTATCAAAACTTTCACCATAGACCAATCATAAATACTTGCAAAGAGAAAAAAAGCAACTTGCCAAGATAGCAAAGTTGCTTTAGTTAACTATTTTGTTTTAGTCCAAATTTAATGGATCAAGTTTAATTCCAGGGCCAAAGGTTGCAGCCACAGCTACGCTCTTAATGTATTGACCCTTAGCTGCTGATGGACGTGCACGTAAAATAACGTCACGTAAAGCATCAAAGTTTTCAATTAACTGTTCATCAGTAAATGAAACTTTTCCGATAGCAGCATGAATAGCAGCTTGACGGTCAACACGGTATTCAACCTGACCAGCCTTAACATTCTTAACGGCTTTTTCAATATCCATTGTTACAGTACCGGTCTTAGGGTTTGGCATCAAGCCTTTAGGTCCTAAAATACGACCTAAGCGACCAACTTTAGCCATCATTGTTGGTGTAGCAACAACAACATCAAAGTCTAAGTAGCCATTTTGTACTTTTTCAACCAGATCGTCAGAACCAACTTCGTCAGCTCCAGCCGCTTTAGCTTGTTCAGCTTGTGGACCATCGGCAAAAACAATCACCTTTTGGGTCTTACCAGTACCGTTAGGCAATACCAGTGAACCACGAATTTGTTGGTCAGCCTGTTTAGGGTCAACGCTTAAGTTGTATGAAACCTCAACTGATGCATCAAAGCCTGCATATGAAGTTTCTTTAACTAATTTAATTGCTTCAGCAACTGAATATAATTTCTTTGAATCTACTTTTTTAGCAGCTTCTAAATATTTTTTACCATGCTTTGGCATGTGATTTCCTCCTTAATATGTGGTCAAGCGAGTTTAAACTCTCCCACCTAAATTGTTATAAATAACAGGATTAGTCTTCGACTTCGATACCCATGCTTCTAGCAGTGCCTTCGATCATCCGCATAGCAGCTTCGACATCAGCAGCGTTAAGGTCCTTCATCTTTGTTTCAGCAATTTCCTTAACTTGATCCTTGGTAACCTTACCAACTTTCTTGGTATTAGGTTCACCAGATGCCTTATCGATCTTAGCAGCTTGTTTCAAAAGAACTGGAGCTGGTGGAGTCTTAGTTACGAAGTCGAATGAACGATCTTCGTAGACTGTGATGACTACAGGAATTATCATGCCTTTTTGGTCAGCAGTTCTAGCATTGAAGTCCTTAGTAAAACCAACAATGTTAATACCTGCTTGACCTAAAGCTGGACCAACTGGTGGAGCGGGTGTTGCAGCACCAGCTGGAATTTGTAATTTAACAACATTTACAACTTTCTTTGCCACGGTCAAAACCTCCTTGATTCCGTGCGTGGTTAAAATGGAAAAGTTACCTACTTTTCCTCCCACAATAATAAAAGTACTTTAATATATTATCATCAATTTAGCAATTTTGCAATAATTGACCTATTTATTAACTAATCTTCTTCACTTGATCATAGTCAAGCTCAGTGGTAGTAGCACGGCCAAACATGTCAACCGAAACAAACAACTTATATTTATCAGGCTGAATTTCAGTAATTTTGCCTTCAACGCCATTAAAAGCGCCATCAATAATAGTAACAGTTTCCCCAACTTCAAAGTCAATTTGTGGTCTTTTAGCCGGTTCACCTTGTTGGCGTAAGAGTCTATTTACTTCTTCTTCTAAAAGAGGAGATGGTTTGGAGCCACCACCGTGTGAACCCACAAAGCCAGTTACATTTGGCGTATTACGCACGACAAACCAGCTTTCATCCGTCATTACCATCTCCACCAGAACGTAGCCCGGAAAGATTTTTTCTTCTACTTCTTTTTTCTTATTATTTACTTTTTCAATTTTTTCTTGTTCAGGAACCATAACGCGAAAGATATAATCTTGCATTCCCATACTTTGTGCACGTGACAATAGATCTGATTTAACCTTATCTTCATATCCTGAATAAGTGTGAAGTACATACCACTGCTTCTTAGTTGTTTCTACCATTATTAGAAATTCTCCTTTTATTTTTGGCAAACAAAAAAGCCTCCACGTCAGAAGACTTTTATAACTTATTCAATTGTACCACAAACAGAGAAACTGTGCTATTACATAACAATTTGTGTAATATTGGTGAGCAATAAATCAAGCAAACCTAAATATGCTGCAAACAAAATTGAGGAAACAATTACGATTGCTGTATCATGACGATTCTGTTTAAATGTTGGCCAAGTGACCAAACGCATTTCTTCAGCTACACTTTTAAAAAATTTAACCATAACTTACCTCGTTTCCTTATGTAAAGTCATTTTACCGCAATGTTTACAAAACTTTTTTAATTCGAGCCGCTGAGTGCGATTTTTACTTGCGGTGATTGAGTAATTACGAGAGCCGCAAATACTGCAGGCCAATGATGCTTTTTTCACTGCCATAATCTCACTTCCAAACTATTGTATTTTAGCAAAAATTAATTGCTTAAGCAATTAATTTAATAATTACCTATAAACTTGATTAAGTTCAAGCTTACAAAAATATAATAAAAGCAGTTGCTTCTTCAAGCAGCTGCTTTATAGTGGCCAAACTATTGCGTGACCACTGTGCGTAGAACATTGTATTAGTCGGATTTACTTCTTAAGATTTTCGTTTACGAAGGATTCGATTTTATCGTCAGTATCTTTTAGGAATGGGAGCATAGCTTCCTCAGTCTTAATGGTATCTTTACCATTCTTTTCCATAAAATAATCCCAAAGAGCATCTCTAACTGGAAGATCTGAATCACTCCAGTCAAAAACTTCTTTCATGTGACGATCTAACAATGCAGTCTTCATAACATCTTCTGCCATCTTAACTACCTCCTAAAAATTATTCTACAAGTTAAATTATACCGCATTTTCTAAATGTATACTATAAAAATACTAACTAAGCAATGTTTGGCGCATTTTTTGTACAAGGCGCGAGCGCGCTCTCGCTAAAGTTAGCTGGCTGATCTTTAAATTGTTGATTACATCTTCTTGATCCTTAATGCCTAATCCCACTAGCAAAGCATTAATTTCCAAATCAGATAATCTTGCGGTTAAAATAGCAATGTTTTCACTTAAAGGTATTTCTGGTATGGAGGCAAAGGATTTATTTAGGGGTAAAATATGATTTTTCTTTGCCGTTTCTAAAGAAATTGATTGTTTCAACGCCTGTCTGCGATAAGCATTGTCATACCTAACCAAAGATCGCGCATGGTTAGTAAGCCTGGTCTTATAATAGCTGCTGAATTTTCCTTTATTTAAATCAAAACCAATCGCCGATTCATGACAAATAATCATCGCATCCTGCTCCCAGTCTTGACTATCATAGTAGCGAACATGATATATGTTCTTAATTTTATTAATCAAAGGTTTATAAAGCCGACACAAATTTATTAGCGCCTCATCATCACCTTCTTTAATTTGCTGAATTAATTCCGCCTCACTTTTAATAGTTTTTTCAGTATCCTTCATTTACTTTCTCCTTTTGGTAAATTTTTCTGAAGAATACAACAACCAAAATATCCTAAAAATCGAACTTAGGTTCAAATTCAGCAACTATTTTTTTGTGTTAACTTAGCCATGACAAAAAGTTAAATTTGTTAAAGCCGCATTAAACTAAAAAGAGTTTTTTAGAATTTTGCAATAAAAAAACACTCTGGTTAAACCAAAGTGTTACGAAATTATGGGAGTGGATTTCTACTATTAAGCATCTGATAAAGCAAAACGCCTGTAGCGACGCTGGCATTAAGTGATTGTACGTGACCGATCATGGGTAAAGTCAACATCTGATCCATCTGCTCTTTGAGAAGTCGTGATATTCCTTTACCCTCATTGCCAATTACCAAAACTGTTTTACCATTACTATTCCATTGACGATAATCTGTGCCTTTCATATCAGTACCAAAAAGCCAGTAGCCCCGCTTTTTAAGCATCTTTGCAGTTTGTACAAGATTATTTACCCGTGCTACTGGCACATAATCAATCGCACCAGTTGAAGTTTTGGCCACCACAGAAGTTAAACCAGTAGCTCTTCTTTTAGGAATGATAATTGCATTAACGCCAGTTGCATCAGCAGTTCTTAAAATAGAGCCTAAATTGTGGGGATCTTCAATTGAATCAAGCATTAATAAAAATGGATCCTCTTTAGTATTAGCAAATTGCTCTAATAATTGTTCCAAATCAGCATATTCGAAACTCGCAACTGTTAAAACTAGTCCTTGATGATTCTCACCCTGA
Source organism: Lactobacillus sp. M0393 (assembly GCF_016102025.1). Classification (NCBI taxonomy): domain Bacteria; kingdom Bacillati; phylum Bacillota; class Bacilli; order Lactobacillales; family Lactobacillaceae; genus Lactobacillus; species Lactobacillus sp. M0393. The sequence continues at coordinate 157,942 of NZ_JACFPK010000005.1, read as the reverse complement.
ACTAACTTATCCAATTTACTTTTAGGAACAGTTTGTATAATTAAGCCCTTTTGCTTAGCCAGGGCATAAATTTCATTAGCAAAATTTTCCTTTATTCCTTGTTGCAAGAAAATTTTGTTAATGTGATCAGCATCTTGTGTTCTTAAATAATCCAGTCCAGCATGCCGGCCATAGACAAAATCCTTGTCACTTGAAGTCATACTTTTCAATGCCCCCATTCTCAATGGTTTTAATACACCACTCAGTTAATTCTTCAATGCGATTTCTTTTGTTTAAAAGTTCCAAGTAGCCCCAAACTGCCTCAAAACCTGTAGATAATTGGTAAGTGGCTAAACTGGTGTTTTTGGCTTTCGTATAAGTTTTTGAATTTCTTCCGCGATGAAAAGTTGCAATTTCATCTGCTGTCAGCAGATTATCTTCTTGCAGTTTTGTAATTAATGCTGCCTGTGCCTTAGCCGAAACGTAATGGGTTGCCCGTCTTTGCAAAGACTGGGGTTTAACAATGCCGCATTTAATGAGGTGACGCCTAATAAATATCTCATAAACAGCATCCCCAAGATAAGCTAAAGTTTGCCCATTTAACGTTTCTGGATTAACATCATTTTCTATCATTATTTTAGTTTTACTCACGTAGCCACCTCGTTCCTTGCAGGGTATCTTCAACTGTGATGCCCATTTGCTTTAATTCATCACGCAGTGCATCGCTTTGTGCCCAATCTTTATTTTTACGTGCTTTTTCACGTTTTTTAATTAGTCGCAGAACTTGCTCATCATTATTTTGATTTTCAGTGGTAATTAAGCGCTGTACATCTATTCCAAAAACAGCCAGCCAGCTTGTTAAAAGCTTAGCCGCTTTTTTAAGAGCACCTTTATCAGCATTTTTTGCATTAATATTAGCATTAATTTCTGGTAATAAATCATAAATGGCGGTTAAAGCATTCTGCACATTAAAGTCATCGTCCATAGCTGTGATAAATTTTTGTTCAGTGTCTTTAATTTTAGCGGCTAGAGATTCTGACTTTTCACTAACTGATTCATCTTTTAGTCGGTATTCCAGGTTATTAAATGTATTTTTGAACCGCTGTAAAATAATTTGCGCCTGTTTTAGATTTTCCGCTGAATAGTTAATTTGTCTGCGATATTGAACGCTTGCCATAAAAAAGCGCAATACTTGTGGATCCACTTCTTGCAGTAAATCGTGGACAGTCACGAAATTGTGCAGTGACTTGGACATTTTTTCTGCATCTGCCCCGACTGTCACAAAACCATTGTGCATCCAGTAATGAACAAAGGTTTTTCCTGTTACAGCTTCACTTTGTGCAATTTCATTTTCATGATGGGGAAATTCCAGGTCTTGGCCCCCACCATGAATATCAATGGTTTCTCCCAAATATTTAATAGCCATCACTGAACATTCTATGTGCCAACCAGGCCGACCCATTCCCCAAGGCGATTTCCAAGCTATTTCAGATGAACTTTTTTGCTTTTTCCATAAGGCAAAATCAATCGGGTCTTTTTTACGCTCTTGTTCTGCAGCATTAATATGCTTAGAAGCCCCTTCTTCAAGTTCGGAAATGTTTTGACTGCTAAGTTGACCATAGTGCTTAAATTTCCGGGCATGATAATAGACATCCCCGTCTGATTCATAGGCATATCCTTTATCAATTAGTTTTTGGATAAATTTGATAATCGCAGTGATTTCATGCGTAGCACGAGGATTTTTAGTAGCAGGCTCAACATTTAAAGCAGCAATATCTGCTAGGTAAGCTTTAATATATCTTGCAGCCAAATCAGGGACAGTCAGATGTTCAGTTTGAGCTTCAGCAATCATCTTGTCATCTACATCTGTAAAATTGGACACATAGTTAACCTTGAACCCACGAAATTCTAAATAACGTCTGATTGTGTCAAAAGCAATGACGCTTCTGGCATTACCAATATGAATGTAATTATATACCGTTGGTCCACAAACATACATTGTCACTTGTCCGGGCACTATCGGCTTAAATTCTTCCTTTGTATTAGTTAAAGTATTATAAATTTTCACAGCGGCTGACTTGCCTTTCTAAAATCTTATATTCTCATTTTACCAGAAACCGTGACAAATCCTAACAAGCAAAAGATTTAATCTTAACGTAGCCAAGTTCCTTTCCAATATACACTAAAACAGCGTATTACTCATTCAATAACGGAATAATACGCTGCTTTTATTTACAAGCCATTTTCACTCATTTGTTTTAATGTTAAGTCCAGATGCTCTAATACGCGTTTTTTGCCTAAGAGCTCCATCGCTTCACCAATTCCTGGTCCTACCATTGACCTGGTAGTAGCAATTCGAATTGGCATAAACAAGCGTCTGCCCTTAATCCCAGTTGCTTGGCGAGTTGCTTGTACCGCATTCATAATTTGCGGTGCAGTAAAACGGGGAATTAAATCAATTTGTTTTTTAAATTCCTCAATTACTGGTCTGGCTTCATCCTGACGAATTTCCGCAATTTCTTTTTCACTTAAATCTTTAGGTGCATTAAAGAAAATCTTTGCCAGATCCACAATTTGTTTTGTATAAGACATTTGGACAGAATAAATATTAACTAATTGTCTGACCCATTCCAGCTTTTCCGGATTGGGATCTTTTTCAACCAAACCAGCTTCCTGCAGATTATTAAGTGCTAAATCTAAAAGAGTGTCCCGGTCAGCTTTCTTAATATACTGGTTGTTAATCCATTCCAGTTTTTTCTGGTCAAAAGCAGCAGGAGAATTTGACAAACGTGCAGGATCAAATTGCTTAATTAATTCTCGTTGACTGAAAATTTCACTCTCGCCCACAGGAGACCAGCCCAATAAAGTAATAAAGTTAAACATTGCATCAGGCAAATAACCTAAATCTCTATATTGTTCAATGAATTGTAAAACAGATTCATCACGCTTAGAAAGTTTCTTACCTGTTTCAGAATTAATAATCAAAGTCATATGACCAAACTTTGGCGGCTGCCAGCCTAATGCCTCATAAACCGCTAATTGTTTTGGGGTGTTTGAAACGTGATCATCTCCACGCAAAACATGAGTGATTTCCATCAGATGATCATCAATAACAACAGCAAAGTTATAAGTTGGCATACCATCGCGCTTTTGAATGACAAAATCGCCACCAATGGTATCAGATTCGAAACTTAGATGTCCCTTAACAATATCATCCCAAGAATATGTTTCCATTTCAGGAATGTGGATACGAACAACCGGCTTTAAGCCCTTCTTTTCTGCTTCTTCTTGCTTTTGAGCAATTTCAGCAGCTGTCATGCCCTCATATTCGTAAGTATAGTGGGGCGCAATGCCCATTGCCCGCTGTTCTTCACGCTGCTCTTCTAATTCTTCTTCAGTTTTATAAGAATAATAAGCTTTGCCCTCATCAATCAGCTGTTTGATATATTTATTGTAAATATCCTTACGCTCAGATTGACGGTATGGGCCATAAGCGCCACCTTTATCAGGACCTTCATCCCAATCGATGCCGAGCCAGTGCAGGTTTTCCATTTGCGACTCTGAACCGCCTGCAACATTACGCTTCTGGTCCGTATCCTCAATTCTTAAAACAAAAGTTCCCTTATTATGCCGCGCGAATAAGTAATTAAATAGCGCAGTCCGTGCATTACCAATATGTAAATGCCCCGTTGGACTTGGGGCATATCTTACCCGAATTTTTTGTTTAGCCAAAATTCATGCCTCTTTCAAAAAGTAAATATAAACAATTTAAGTTTACGCGTAATAGTCAAAAAGTTCAATATTCGTTAGCCTAAAACCAGTTTTAATGCTTGCGGAATACTTGAAACCGGAATAATTTCAATATCTGCGTTTTTCAGGCTGGTATGCATATTATGTTTGGGAATAAAAATACGCTTAAACCCAGTTTTTGCTGCTTCCTTAATTCGCGCATCTATTTGATTAACTCGCCTTACTTCACCAGTTAAACCGACTTCGCCTACAAAACAATCTGTGGGCAAAATTTCCTGATTTTTATAGCTTGACGCTATAGCCATCACTACAGCCAAATCGACAGCGGGTTCGTTAACGCGTATTCCACCGGTAGCTGTTAAATAGACATCCTGATTTTGCAACATTAAGTTGCCCCGTTTTTCCAAAACTGCTAAAAGCAGTCCAGCGCGGTTATAATCAATACCAGATGTAGTTCTTTTAGCATAGCCAAAAGCAGTGGGTGTAACTAATGCCTGAATCTCTGCCAAAATAGGACGAGTCCCTTCGAGTGAAACGACAATAGCAGACCCGGTTGACTTCGGTAAACGCTCATCCAAAAAAATAGCAGACGGGTTAGTAACTTCTTTTAAACCATTATTAACCATTTCAAACATGCCGATTTCATTAGCTGCGCCAAATCTGTTTTTAACGGAATGCAAAATACGGTAGGCATGGTGTTCATCACCTTCAAAATAAAGAACAGTGTCAACCATGTGCTCCAAAATTTTAGGGCCGGCAATCGCACCCTCTTTTGTAACATGGCCGATAACAAAAACGGTAATAGCATCCATTTTGGCTATTTTCATTAACTCGCTTGTAACTTCCCTTACTTGTGATGCTGAACCCGTCATTGAGTCTAAGCTAGGTTCATTCATAGTTTGAATTGAGTCAATGACAACAAAGTCAGGTGCTAAAGCGGCAATTTGCTGGCGAATATCTTCCATATCAGTTTCTGGATAAAGCATCATATCATTAGCCGGCAGTCCCAAGCGATCTGCTCTTAACTTGATTTGATTAGCTGATTCTTCACCGGAAACGTACAATACTTTATATTTACCGGCTAGTTCGCTCATGATTTGCAACATTAAAGTTGATTTGCCAATTCCTGGATCACCACCGATTAAGACTAAGGAGCCTGGAACAATGCCCCCACCTAGAACCCTGTTCAATTCTTCCATACTAGTCTGAATGCGTTCTTCTTTTTCAGCCTTAACATTTTCCAGCTTAACCGGTTCACTTATTCCGGTTTTCTTGATCAAGCGACTAGGACTGCCTTTAGTTGAACGATTTTGCACCGCTTCAGTTTCCTTTTCAAACTGATTCCAGGCACCGCAATTAGGACAGCGTCCTAAATAGCTGGCAGAAATATAGCCACAAGAACGACACTTATATTTTGTTTTAAGTTTTGCCATTTAGCTTTCCTTCTTATTAGTTGAGCCAAAACCGCTTAGCCTTTGCCTGTCAATAGGCAGATCATCATCGGTTTTTAAATAATGCACAAAAATTCCCTGACCAATACGATCCCCCTTGTGAATCTGAATTGGTCTAACACCATAATTAATTAACTGCACGAAAATTTCACCTTCATTGTCATCATTATTGTAATAATCCGCATCGATGACGCCCACGCCATTTGGCAAAGAAAGATTTTTTTTAAAAGTATTTGAAGAGCGGTTAGCCAATATTAACACTTCATCTTCAGGCATATAAGCCTTTACACCTGTCGGAATCAAAAACGGCTTGAGCACATGTTCGGCCATTTCATAGTCTTGTTCGTATAGCTGATGACCATTACGAATTAACCGAAAAATACGCACAAAATTAAGCCGCCAAATACTGGGAATTAAAACGTCTTTTGCTGCTGCTAAATCATAGCCTGCGCTGGCAATTGTTTGTCTTCTAGGTAACGCCACATTTTTATTTTTATATTTAGATACAATTTCAAAGCCCCGAATTTTCTCCATACTTATCTCCTTTAAAAATCTTTAAACACTATTTTACATTAATTTACTGCTGTGTTTTAAAATCTTATATAATTAGTTTGATAAAATTAGCTGAAATATTAAAGTTTGAAGGAAGAATAAATGTTTAACTTAGATAACCCTCACCAATTTTTTCGCGAAGATGATGATAATGGCGAAACTATTTGCAGCTGGACCATGGATAAAATTAAGCGCAAAGACGCTACTGTCTGGATAATGAACCATTTCTTTATCAACCCCAAAATAGACAGTAACAAGATTTTACACAAACAAATGGCAACAGTAATGTTTATTGCTCAAGAATCTCACTTACGTGTTTGGCCACTTGATCCTTTAGTTATTAAATACTTTGAGAAGCATTCGGAATTTCATTCGATCTGGTATCATAAGCCAAATCCAGCTAACAAAAATATATAAACATTTCAGATTAAATAGGTAAAGCAAAAGCAAATATATTTTTAACAATAATTAAATTTTCAAAGATAGACTACTTTATTTAGTTAGGCTAAAATAGTATTAGTTTGTTTAAGGAGGATTTTAATATAAATGACAAAAGAAATTACAAGTGCAGCCATTGATAAATTTACAAAAGACTTATCAAATCATGCTGGAATTAATATTGCCAGTCATGCTGCTCAAGAAAACGGCATTTTTAAGGCAAGTCAAAATTTACAATCCAAAATTGATTTAACGCCTACTTTTTCAGTAGAAATTGATACCGGTAAGCCTGCTGATCAAAAGCAGTCTGGTCGCTGCTGGATGTTTTCTGCATTAAATACTATGCGTCACCCATTGCAAAAAGAATATAAGATTAAGGATTTTGAATTATCTCAAAATTACACTAACTTCTGGGACAAATTTGAAAAATCAAACTTCTTCTTCGAAAATGTAATTGCGTCAGCTAAGAAGCCACTCGGTGACCGTAAAGTTAGCTTCCTATTCGCAACCCCCCAACAAGATGGTGGTCAATGGGACATGTTATGTGGATTAGTTGAAAAGTATGGTATTGTACCCAAGTCTGTTTACCCAGAAACTGCCAATTCGAACAATTCTGGAGCCTTAAATGATACTTTAAATACTCTTTTGCGTAAAGACGGCTTAGAATTACGCGATTTGGTCAATGCAGGTAAGTCAGTAGACGAAATTGAAAAACGTAAAAACGAATTGTTAAATGATGTTTTCCGCATTTTAGCTATTTCATTAGGCGTACCACCAAAGAAATTTGACTTTGAATATAAAGATGATGATGGTAATTACCACCGTGAAGCTGGTATCACTCCTAAAGAATTCTTTGATAAATTTGTGGGCATGAACTTGGAAGATCATATTTCAATCATTAACTCTCCTACTGATGATAAACCATATCACAAAGTCTTTTCAGTTGAGTATTTGGGTAATGTTGTTGGCGGCAGACAAGTACGCCATCTTAACGTTAAGATTTCTGAAATGAAAGACTTGATTATTAAACAACTAAAAGCCGGAGAAGTTGTTTGGTTTGGTTCAAATGTTGGTAAGGATTCAGAAAGACAGCTAGGCTTGCTTGATACCAATATTTACAAACGTGATGAATTATTTGACGTTGATTTTTCAATGTCTAAGGGTGATAAACTTGATTCCAGCGAAAGCATGATGGATCATGCCATGGTTATCACCGGCGTCGACTTAGTCGATGACAAGCCTACTAAATGGAAGATTGAAAATTCCTGGGGAGAAAAACCTGGCTTTAAAGGCTACTTCGTAATGAGTGATTCTTGGTTTGATGATTTTGTCTACCAAGCAGTTATTAACAAGAAATTCTTACCTGATGATTTAAGAACAGCCTTTGATGAAGGAGCTAAGGACCCGATCCAATTACTACCATGGGACCCAATGGGCGCTTTGGCTTTTAAATAAAGTTATTATTTCCGTTCAAAAATTTAAATATTAAAAAGCATTGAGAAATTTGGTGGTTATATCACCTAGCAGTTTTCCCAATGCTTTTTTATACGCTTTGAATAAGTACTTAAAGTTGTTTTTCCTGTAGTATTCCCCGCTGCAATACGAATTGACGATCATATTTAAGTTCATTAATTTGATCATGGCTGGCAACCACTATAGTTTTATTTTGCTTTTTCAATTTTTTTAGCATAGCTACAAATAAACCAACGCTCTCTTGATCAATTCCACGTGTCGGCTCATCAAGCAAAATAATATTTTGGTTTTCCATCACAGCCTGGATGATGCCCACCTTTTGCCTCATACCAACAGAATACTTGACTATGGGTTCCGGATCGTCAGGATCAAGCATAAAGTACTGTAGTAAAGCCCTAACTTCTTTCTCATTAAAGCGCTTGTTAAGATTAGCCAGAAAATGAAGGTTAGACATGGCTGACTCATATTCCAAGAAATTGGGATTTTCAATTAATGCCCCAACAATATCATTTTCATCCAGCTTAATTTCACCGCTGTCTGCTTTTAACAAGCCGGTAATAATCTTAAAAATGGTAGACTTCCCAGAACCGTTAATACCTGAAACATGAATTAGTTCTCCTGGCTTAGCTGTCAAAGATACGCTTTTTAAAACCAGCTTCTGACCAAATGACTTTTTTATCTGCTTAAGCTCTAACATTATTTCTCCTTAAAAGCCACCATAAATTTCATGGATAGCCCGATATAACTCGTCATACACGGGACTATAATTTATTAAAATATTTTTTTCTATATAGTAGTGATAAATTAAATCTATGATTATCGCCATTAGCAATAATAAATAAGGCCTATGCCAGTTATAGCCACCAACTAACAGCCAAAGTAGAAGCAAAAAAGCCAGAACATGTAGTAGTATGAGTTCAATGCCTACAATTGGGTTACCAAATTTAAATAAAGGGTAATCAGTAAAAAAATACGGAACAAAAAGACCTAATACAAAAATTAAACAATAAATTGTAGCCAGTACCATTAAGTGCATGATCATCGACTTATTCTTTTTTCGCACCGTCACAAACACGTTGATGTTACGAAAAGTAAGTATCTGCTTATAAAATAGCAAGAAGACCGCTGGTTGCAAATACAGTGATACCATGTGAAAATTGAGGTATTCGTTTGGCAATTCCATGGTTTCCGGTGAACCTGTTTTTATAAGTATAATGCTTCCCATTAGTCCTATCAAAAATACGATAAAACCATTTAAAACAAGTCTGCAGGATATTCGCTTTAAGCGCATAATTAGCCCAGCTTTCTTTTCTGCTGCCACAATTTAATTAAGTAAGCAGCAAGTGACAGATAAACCAATGCCACTACTATAAAAAGCAAATATGAATTAATCGGTGGCAAGCGAGAACCTAGCGCAAACTGTCCCGGTGCAAGTACAGCAAATGGAAACCACAAATACGAGAGAAAGAGCAAAAATTCATTGCCCAGTGATATTATGAATGACAATAAGGTTAAACCCAGCCCTACACACGGGCCCAAAACTAGATAAATACTATTTTTTGATACAAACAGACCAATACTGAAAATTAAAACAGCAAAAATACCCCAGCCAATAGCAGATAATATAACATACGAACATAAGTCAATTAGTTGGTTAGTGGAAAAATATCCTGGTCTTGCACCAATGTATAATTTGATAGGTCTGGTTTTAAAGAAAAAGGGATAATAAAATGAGTTAATTAATGCTAACTGGTAAAGATTAGTTATTAAAGAAAATACTACACCAATAATAAACGAGCGAATAATCCCTGCTTTGATAAAACCATGATATCCAATTCTTTGCTGGACAGCGCTAAACATATTATTATTTTTAAAATAGATTAAGAGACCAGCTCCAAAGATAGGTACCAAGGCCAACAAAATAACTAAATTTATAATATTTTCGTTCCAACCATTAGGCTGAATTGAAAAGAAAAGCATAACAGAAATGTCAACTGCTTTGCCCTTTAATGGTATTAATCCTGCTTCAGATTTAGCGGCTATAAAAAACTGCCAGGTAATCATAAGAAAATAAATAATTAGAAAAATAAGAACAAATTTTTGGGTTCGTTTTAGCATTAGCAGAAGTCCTCTTAGCAAATATATCTTTGAATACTATATAATGTATAATATTAATTATAAACTAAAATAGTATGCCAAAAAAGTTAAGAAAAAACTAATTTTCCCCTATTAAAAAATGCTCTTATTGTTGCCTTTATTCATATGATTACTTAAATAAAATTAAAAACTTAACATAGACCTACTTTCTTAACAAAACGCATAAAAGCGGCTTTACCCTCTAAAGTTTGTTTGAAAACTCCTGCGTCTTCTAAAACGCGAGCAAAAACAAGACCTAATTCTTTTTGCAAAATTTGATCCACATTTGTATTTGTTATTTCATACTTACTGCTAATTTCCTTAGCCCAGTCAAGATGCATAGGTGCAATACTGTTAGGCTGGTTAAGCAAAAACTTTTTTACCTCAAGCAACTCGGGCTTCAATCGTGGCGGAAAAATTGCTAATCCCATTACTTCAATTAAGCCGATATTTTCTTTTTTAATGTGCTGTACATCAGCATGGGGATGGAAAATTCCATCAGGATATTTATCTGAAGTCTGATTGTCTCTGAGGACTAAATCAAGTTCATAAGTTTGTTCATGTAAACGTGCAATTGGGGTAATAGTATGGTGAGGTATACTGTTAGTAAATGCCCGAACTGCTACTTTTTCATCACTATATTTTCTCCAGTTTATTAAAATTTTATTTGCTAAATTGATCAAGCTATTTTTATTCAGACCGCGTAAACGGATCACAGACATAGGCCACTTGACGATACCTGCTTCGACATCATCGAATCCCTTAAAATTAAGTTTTTTATCAATTGGTGCTTTTTCCATCGGAAAGCGATGCTTGCCCCCCTGATAATGTTCGTGCGCTAAAATCGAACCGCCTACGATTGGCAAATCCGCATTGCTACCAACAAAATAGCCCGGAAATTTAGCCACAATTTCCAGTAAATTAGCAAAAGTTTGTTCATTGATTACCATCGGTTCATGCTTTGGCGCTAAGAAAATACAGTGCTCATTAAAATATGCATAAGGAGAATATTGAAAGCCCCAGGTCTCATCTCCTAAATGAAAGCGAATGATACGGTGATTGGTACGCGCAGGATAATTTACATGACCTAGGTAGCCCTCATTCTCCATACACAACTGACACTTTGGGTATGATTTTACTTTGGCATTTTTAGCTGCAGCAATTTCTTTAGGATCTTTTTCCGGTTTGGAAAGATTAATCGTAATTTCTAGGTCGCCGTATTTACTTGCAGCTGTAAAATAAATATTTTTTGCAATAGCTCTGGTTTTAATATAATTGCTATCTTTACCCATTTGATAAAAGTCAGCTATCGCTTTTTGTGGTGAGCTCTCATAAGTTTGCCAGAAATTGCGGTTAACAATACTTGGTCTAGGGACAATCAAATTCATTAATTGTGCATCAAGGGCATCCCTAGCGGAATTATTAGCTGGGCACTTTCTTGAATTTTGAGCAGCCTGAATCAACTCGTCTTTAAGATCCAGTAGATCTTCCTTATTGGTTGTTACTTTTCTGGCCTCATCACCAACAAGGGCCAAAATTCTATTTCTCAAATAAATACGATCAAGTTCAGTAAAATCGCTGTGGGCAATAACTTGCGTAATAAAATTATCAATTAGATTCGTTTTATCCATCTCAACTTTCCAACATTATAAAACTTTTGTACCATCAGCAGTGTCTGCAATATAAAATGAAGGTAAGTAGCCAATTTCTTCTTGATAAATATCAGCGACATTTTTTTCAAAAGCTTCAACTTTATTTTTGGCAACCAAAGCTATCGCACAGCCACCAAAACCAGCACCAGTCATTCTTGCACCCAAAACTCCAGGTTGCTTCCAGGCAGTATGAACCAATGTATCAAGTTCTTTACCCGTCACTTCATAGTCATATTCTAAAGAGACGTGTGAGGCATTCATTAAGTGACCAAATTCATTTAAATCACCCTTTTGCAGTGCTTTTTCAGCATTTAATGTGCGTTCATTTTCCCAGACTGCATGACGGCAGCGTTTCAGCAGGTTTTCTGTTGGCAAAAGATAACTATTCTCATCAAAAGTTAAATTATCCAATTCACCAAGCGACTGAAATGACAGTTTCTCCTGCAAAAAGTGCAGTCCCTTTTCACATTCTGCTCTACGTTCATTATATTTTGAGTCTGCTAAGGTCCTTTTTTTGTTAGTATTCATAATAACAATGACATTATCCTTCAAATCAAGGGGTACCAGCTCAGACTCTACCTTTTCAGTATCCAGCAGAATGGCGTGATCTTTTTTACTCATAGCAACTGCATATTGATCCATAATGCCAGAATTGACGCCAATAAAGTCGTTTTCGGTTTTGACTCCCAGTTTAACGATTTCTAACTTAGAAAAAGATAATTGAAATTGATCCTGCAATAAAATGCCAATTAACATTTCTAAGGCTGCAGACGAAGATAATCCGGCACCATCAGGAATATTGCCATTAATATAAATATTAAGACCATGATCAATCTTTGCCCCATCTTCGAGCATAAAATGCAGCATCCCTTTTGCGTAGTTTGCCCATGAATCTTCCTTTGCAAACTGCAGCTGGTGCATATCAGTTTCTACTACGCCCATAGCGGCAAAATTAGCAGAATAAAAGCAAAATCTTTCATCAGTCCGCGGACTGGCTGCACCATAAATTCCTAAAGATATTGCACAAGGGAATACATGACCTCCATTATAATCTGTGTGCTCACCAATTAAGTTAATTCTACCAGGCGAAAAATAACAGCTGGTTGGTTCTTGGTGATAAATTTTACTAAATTCTTGCTTGAGTTCTTTAATTTTCATTTGTTTTCATTTCCTTTTAAAAGCGCTATCAGCATACTAACAATTAAATTATACTTCATTATAATTTACCAGCAAGGCTTGAAAAGGAATTCTCAATATTAAAAAAGAGTTTCGTCTTGTCGAAACTCTTTTCAAGGCTATTACCAAATATGTAATAATCTATCCGGATGTAATTTACATAAATTAAACTGGTGCACATGCTGCGGCCGGCTTTGAGGAAATTGCTCCAAAAAATCAGCCGGATTAGCTAGTCCCGTAGAATATGACCAAACACTTTTAACCTTTTTAATAGGATCAAGCATTTCATTTCTAACCGGATACGCAGAAATCAAAAAATGTTTGTGATGAAATTTAAATACAAAAAACGGTAAGCGAAACTGATTGACAACTTCATCCTTGGTTTTCCCAATCGTAACTACATTACGATATGTACCATACTTTTCTGTAAATAAATCATTAAAAGAAAAATAAAAATTGGAAATATGCACATGAGGAAAGTTCTCTTCTGTAACTTTATCAGGAATTGCGATGACGTGAGCAAAATGATCCAAATTACTTTCCTTTTGCGATAATGCTTTACCTAACTGATTAGGGCTTATCACATGCGCCCACTCAGGCACATCAAAGTTATCTTGATATGATAAAAACATTTCCCTAATCACATTAGGCTTAACCCAATCATACTGTCTGCGTATTTCGTTACGATTTAATAAATTTCGCAAAGTTTTATGATACATTAAATCAACGACAAATAACTCATAATGATAACGCTCGACCCAGGACTGATAATGTTCGATGTTTTCCGTAAAAATATGCGTACTATCTACAATAACTGTTTCGCCGCGTTTCATTTTTTCTTCTACGAGGTAATCCACCACTTTTTCCGTTTGCTCGTTTGCATAACGGGGAATAACTTGATGTAAGCAATCTGTTTCTTCTTCATAATAATAGGTTAGATTCGCCAATAACAATCTGATCTGATCACGACTAATTGCATATGGCTGTAAGTGATGACGAGAAATAAATGAAGATTTACCAGAGCCGGGTGCGCCTCGTAATAAAAATATTTTACGCATGCCTCTACTCCAAACTAAAAATGTAAAATTTAAATGATATCGTATTAAATTTTAACATATAATTGCAGAAATCCTTACTATTGAACTAAAAGCTGCGTAAAATCTTTTTATCAATAATTTTTAAATGTTGATCAAAAGTATAAATTATTGGCTCTGCATTTGGCACCTCAAGCTTGATAATATCGTGATCATTGATATTCTCCAATTTTTTAATTAGTGCCCGCAAACTTGAACCATGAGCCACGACTAATTGATCCTCACCCATTTTTAACCTGTTGGCTACATTATCTTGATAATAAGGTAACACTCTCTTTTGTGTTTGATAAAGACTTTCAGCTCTTGGCAAGAGGTGAATGTCACAACTGGCATAGCGTCTAGAAGTCACTTTTTCACCCCAAGGAGGAACAGCGTAAAAGCCACGTCGCCATTCTAACACTTGCTGTTTACCAAATATTTTGCGTGACTCGTCTTTATTTATCCCACGTAATTTGCCATAATGTCTTTCGTTTAAACGCCAAGTCTTAGTAACAGGTAAATATAAAAAATGACAAATATCAGCCACTATATTAGCTGTCACAATTGCCCGAGATAATACAGAAGTATGAATTTGTGTGGGCTTAAAATCAGTAATTTGGTTAATTAAATTGCCGGCGGATTCTGCTTGTTTTCGTCCTTTAACAGTTAAACCAACATCGTTCCAGCCAGTATATACATTAGACTTATTGGCTGTACTTTCACCATGTCTTAACAATACCAATTTAACCATTTTACTTTACCCAGTGCATTATGATTAAAATCAAACCGCTAATAGTAAAAATGATGCCTAATATCATAAAAGGAGTTGCTCCATGATTATGATTGCGATACCGTCTGTTATAAGCATAGGCAATATCATATAAGCCGACTATCAAAACGATAACAGCAGTAAAAATACTGATTTTCAAAATTATCTTTCTCCTACTTACTCTCGATCAGTTACAATCATTTTATCATTTTTTCCGCGTTCACATTCAACTTGAAAATTAATATGGTTAATACCTAATTTTTGCAATTTTGCACTAATTTTTTGAGTCAGTAATTCGAACTTTCTAGCAGTCAAATCAGGATCAACATTAACGTGTGCATCAAGCATGATATAACGATCGCTATAACGCCACAGATGTACATGATGAATGTTTTTTATTTCTGGAAACGATAAAACAATTCTATTAACTTCTTCCAAATCAATATCGGGATTGGATTCCATTAAGACATTTGCTGCTTTGGCTGTTATTTCACAAGCTTCATGAAACACAAAAACTGAAACCAGTAAGGTCATTAAGGGATCAATCCAGCTAATGTGCCAGTAGTAAATAAAAATAGCACCTATTACCACTGCTACGCTTGAAAGAGCATCACTCAGCATATGCATAAATGTAGAGCGCACATTTAGGTTTTTTTCGCCACCTTGATTCATCACGAGCATTGAGATTACATTTGACACTAGTCCAATAATGGCAACGATAAGCATAACACCACCACTAATTTTGGTAGGTGTCCAAAATCTTTCAATCGCTTCTATAAATAGGACGATACTGATTAATATTAAGATAATACCATTGGTAAAAGCAGCCAAAGTTTCAGCCCGCTCATAACCAAAAGTTTTGTTCCTATTATTGCGCCTATTGCTGATAATGTGAGCTACAAACGAAATAATTATTGCACCAACATCGCTGAGATTATGAACTGCGTCTGATAATAAGGATAAAGACCCCGAAACAAATCCACCAATAAATTCAGCGGCCGTAATAACAACATTCAACCCAGTTACATACGCAAATTTCTTTGTAGTGTGATCCTTCATAAATTTCCTTTCAATGCCTAAGGGCGAAAAAAGTCCTACTTTTAAGCAGGACTTTACATATCTTCAGCATTTATATTATAATCTATAATTTCAAAATTGCCATCTTCACGAAGTATTCCCCGAGTTACACTACCATTATTGGGAAAATTAATATCATGAAGACCGTCACTCTGATTCCAATATTTAATTGCCAGGGTTTTTAAAAAATCACCATGAGAAACTAACAAAACTCTCTTTTCATTTTTAGTTAATTCATGAAGAACATTAATCGCCCTTACCATTCGTTCATCCAGTTCTTTTTTATTTTCAGCTAAATGACGTGGATCGGCCTTTTTGGTTGCTTCGCGAAACTCATAAATACCAACTTGATTGATAATTTTGGTTACATCTGTTTGTGGTCCAACACCTGCTGCCAGTGCAACCTGTCTCCATGTATCTTCAATATCATCACCTTCAAATGAACCAAAAAATACTTCCCGAAATTCGGGTAATTTTTTTATTTTACCGATTTCTGAAACTTGATTGGCATCTTTCATCAGGTGAACTGTATCAATTGCACGTTTTAAATCAGAAGAATACATATTGTCAAAATGAACTTGACTTAAAGCTCGCGCAGTAATCTTCAGATCATTAATTCCTTTAACCGTTAAGGGAGAATCACACCATCCTTGAACTTTGTTTAACTGGTTAAACATTGTTTCGCCGTGGCGGACAAAATAAATTTCCGTTGCCAATTTGCATTCTCCTTCCTTTATAGCGTGTTTTAAACTATAACATATATGCTTTGTAAAAGAAATACCCAGCTTGAATAAAAGCTAAAGTTGCAATAAAGATGCGGACATATTTGGCCGGAACTTTGCGCAAGACATCCATCCCCAAATAGCCACCTATAAACATGCCGATAGCAAGAGGAATAGCCTGCAGCCAATATATACGCGAAGTAAAAATAAAGACAATTAGTGCTACCAGATTAGCCAGGCCGCAGATGACATTTTTGATTGCATTAACGACAATAAACTTTTCATCAGTAATATAAGTTAACAAAACCAGCACAATTACTCCGCCGGCTGCTCCAAAATAGCCAGTGTAAACGCCCATACCTAATAATGCAGCAATATAAAAAATTTCCTGCCACAGTGGTCTTTTATGCGGCTCTAAACTATGATGCTTACCTGAAACAATTACTAAAACACCCGAACCAGCAATAAAAATTGGTACCACTTTTTCAAAAACACTCGATGGGAAAGCTAATAATAAACGACAGCCAATTAAAGAACCTACAACCGTAAATATCGAGTAAAAGGCAACTTGGTGCCAATGTCCTTTAAGTTCCTTTGTCGAAGAAATAGTAGAACCAATACTAGTCCAAATCAAGGCAGCATCATTTGTGACGTTGGCATAAACTGGTGGAATACCAACAGCTAGTAATACCGGATATGAAGCAAGAGAAGCCATTGAAGCTACTGACGACAACAATCCACTGGCCACGCCTCCAATTAAGATAAAAATTACTGAAAAAATAGCTGCCATTCAAACTAACTCCCTTTTTAAAGTTAATTTCTATTATAATGCTCTTGCAAAATAATTTAAGCAGGTATTTTAATTCTGACCAATTATCTATTTAATAATGAAATTGGCTTTAACAAATTTGTCTTTAACTAATAATTACTGAAACATACAGTTTTTGCACACAAAAAAAGAATTAACTTTAGTCGATAATAAAGCCCATTCTTCTTTAAAATAAATATTTTACTTTAAATTCATCTCTCAGTTTCTTAAGTTACTTAATACCCTTTCTTACTCAATAAATATGAGTAAGAAGTTGGAATCAAAATAACTATAATAGTGACGGATATAACCGTCCAATACATTTCCCAATAAGAAGTTAGAAGCAGAATAATGCCGCTGATAAAAAAGATCCATCCGGCAAATCTGTGTGTTTTACGCCAATTTTCCGTATTATTCAAAGTCCATGGTAATTTAATGCCAACGACATGATTAGGACTAACTTTAGGCAGATAATTACCAAAAATAATAAAGAACAGTCCCAAAAAAGCACTAAGTATAAAGGAGCCTTTTACTTTATGACCCAGTGCATAGGCATAAAGTGACAGATTTACGATATTAGTAATAACAGGAACAAGCCAAAGGGTAATATTAACTATCTTAAAATCAAGATTTTTGGTTTCTTTTTGATTGTGTAATATAAAAAAAACCATTACTTGAAGCATAATTCCCAAAAAAGGCAGACCAATAATAACCCATAATTTATTGCTAAAAGCATTTGGCATATCAGTCATCCCAAAGTGTGTGGCCATTTTTTGCGGCAAACGATTATATAAAAATGCTCCGGTCAAAATTGGAAATAAGATTAGCAGAAACGAGATTAATTCTGTTTGACGAATACTATTCTTTTTCATCATGATCTCCTTTCAGGTCCACAAACCAACCCATAATTTCTTCTATAATAGAAGTGTTTAGCGAATAATAAATAAAGTTTTTTTCGTGTTCCTCTTCAATTAAATCAGCCTTTTTCAGCATATTAAGGTGGTAGGAAATAGTAGCTTTAGTCATATTAAAATGATTAGCAATATCTCCTGCCGACATTGGTCCATTTTTTAAAAGCTGCAATATTTTGCGACGCACTGGATCGGACAATGCTTTAAAACTAGTTTCAAAGCTCACATTAGTTTCCTTTCTATTTAGACAAATATCTAATTAGATATTTATCTAAATAGTATCACAATTTTTACAAAAAACAATAATTTTTAACATGTTAATCAAAAATCCTTGAACTATGGTAAAAATAATAAAACTATTCAGGTGGCTGTGTGAGAACTCAGAAAAATTATGAGTAAAAACTTGTTCATAAATATTTGTCTTTAATTTAGCTTAGCTAATCGTTATAATGCAGAGGGTTAGTTAATGAAAGGAAAAGTACACTTGGCAAAATATGAAACTTTAATTTTTATTCTTGAAGGAAGCTTATTAAACGAAAAAGTTGCAGAACTAAATGCACTTAGTCAGACTTTGAAGTTGGCAGGCAGAGAATTTGGTCCAGCTCAGCGCATACAATATAACTCAGTACAGGAAAAGATTAAATTACTAGGATTTGATGAACGCATTAAATTAACTTTGCAGGAATTCTTTAAAAATGACTGGATTTCTGCGAAACAGGCTTTTGACAACCAGCTGCAAAAACAAGATCAGTTAAATAAAGATGTCTTGCCTTTTTTAGATGAAGTGAAAAATAAAGTTAACTTGATTTTGCTGACAAAAGAAAAAAAGGACGTGGCTTCATCCCGCATGCAGAGCACAGAACTATTAAATTATTTTTCCGCAGTTTATTTTAAAGATGACTTGACTAGTAAATTACCAGATAAAAAGGTTTTGACAACAATATTGCACCAGCAAAATCTGTCGCCAGCTACTTGTCTAGTGATTGGTACAAACTTAGTCGATGAAATTCAGGGTGCCGCAAATGCTAACCTAGATTCTCTTTGGCTTGCCCCTAAAAAAGTAAAAATGCCAATTAGCCCTCACCCAACCTTACATTTAAATAAATTAAGTGATTTATTATTTTACCTAGAATTAAGCTAGTTTATAATAAAGTATAAGAATTGTGAGGTAAAACAAATGAAAAAAGTAGCTGTGATTTTTGCCGATGGTTGTGAAGAAGTTGAAGGTTTAAGCGTTATTGATGTATTACGACGCTTAGGTATTCAAGCTGATATGGTTGGGCTTACTAGTACAAGGGTAAATGGTGCACACAATATCAAACTTACTTGTGATAAAACTGTTGACGATAGTCTATTGGATTATGACGTAGTAGCTCTTCCAGGTGGAACAACCGGAGCAGAAAATTTACGGGATAATAAAAAACTGGCAGATCTGATGATAAAACGGCATAACGCTAACCAATGGGATGCCGCAATGTGTGCTGCCCCCATTGCTCTTGCCCGTTATGGCGTTATAGCTGATGCTGATTATACTTGCTACCCTGGCTTTGAAGAACAAACTAAAAAAGATGCTCCAAGCGGACATTTCAAGGAAACTATTACTGTTACTGATAATGTTCACAAAGTAATTACCAGTCGTGGTCCTGCAACTGCCTGGGCATTTGCATACGCAATTGCGGAAGCGCTGGGAATTGACACTAAGAACCTAAAGGTGGGCATGCTATACAATTACCTAGCCGATAATATTCAAGACAGTTTATAATTTAACACCAATAATAAAGGTGAAGCTTAACTGCTTCACCCTTTTATTTTGCCATTATGATTATTCAATACTTTACTAACTTTTTCAGTCAAAACCAGAAACAAAGCACTTAATTGCCTAGCTTTAAATAAACATGATAGAATTAAATTACACTTAAAATTTAATAACAGGAGGTATTAAAATGTGCACAACTATTGCAATCAAGTCAGATAGTGGGGACGTATTTTGGGGACGGACAATGGACTTTACCTTCGACCCCTTCAAACCAAGTGCGGATAGCAAAATGACTACATTTCCTGCAAATTATGAATTAAAAGGTTTGCACCAAAGTTGGACGACTAAATATCCATTTATGGGTATCAACGTCAATGATTCGCTTTTCTTTAACGATGGCATTAATAGTGCTGGAATCGTAGGAGATGCACAATTTTTAGAAGAGGCCTCTTGGGATACAGTAGAAAATCTTAAAAAGCGCGGATTAAAGCCAATCATTGGTGAAGAAGTTGTTGCCTATGTTTTAAGTAATTTTGGTTCTATCGCAGAAATTAAAGAAGCATTCAAACATTTAGGTCAGGAAAAAACTAATTATCCTGATTGGGAACATGCTGACACGGGCATCCCTACTCCAATTCCAATGCATTATACCTTTAGTGATTCTAGCGGCAAAAGCGTAATCATAGAACCAGTTAACAATGGTGCCTTCAAAATTTATGATGGCATTGGTGTGATGACCAATAGTCCGGAATATCCTTGGCATCTTGACAATTTACGGAATTACTTACATTTAACTAATCACAATTTGGGTCATCACCAAATTACTGATCAACTAGATATTAAACAAATTGAAAGTGGTTCTGGATTATTAGGTTTACCCGGTGACTATACCGCACCATCACGTTTTGTTCGTGGTACATTTATTTCTAAATTTTTAGCACCATTCCACTCTGATCAAGGAATTCCACAATTATATAACGTCTTTAAATCCGTCATGATTCCACGGGGACTAGAACATCTTCACGAGGGTGAAGACAAATGTGATTATTCTGGTTACTGGGCAGGATATGATGTTTCAAGCAGAAGTTTATATATTCAACCCGAAGACTGCCCAACAATGACCAAGTTTGTTCTGGACCCTGACACAACGTCTAAAATCACTCAATCTATTCAACACGACTTTAAAGTATTAGAAACTAAAAGACAAAAAGCTCTAGCTTAAAATTTATTACCAGTTGATTTGAGTCATTAGTCTTTTAATTGTTCTATTTGAAACAAAATGAGTCTAGGAAAAATGGCTCTTTGAAGTTAAATTAAAAAATTTTACAATTTAAAAAGACCGACAAATCAACGTTTTATTGACGTGATCTGTCAGCCTTTTTAGTTAGGTTAGAGTATTTCCTAGACTCATTTTTATAAATAATCACTATTTACCAACCAATAATGATGGATAATGTGTATAAGCTAAATCTCCTTTATAAGCAATCCAGCCTTTTATTTCCTTTATTGATTTATTGGCAATCTTTTTGTTTTGACCTTGTAACTTTCGAGCCTCATTTTTAGCAGGAATCAATGACGGCTTTTTGCCTTCAAATTGTAAATCCATGACTTTTAATTCTGCTTTGATCAATGGCTGTAAAGCTTTTTTCTTAACATTTTTATTATAAAGATCGCCATTAAAGAAGCTAACCCAGCCGTGATTTTTGCCACTTTGATCAACTATATGCGCGAGTAATTCAACCTTACTGGTACCAAATTCAGTAATCTTAAATTTGACATTTTTATCTGCCATTTTCTTAACCCAGCTTTTGCCAAATGGTTTAGAAGTATCATTGATAACATCATTAACTGCGGGATAAACAACAGCATTCCGTGCCAATTTAAATACGTAACCTTCTTTAGCAAACCGTTTAGCAGGCGTAACGGTCATACCCGGTTCGGTTGTCCGACTAACCGCTGCTGACTTGGCGGTGTCAATATTTTCAGCTTTAACTATAGTTGAATTAGCCAGCGCCGTAAAGGAAAAAAGGGTGACTGTAGAACATAAAACTGTTCTCAAATACTTGTGTTTCATTTTCAAAGCTCAAAAAGCAAACTATATTAATTACTTGTAACGAAATTGTAACTTTATTACATTTATATGTCAATAATAATTAATTATTTAACTATAAAAAATGTAAAACGCTTAACAATTTTGACAAAATAAATAAGCCCTAAAAGTAAGACAACTTTCAAGACTTATTTTGAAATCAATTCTTTAGCAACTATTTTTTTCTACTTCCATTTTAATGTTGCTAGTCAAACGTTTATTCATTTCCAAAACAAAAATAGGAATTAAACTACCAATCAAAACGACCAGCCAGCCTTGAACGGGTAGCAAGGCCAAGTGCAAAAACTGTCGCAAACGAGGTAAGAGTGTCAGCGATAAAACCAGTATCATACTTAGTAACAGTCCCCAATTAAGCATTTTATTGGATTTAAATGTTTGCACAGTGATTGGTTGAGAATCTTTAATAGCGTAGATATCAATCATGGAGCCAAGGGCTAAAACTAAAAAGACTAAAGTCATACTCACTTGCGCGTCATTAGGTGAAATAACAAATTTACCATAGGCGTAAACTCCCAGAGTTAAAACTGTGAAAGTTGTCGCTCTAACAATCATTCTTTGCATTAATCCGCGTCCAAGAAGGCTCTCCTCATTACCTATTGGATCTTGATCCATTATATTTGGTTCACCCGGTTCTTTACTAATAAAGAATCCTGGTAACCCATCGGCAAGCACATTGATAATTAATAATTGTTCAGCTAATAGTGGTGCACCCCAACCCAAAATTGTACTGATAACCATTAAGAACATTTGAGCAAAATTAACACCAATTAAGAACTCTACCGCTTTAATAATATTTTGGTAGACTGTTCTACCCTCCGCCACAGCTTTAATAATTGTAGCAAAGTTATCATCAGTCAGAACCATATCCGCAGATTCTTTTGCCACTTCTGTGCCTGTGATACCCATGGCAATACCAACATCCGCAGCTTTCAATGCTGGTGCATCGTTCACACCATCACCTGTCATGGCAACTGTTTTATTAAGTTCTTGCCAAGCTTGAACTATCCGAATTTTATCACTAGGAGTAACACGAGCATAAACACTGATATCTTGAATACAATTTTTTAATTCAGTGTCCGACATTTTCTGTAAATCGGTTCCTGTAATTGCTTTTTGGCCTGACTCCAAAATGCCAATTTCTTTAGCAATTGCTTCAGCGGTCACAAGATGGTCGCCAGTTATCATTATGGTTTTGATACCTGCTTGTTTTGCTCTATGAACAGCCGCTCTTGCTTCCGGCCGAGGTGGGTCAATTAAGCCAATCATACCTGCAAGCTGCAAGTTAGAGTTATTTTCATTCCAATTGGTTGGATCAGCAGTAGCAGGAATTATTTTATATCCTACTGCCAGCACCCTTAGCGCTGCTCTAGCCAGATCATCATGAGCCTTTTGGCCCGCTTTAATTGGTTCTTTTTCATCTAAGGGTAATCTATCCCAAGCCCCTTTGACAATTACCAATTGGTTGCCATTATCTAGACGATGGACAGTGGACATCATTTTTTTATCAGAATCAAACGGATCTTCCGCTATCCGAGGGGCTTTTTCTTCTAACAGCTGGCGAGAACTTCCCTGCGCGTGTAACCAGTTCACAATTGCAACTTCAGTAGCATCACCAACAACTTCTTCTGAACCGTCTTTTTCCATGATTTTAGCATTATTAGCTAAACCTAACATCTTTAACAAATTTTGACCAGCGTCTGGTAAATCAGCAGCTTTTTTAATGCCGGTTTCTGGAGTCCAATACTTGGTAATAGTCATTTTATTTTGAGTTAAAGTACCTGTTTTATCAGTCGCAATAACGTCAACATTGCCAATTGTTTCTACGGCACCAATCTGTCTGATAATAGCATTGCGGTTAGCCATTCTTTTGACACCGCGGGATAAACTGATAGTAACAATAATTGGCAAAGTTTCAGGTACAGCCGCAACTGCTAAAGATAGCCCAATCATTAAGCTATCAGTTAAGCTATTATTTTGCAGTCCTATGCTTAAGGCAAAAATCATCAGTCCACCTAGACCAGCAAAAAATGTCATCCATTTTGACAGGCTGTCTAACTTACCTTGAAGAGGAGTTTCCCGTTTATGAGTTTCATTTAAAAGACCCGCAATTTTACCGAGCTCAGTTGCCATACCAATTGCATTAACTTGAACAAATGCCCGGCCACTAACAACTGAAGTTCCTGAGTACACACGTTCATCACTAGTCAAATTATTTTTTGGTTGAAAGCTTTTTTTAGAAACAGGTAAACTTTCACCGGTTAAAATTGCTTCATCAACCGCCAAATTAGTTTCATCTAAAATCACAGCATCTGCTGGAACCTGATCACCAGTGTTAAGATAAATCAAATCTCCGGGCACTAGTTCTGCAGCAGCGATTGTCACATCGTGCCCATCACGCCGACCATTAGCTGTTGGCAAACTCATTTCTTTGAGAGCTGCAAGTGATCTTTCCGCAGAAGCTTCCTGGTACATTCCAATTACCACATTAATGACCAAAATTAGGCTGATTACAATGGTTTTGGTCCAACCGCCGTTTTGAAAAACAGCCATATATGTCGCTAGAATTATTGCTAATAAAAGCACAAGAGATGAAATATCTTTAAGATGATGCCATATTTTTCTATACAATGGAACCGGGCGTTTTTCGAGCAACTCATTAGTGCCGAATTCACCGCGCTTTTGTTCTACTTCAGCAGCAGTTAAACCGGACTTGGGGGTTTTCGTGAATAGTAGTTCTGACTTTTGGGACATGCTATCTCCTCCATTATTCGCTTATGAAATAAATTACAGTTAAGCTGTTTGTATAGATAAGTTAATTTACCGAAGTTATTTGGCTCTTTAAAGGCCTCAATTTAATTTTATGTATTAAAGACAATGAGTTATTTACTTTTAAAAAAGCAGAAAGCCTCTGATAGCTATCCGAAGTTTTCTGCTCATTTAGTATTTAAAAAGTAGTTGTTAATTAACAACGTTTTTTATAAATTGTCTTTAGCTTAAAAATTTAATTTCTAAACTAAGCATCCTCTTTCCTATACAAGCTTATTATTATTTTACATGAATTGTTATTTTTGAGCTACTTTAATGCTTATACTGTTAGCATTATAAGGCTGAAAAAGCTCAATTTTTTGCTAAATAATTAATTTTGTTATTTAAAGCGTTTTATAAATTACTTTTTAAAATCTGACTAATAGTCGAACATACTTTTTTGTCAACACAGCTTAAGCAAAAATTCTTACTTCTTTTATAAGCCGTTAACAGTGATTATGTTCAAATAAGAGTACGACACGATTGTAGTTGATTAAAAACTAAATTTATTAAAATAACCAGCCACTTTTGTACTGACTGGTTATTTTTTATGTTCTTAATTGCTAATTGTCTTTTTTACTTAAGAATTTTTTGCTTGAATAATATTAGTTAAAGAAGCCAAACTATCTACTTGAGCTTTCGAAATTACATTAGTTATTAAGGCAGTTATATTTTCCCAATTTGTTATTTGATAAAGACTCGATCCTTCAAATTTAGTAGAATCAGCTAGAACATATTTTTTATTTGAATGCTCTAATAAAAGCTTATCAACACCATAATCAGAATATGAAGGCGTCGTTGGACCGTTATGACCAGCAAAATTATCTGAACCTATAAAACACATATTAGCTTTTATACTATTAATTGCTTCATTAGTCCATCCCCCATAAACCGAGGATGATTTAGCTCTAATTTTTCCACCAAAAAAATAAAGTTCATTGTCTGAATTTGCTAACGCAGTTGCTACAGGAAAAGAATCAGTATAAATTTTTAAATTCTTTTTAGCTACTAATAATTTTGCCAACTCTAAAACTGTGCTACCTGACCCAAGAATAATCGACGAATTATCTAATATAAGTTTGAATGCTGCAACTGCTATTAATTTTTTTAATTTGATTTGCTTTTCTTGTCTCACAGTAAACGAGTTTTCAATAAGACTATTTAAGGCTGTCGCTCCACCATGTTCTTTAATAATGTAACCTTTTTGGTCTAGGAAAGTTAAATCTTTACGGATAGTCTCGTAGCTAACTGAAAATTCGTTTGAAAGGTGATGAACTGTAACACTACCTTTCTTTATGATTTCAGTTAAAATATCATTTCTTCTTTTATTCGTTAATTTCATTTATTTACTCACCTTTTAAACTTTTTACTCAAGAATATCATAGATTATAATTTTTGTTACTTCTATGCTATAAAAATTGGTTTTAATTGCTTTTAATTACTAAAAAAGTATATTTTTGCGGTTGACACCAATTAAAACAAATTTTATAATTGGCTTTGTAATAACATTAAGCGTTTACAGAAAGGAAATTGTATGAAAAAAATAGCAATAGCATGTGATGATATTGGTTTCGAGCGGAAAGAAGCCATCAAGAAATACTTGGAGGAAGAAAAGAATTACAGAGTCGTTTGGGATCCCGTTAAAAAGCCTGAAGATGGCAAGAATACTTTTGCTAAATTAGCTGATAAGATGGCAGAAGTTATTCAAAAAGATGAGTGCAGATTAGGTGTATATATATGTGGCACAGGAATTGGTTTTACTATGCAGGCTAATAAACACTGGGGTATAAGAGCAACAGCAGTAACTAATCCGTACTCTGCTAAAAGGGCAAGGTTAAGCAACAATGTCCAAATCATAGGCTTGGGAGCGAGAGTAAATGGTTTACCTTACATGGAAATGGTACTTGATGCTTTCTTAGATGAACCATTTGATTTTAAAAATTCCAGACCAAATTCTAGAGCAAACTTATTGGAAGCCAAAAAAGATGATGACCGTAATCTGAAAAAGCCTGATTATGTAGCTTGGAACATGGGTTTCACGGAAGAATAGGAGTTAAAAATGGAAATAATTACTCAATTTATTAATAATCTTGGTAACTTTATTTTTATTCCTTTAATATTTTTAGTGTTAATGAAAGCTGTAGGTCGGTCATGGGCAGAATCAATTTCTTCTGCCATGAAAGTTGGTATTGGTTTTATAGCTTTGACCATGGTCACTTCTTTCATGCTTGATAAAATGCAACCAGCAATTACTGGCTTAGCTAAAAGAACTGGCTCTTCATTGCAAGCAATTGACGTTGGTGGCGCAGCGACAGCAGTTATGGGTTTCGGCTCAAAAGTCGGAGCAGTTATAATTCCTTTGTGCGTAGGTATTAATATTATTTTATTACTGTTAAAATTGACAGACTGTATAAATGTTGATGTTTTCAACCTACACCAGAACGCCTCAATGGGCGCGATTGTATATGCTTACTCTGGTAATTTCTGGTATGGTTTACTTACCGCTGGTATTTTTCATATGTGGGCATTATTTATGGCTGATTTAGGAGCTAAGCAGAATGAAAAATTCTTTAATTTACCTGAAGGAGTTTCTATTTCACACCCCGTTGCAAATACATATATGATTTTTGCCTACCCTATGAATTGGATTTTTGATCATATTCCAGGAGTCAGAAAATGGAATGTAACCGCTGAAACTATTCAGAAAAAATTTGGCGTGTTTGGTGACCCCACTATTGTAGGTTTTATCATTGGTGTTCTCTTGGGGTTTGCAGGTTATAACTGGTCAAATCCTGGCGATACAATAATTCAAAGTTTACATTTAGGTATGTACCTAGCAGCCGTTATGCTCTTGTTACCAAAAATGACTTCCATCATGATGGAAGGTCTGGTGCCTTTATCAAATGCTGTTCGAAAGAAAATGACTAAAGCCTTCAAAGGCCGTGATATTACAGTAGGTATGGATACTGCACTAGTAATAGGAAATCCTGACGTAATTGCACCAGCCTTGCTTTTAATCCCAGTCATCGAAATTATTGCAGTCTTTCTTCCTGGCAATAAAGTCATGCCGATGGGTGACTTATCCCAATTTGTATTCTTTATTGCATGTATGGTTCCTATTTTTCATGGCAACATTATTAGAACTTGGATTACTTCAATTTTAATGTTTACTCCAGGATTATATATAGCTTCTTGGATGGCCAAACCAACAACCCAAGTATTCAGAGAATTTGGCAGTGGTGCTAAAAATGGCGTTATGTATTCATCATTAAATCCATCAGCTAATCCATTTACAGGTTTGTTTGCTGAAGCTTCTCGTCTTGGCTTGTGGTCATATATTGTGATTGCCGTGATAATAGTTGCTTTTGGTTATTGGCTTAAAAAGTATGAACGTAGACAAAATTCTTTAGCTAAATAGAAATTAAGGAGATATATCATGAAAAAAGTGTTAGTAGTTTGTGGAAATGGAATTGCATCATCTTCTGTTATGTTGGCAGAACTACAAGATTATTTGAATGACCAAAGCGTTTCTGACGTGAATTTAGATAAAAAATCTTTGATGGACTGCACAGATGATGTTTTCAATGGCTATGATTTAATCGTTTCATCCACTAAATTGGATAAGCCAAATGTTACAACACCAATAATTGTAGGAACTGCCCTTTTAACGGGTATAAATGAGGACTCAGTTTTAGAAGAAATAAAAGACGAGCTGACCAAATAATGAAAATCTTTGTACAATCAAATAATGATATTATTCCAGACTATCAAAAAGCTATCAAAATTGCTGGAAAACCGTTATTAGCTGAAAAATTAATATCTAATGAATTTACTAAGGCCTGCATTGAAAGGGAAAAAGATTTTCCTACAGGATTACAAGTTAATTCTGATTTAGGCATTGCGATTCCACATGGAAATCAAAACTTTGTCAACACAAGCAGTGTTAGCTTTGTTCGATTTTCTCATCCAGTAAAATTTGGTCGCATGGATGATAAATCAAAAGATGTGAAATGTAGTTTTATTTTTAATTTAGCTTTAGCAAAAGGTGATGAACATTTAACCATGTTGCGTACCCTTATGAAACTATTTCAAAATAAAGATTTTCTACAAAGTGTTAAAAATAAGAAAGATAAAGAGTTAGAAGAATATCTTTATCAAAAATTGAATTAGGAAAATATATGGCATTTGAATTAAAAAAAATATGCGAAGAAATCAATAATGTTGATGATCCAGTAGATGAAAAAACTTTAAATAGAATCTGTCAATTAATAATAAATAGTAATCATATCTATTTTTCAGGTTCAGGTCGTTCAGGCTTAATGATAAAATCCTTTGCTAACAGGTTACTGCAATTGGGACTAGAAGTTAGCGTTGTTGGAGAAATTTCTTCTCCTCATACACATTCAAATGACTTATTAATATTTAATTCTGCTTCGGGAAAATCAGAGAAACTAATAGCCCAGGCGAAGATAGCAAAAAATAACGGTTTAAAAGAAATTCTCTTTACTGTTGATAACAATAGTCCATTAGCGCAATTTTGTGAAATAGTTGTGCAAATTAATGCCCAATCTAAATTTGAGCACAATAAATCTATTCAACCAATGGGAGCTTTGTTTGAACAGTTTTCACTACTTCTATTTGACAGCATCGTTTTGAGATTAATGAAAGAACTTAATATTACAGAGGAACAAATGATACAAAACCATGCCGATATTGAATGATTAAAAATTGAAACTCATATATAAATAAAAGTCAATAAATATTGGTATGAACCCCCAAAGTCTATGACAAATTTGGGGGTATTTTTATGGTTAAAAACCATGGAACTTAAAACAATTTCCTTGATGATGGGTTAACTGAAGGTACTTTAACATATCTTAAAAATGCTTTGTGGTTTTGAAAAATTCTATAAATTTAATTAGGTACTACCTTTAGTACTATAATTAGAAACAGATACGATCAAGGCGAATTAACTTTAAATCAGGTTTAAATTTCAGTAATATACAAACAAAGAGCACAAGTTGGAAATCCAAATCTTGTGCTTTTATTAATTATATAAATTGTTTGCTAATGTACTTACATTAACCAAGGAATATTACGATCCTCTAAAATAAATAATTAAAAATGTTGTAATGCCTGTTGACAAAAAGCCATTATTTTCTAGTTAATTATTTAAAATCAGATCATCTCAATAACTATTTTGAATCAATTTACTGATTGCTGTTTTAACATCTTTAGGAGTAGAGCTTTTATCAATAATATCTCTAAATGTAGAATTAGTCTGTAAATCGACAATAAAATCAAATAATTTTTGAATACTTAAATAGTCCTGTCGAGCAATTGCTAATAAAAAAACGTATTTCACTTCATTTTTTTCATCCCACATAATCGGCTGTGAAAGACGTGCAAAACAAACCTTAGATTTATTGGTAGCATAGCCTAAAGAGTGCGGTATTGCAATTTTACCACCAACTGCTGTTGAGTACATTTTTTCTCTTTCATATACTTTTTCTTTGAAGTCTTTATTGACGATCTTTTTTTGCTCTAATTTTTTAATTAACATATTTAAGAGTTCATTTTTAGACAATTTCTCTTTTAATAGATAAATATTATCTTCATCAAACAACTTATCAATTGTCCGATATGGATTATTGAGAGATTTTAAATAATCTGATAATTGTAACATATCATTGTGAAAATTTGCTAAATCTATTTGTATTACTGGCACGGCAGCATTGTTAATAGGTACCATTGAAATCAAAAAATCGTTATTATTTGCTTTGCCTTCTAAGTATTCATCATAAGTATAAGTACCGGTAATGTTCAAAAACGAGGCAAACTGTGTTTCCAATTTTGCCCTTACCAAAACTGCAGTTGATACTCCAGAACCACAGATCAATGCAGCATTCTTTTTTGAAGAACGATTGCCTTGTCTTTCAATTGAAGCACCAATATGAAGAGTTATAAAAGACAACTCATCGTCATCTAATTTAAGATCTAGCATGTGTTCCAAAATGGGAGCAGAATAGGCAGTAATTTCATAGGCATACGGAAAGGTCGACAAGATCACATTTAATAATGGGTTTTTACGCTTACCATTTACTTTTTTAATCTTAACTAAATTCGTCAAATGCTGAATTAAATTCACCCGCAATTCTTGATCGTTTAATAGGTTGATAGCAAATTCACTCTTAATATTTTGCAGGAAAAAGGTGACCGCTTTTGCAATACTTTCTTTAGCATTAGACTTATTGGTATAAATAACACATTCAGGAAAGTTTAATGCAAAATGATATACCAAATCATCTTTTTCTTTTTGATTTAGTTTAATTGCAAATTTACTTTCTATTTTTACAAATAATTCTTTTAAATTTTTCAGTACATCCTTTTTGATATTTGCATGTGTACTTGCTTCCAAGTGAAAGTTTAATTTGATTCGTGAAATAGTTAGTGCGAAATGTAAAATAATATTTTTAGTGTTAATGTCAGAAATATGATAACTATAATGTCTTAAAAATGCATGGATAAGTTTTTTTAACTTATCTAGATCGACATTAGCTAAAATAGTTCTTTCTTTTTCCGTGAAGTCAATAATATAATTATCTGATTTTTTATTAATTAACTTTGCAATAATAAAGTTTCGTTTATCTGCTTCAGAACCTTTTACTCTATAATAATCATTTGATTTATTAACCTTAAGATTAAATTTGCTAAACTCTTTTTTGATAGTTACAAGGTATGAAAAAAAGGTATTATCACTAATGAAAAACTTTTCCACTATATCTGATAGTTTTACCCTATCATTTACCAGTAAATATTGCTCAACTGCAGCAATACGCTCCTCTGACCTAGTAACTGGCAAATCACTTTTAGCAACTTTGAGTAACTTAGCTCTAGTTTCTGCATCTACATTTGTTAAATAAAAACCAGCACCCCGTTTATTTTTGATAGTCACCTTAAAAATAGTTAATTCTTTATTTAAAGCTTGAATATCGGATCTGATAGTTCTAGTGCTTACATGACACTTTTGTGCTAAAAAGGAGGTTGAAACGTAGCGATTGGCAGAATCATTCAACAAAAGTTCAAGAATTTGTCCTAATCGTTTATAGGATAGTTTCAAATTATCACCTCATTTTCATTTGCACTTCTTTCAGTAAATACTTGCGCTTAACCTAAATCTTTTTTACTAAAGTAATCATGTCATAAGGCGCAATTTTAAAATCTTGTGCAATAATTTTTTCTAAGCCATCAACTTCAATAAAATCTTTATTTTTAAGATATGAAACATCTTTTTCTGTGTTAGTCATATTAGACAGACGCAGTACCAAATGTTTTTTTATTGTATAAGACAAATAAAGTGCAGCAACTTCAATGTCACTGTTAATATTCAGCCAATTTTCGGTTTTCTTAAGTTGAGGCAAATTTTGTGCAAACTCCACATCCCACAATTTATTATCTAGTCTATTTACGAACAAATTATGTTTCTGCATTTGGTAACTGACTGAAGGAGAATACCATTTAGAAATAACTTGAGACAGTTTTTCTTCTCTTAATTGACTTCCGCTTGGAACATATAAGCCAAAATTAAACTCATTAACACCCAACTCTTGTGCCATTGGAGTAGGCATCATCACATGGCCAACGGAAGTAGTGTCACCTGAAGCTCTGCCTGGTCGCCATAATAAGTTTGGTTTTCCCAACTGACCAGTTGTAGCCATTAAAGTAATAAAAAGTGAATCATCCTTTTTTTCATATTCTTTTTGACCTTCTCCTAAAAAGTACAATCCTACCTTTGAATTATTCATACCGACACAACGATCAAAAATATAAATATTCACCGGTTTTTCAACAAATTCATCGTTCCAGTTATCAGCAATTTTTTCATTAGTTGTTCTTCTGAATCCACCCTGGATTTGTGCATGAACATTATCTGTCTCAAGACCAGTTTTTAATCTAAGTCTTAAGCGGTGAGCAAGAGCTTGATTATCCACTATCAACTTAGCTGATATCACTGGAGAATTAGCAACCATAGTCAAAGTAAGCTTGAAATTTACCGCTACTTGCTTCGCATTTTGACTGTTAGCTCTGTCCTCTAAATCGTAAGGTAATGACCAGGAACCACTTAATTGCAGTGTCTCGATCTCTTTTGCCTTAGCAACCTTAATTTTTCCCTGCCACGGAAGGCGCATTTCGCGATCATTTTTCAGTGGCGAAAAGTCATATGTGTCACCATCATTTGCTTGATCATAAACACTGATGACATCCGTAAAAGTTTTATTTTTAGTAACTAAATTAAATTTGCCATCCAGATAATTAACTGTGGCTTCCTTATTTGCGATTGAACTGCCCTTTTGTAGCCTAAGCTTAGGCACTACGCTCTCACTATTCTCAAAATGAATAACCTGATATCCTAATCCCTTCATTTCGATATATAAACTAACTTTTAATTTGAAATAGCCAGATTCATCTTTAAATTCATAACCATTAGGAGTTAACTGCATAATATGAGGTCTAGATTTGACTTCTTTACAGTCCACAATGACTGCTTTATTTTGAGTTGGAAACTTAACATTAGACGAACTGGAAATAATTTCTACGACTTTCCGTCCCTTAAAGCTATAAGGATCAGTATTAAAAACCAAAACGTCATGATCTGATAATGAAAGCCGTTGAGCCAACCTTTTCTTAATGTAATTTTCTAAACCATCTGCTATTTCAAAAGCCTGTTTGTAGCGCTCATTGATGTCTAACGCCACGTTATCAGTAACACTGCCCCCCATCGTATCGTGTGGTTGCGCTTTGAACAACAATTTCCATAACTTAACAACTATGCCATTTGAAATTGGAATACCTGCATATTGAGCAATTACCATTAAAGGTTCCAAACGCCGAGTTATAACTTGTTCAAGTTTAAAGTTTTTACGTTTATTTCTAGATCTGACAGAGCAAATGGTTCTATGAACTCTGGAATAAGTTGGATATCTTAGTTCTCCTTGAAATTCAGGTAATTTTTTTGTCCGCAATTTTTGCATAAATTCTGGATATGAACTAATTAAAACATCATGTTTAGAATACTGATTTACTTGAGCAATTGTCTTTGAAAGATCATGAATTATATTCATTTGGTCTATGCCGGAAGGTACAAGGACTTCAGAATTATTGCCATGTAATGCTTCAAAATCTATCCCTTTATCTAGCCGATTTTTGACAAAGTCCTTTAAATTGCGCTTTGATTCCAGATCTATTTGCCCAGTAAAATAGCCTAAAGGGAAATTGGCAGCAAATACTGCTTTTCCACCTAACGCTTTCCATTTAAAATAGACGGATTTAGTTTGTCTTTTAAAATTCGTACCGCGCCATGATAGAAAGTCATAAATTCCCACTTGATTTAAAATCATCGGTAAATTAGCGTTGAAGCCAAAGGTATCTGGTAAATAACCTAATAGCATCGGTTCACCATAATTTTGTCTGGCATCTAAAATTCCGATAATCAGATTTCTTATTAAAGATTCAGCATTAGGGGCAAGAGCGTCTGTTTGAGTATACCAAGGCCCAATGAAGAGTTGTCCCCGATTAACTAATTTATGAATTCTACCTTTGGCTTCAGGATGAATCTCAACGTATTCATCTACAATAGACATCTGACCATCAAGAGTAAAATTAGCCTCCGGATGTTCTTCAAGTTCGTTCAATACTTCTGTAAATAATTGATCGCTCAATACCTGTGCATCTTGCGTAGTAAAGTACCATTCACGATCCCAATGAGTGTGATTAACAAAATATGCTTTAACCATAATATCTCCTAAAACTCAAAATAAATTGTCATAAACTTAGCGTGCCCAATTTTTGGTAAAATTACTTGCTTATTCTTAATTTTTAAATCTTGTAAAATACGCTCCCTTAAATCAACTAGTTGAACTATCTTTGGCTGTTTAGCAAACGTAATTTGTTCACTCACTTGGTGAAATTTGGGGTTATAGAGTCGTAAACAATATCCTAGACCAGACCTTGATCTTTCAATTGTACTTACTGTCAACTTGTTTTCAGTTTTAAATAAGCTAAATTCAGGTTCTAAAAACTGTCTACACAGATTCAGTGGAAAAGTTAGCCTACCGTTTAAAAATTCTGCATATTCATAGACTTGCAAAGGAGATTCGTAGTCTTTAACTTCATTAGCTAAATTTGACTGATCATAACTGGATTGTCCTGTAGTCAGTGCAAATTTAAATTCCAATTTATGATTTAATTGCGCGTTAGGCGTCGGGACTGTTTCATCCCCGGAGGCGCGACCAGGACGATATAATAAATCACTTTTGCCTAGCATGCCAAAAGTGCGGAAAAGAGTTAGCCTTATAACAGAATCTTTTTTACTAGTACACTCATATTCTCTGACCACTTGTGGAATAACAGCTATATTTCTTTTAGCATTTGAAAGACACACAAAACTTTGCATTGTATTGATAGAAATTGGTTTTTCTTGCCATTTTTCTTGATTTTGCGTCCAATCTGCTAAGTCTTTCTCTTTTGCAAGAGGACGTTTGATTGTGCCAAATTGAATATCTGCAATACTAAAATTAGTATCAAGTTGACTAGCAAAATCAACGCAGAGTCTGTGACTCAACGGCTTAGTATTATCAACTTGAACTTTAAACTTAATCATTTGAGCGGACTTGGTTAATTTAACAACCATTTTTACAGGCATTTTAGTGTCGGTTATTCCCTGACTTCTCATTTCCAAATTTTTAGGAACCATGTAATTAAACAAGATAATTAATTTATCTTCCAATTTACCATGAGATACCTGCACCTGATGTTTTTGACTAGTCGAATAGATTATTAAATCTTTTTTTGCAGGTGAATAATTATATGAATCTCCCCCGTCACCGTTTTCTTCTAGAATTGCTTGATTTGAATAAAGCTTTTTATTCAGTTTATCTAAAATATTCAAACTGCCATCTGTGTTAACAGAAATTTGATAATACTCATTTTCAATTTTCGTATCAGCAATTGCTAATTTATTTAACTCTATTTCCTTGTCCTCAAGTGGTATTAGGTAAAATTGCTTATAACCATAAGGCGGAATTTCACCAAAATCAATATTCAAGTTGATACAGTAAACTTTTTTCGGGGTATAAATATTTTCTCCCGGATTTAGTTGGATAGTAGCACCCTTTATCAAATTAGTGTTATCTTTGATTGAATTAATTTCGTATGCTATCTCATTGTTTTCATAATCGACAATCTTAAAATTGCGACTTGGAATATACAGAGTCTTATTAATTACTTCGTCTCTTACAAAGGGCAATGTATTAAATACTGTCAAAGTAATCGGATGCTTTTCACTTTTAATATGTGTAGAAATGAACCGTAAAGTAGAATCAACTAAGCTTTCAGCAGTATCCTTCACTTCCAGATACCGCATTTTTATCGCATTGTTAACTCTATCAGATACACAATTACCCATTGAATCGTGTGCCGCATTTTTACCCATTTTTTGCCACAAGCTTTTTATTGCTGCAAAAGGATAATCTAGACCAAAATAACTGCCCATGGATAAAACAGGCTGTACAATGTTAGTGAGATAATTTTGTAATTCCGTATTTAATTTTTTGATATCTGCTCGAGAAGAATAGATCGACTTGTGAACACGCATATCTTTGCCACAATCCTGCTCACCTCTAACCACTGCCATGTCAGGCTTATCTTTTTTCACTGCGTCAATATATTCTGGCAACGATGCTACCTTAAATCGGTATTCTTTCTCGTTAGCATCATTTAACTTTGTAATTAAATCTGGCAAGTCATGTCTTAATGGAGCCATATCTGAACCATTCGGAAATAAAATGTTATTTGTTGTTGCTTGTTGGACTACAGTTTTGAAGGGTTCAGTTTTCATTAATGCTGATAACTTATTTTCATCAATTACGCCCCCGATAAAATAGCCACAAGCCATGCGAAACACATTGATTCGGGAACCATCTTCACCCTGCCAAATAAATTCAGATTTTTTAGTGTCCGCCATTGAAAAGCCACGATATAAAACTGCATCTTTGATGCCAAAACTAGAGTATATTTGCGGCAAACTTGACTCTTGACCAAACGAGTCCGGCACATAAGCTACATTCATGTATCCGCCTAAATCTGATGCGGCACTTGTCCCGATTCTGAGGTTATTAATGATACTTTCACCAGATGCCATGAACTGATCAGTTTGGGTATACCATGGTCCTAAGAAAAGTTTCTTTTCTTTAACTAATTTTTTTACACGCTCAATATCTTGCGGACGCCAAGATAAATAATCTTCAATTAAAGAAGTTTGACCATCTAATAAAAAGCTACCGTACTTTTCGTTTTTTTCTAAATGATCAATTACATCTTTTAAGTCTTTGATTAAATATGCTTTAGCTCGTTCTGAAGTAAAAAACCATTCTCTGTCCCAGTGAGTATGCGGGACAACAAAAACTTTTTTTATCATTCTGTCTCCTAAATAAAAAAACTATAGCTTAAAAGGAATATTTTCTTAAACTATAGTTTTTATTTCTACTGAATATTTAACTCGATGTCGTCGTCACTCACTGATTCATCACCAGATGAATCCTTATCTGTAAAGTCAGCAATTAATGGTGCAACTATAGCTATAAATAAAGCACAAACAAAAATACCAGCAAGATAAGCAAAAATATTATCTGCAGTCAAAATTCCGGGTAAACCGCCTAAAGGTGGAATATGGGATTTCACTCCTAAAAATGCACCTGTGGCCGAACCTAGAGCTCCACCAAGTACATTAACAATTATCAGTTGTGGGGCCTTCATCATGAATGGAATCGCACCTTCAGTAATACCAAAAGTTCCCATAATTAAGTTGTTATGTCCCATTTCTAATAATTCGGCAGAAAAGCGCTTCTTAGGCCAAATGAAACTCATAAGCGCATAACCCATTGGAATAGCGCAAATAGCAATGTTGGTATATAAACATGGCTGATAAATGCCTTCTATAAAGAAGAAGTTTCCTACTCCCCAAGCTGCTTTATTAACTGGTCCACCCAGGTCAACACCGATCATGCCTCCCATAATGGCAGCTAATAAGACAGCATTAGTCTTTTGTTCGACCATATACTTAACCCAAGATGTTAAGCCATTATTAATCCAAGCTAGTGGTGGCGTTAAAATAACACCTACAAAGAGCGCCACTGAGCCAACAGTTAAAAGCGGCATGACAATAAGTTCAATTGCCGAATTCCATTTATCTGGAACTTTAATCTTGCGGCACCAACGTGCTACATAGCCGGCAATGAGTCCAGCAGCGATGGCTCCAATAAAGCCAAGTTGATTATTAGTAGCTAACTGACCACCGATAAAACCAGCACCTAAAGCTGGTTTGTCACCGAGAGCGTAAGCAATATAGCCACCAATTACCAAGTTAACTAAGCCAATACCAATCCAACCTACTGAGTTTATTTGATAAAGAATATGGAAAAAGCCACCGGTTTTAGCAAACTTAGATAAATTACCATAGCCAAAGCACATACCAATCAATTGCGGTACACCAACAACAAGTGCACCACCGATAACAGTTGGGATCATGTATGAGATCCCACTCATGATTGCTCCTTCCCACTCTTTCAAAATTCTTTTCATACTAATTCTCCTTCTTAATTGCAGCAGCACATTTCTTCAAAACAGCTTTAGGTGACTTAATGCAAGTGTTAATATCTACTCGAATAACTGGCTTGCCCTTAAATCTGTCCATACTAGTTATTTTTTGATCAGAAGCAATTAAGACAAAATCAGCTGCATCT
This sequence comes from Lactobacillus sp. M0393, assembly GCF_016102025.1. Taxonomy (NCBI): domain Bacteria; kingdom Bacillati; phylum Bacillota; class Bacilli; order Lactobacillales; family Lactobacillaceae; genus Lactobacillus; species Lactobacillus sp. M0393. The sequence goes on along the minus strand of NZ_JACFPK010000005.1, from coordinate 119,505 downwards.
GCTTCTTTCTGGGAAATAGCGTTAACTGGTCCCATCATTCCTTGTTGCTCAATTTTGACATTCCAATTTAATTCCTTACCAGCTTTTTCTAAAGCCTTAGCTGCCATTGGGGTATGGGCCAAGCCTGCTGGACAAGCAGAAACTCCTACTACATTCATTTTTTATTCTCCAATCTTTTCATTAATAAATTGTGCAATCATTTCTTTAGAAGAAAGGCTGCGTAATTTTTCTTTAAAATCTTTTTCCAACAATGCCGTTGATAAATTGGCCAGCATTTGCAAATGTTTGTCTCCTGCATTTTCGGGTGGGACCATCAATGCAAAAACATCAGTGACTGGCTTTTTATCATATGTCTTCCAGTTTAAAGGCTGACTTAATCTAAAATAAAGAAAACCCGGTTTTTTAACCGCTGTTGTTTTAGCATGCGGAATTGCAAAGCCATCTTCAAGTCCTGTTGAAAATTCTTGCTCTCTTGCCAAAAAACTTTGATCTAATTTTTCTATGTCATTGGTATAGCCTGCATCATATGCCGCTTTGGCTGCATATTGTAAAAAGTCTTCTACGCTAGCTTCATTGACATCTAAAAAAACATCATCGGCAGAAAATTTCATTTATGTCTTCACTTCTTTTCTTATTTGAAAACCTTTTCAATAAATATATTATCTTTTAATAATTAATTTGTAAGTACAAGTATTTTCCATTTAAATTGGAAAAATCATATTTAATGTAGTCATAATCCTGTTTAACTAGGTTTGTTTAATACAAGCCGTTTTATAATCTAAGTTTTTTCTAAAAGTTTAACTATAAAAATAGCCCTGAAAGTTATTTGACTTTCAGGACTTAGTTTGATGATAAAAGAGCCTGCTATAATTTTTACTTAATAGTAATAGTTCCTTCTGTTGAATCAACCAAAAGAAAATTTTTCTTGGAGTTCTTTTTGATGAAGTTTTCATAAGGCTTTGAACCCTTATACCTAATTGCTTTGCCATCTGCTGTCAACTGGTAACTTAGGTTAGGCGTATTTTTAATTACTAAATTGCTACTTTGTAAAGTAAAAGAATTTCTATTGCTAAGTTGTGAATTGTTAACTGTAATATTAGCGTTAGAAGCATCCAGAGTCACTGTTGAACGACAATTTAAAAGTCTGCACCAACCTCCATCTATTTTAACTTCTGCATTACCCAGATCAGAGTTATTAATTGTTAATCTATGGTTGCCACCAGTTATTAAACTTGTATTTTTCGCGTCAATATTATCAATATCTAAATAACCATCTATACAACTCACAAAATTTGCATTAGCTTTCAGGTCTTTTAACCTGATGTTTCCGTGGTCACTGTCGCTATCAAATTCGGTATAGTGAACATTTTGAGGGACAGTTACGTCAATTTTGGAACCAATTTTACGCCAATTGATTGCAATAGGTCTGGGCTCATAGATATCCAAACGGTTATTTGCTAATTTGACTTGTACTGCATCTGGATTAACTCCAGTAACATTAACTTGGTATTTTTTGCCCGAATGAAGAAAAACATCAGAGGAATCAGTTTGAATAAAAACTTTATTAAATTTGTGGTTTGAAGTATATATACGTGTGAGCGTAGAATCATCAATAGCGGTCAAAGTAAAGTGGTTATGATTAGCAATTATTGGTCTTACACCGTTATTAGACCAGCCAACGAGCATCATAACAAGACCAACAGTTATGGCCAATCCACATATACGATAAAACTTTTTCATAATTAATCCAATCCTCCTCACTCATCTAAACATTGGTTTTATAGTAACGCTGCTTGAAAATTTTCCGGCCAATGTGTTGAAAAAAAGCAGCACATTCTGCAGTTAGGAAGCGAATAAACTTCATAATTACTGGGAATAGCATTAAGCTGATACATGTTAAAACTAAACCTCCTCCAACATAGAAAAAGCCTGAAGCCCAGTAGCCACCAAAAAGCAGTCCAAACGATCTAATCAATATAAAAGCACCAGCGATGAATAAAGAGGTAATAATGATAGCTAAAGCAATAAAGATTGCGGCCAATGCAATCAATACTGCTACCATAACTATTACTGCTGCTAATGCTAATGGTATGCCGATAGGTGCAGCCAGAACTCCCAATAAAATAACCCAAATGGTTTTTAAGTTAGACTTGGAGCTGGTTTTGTGTGCCTCTTCTCTTTCAGGTATTGAAACTGAATAGTCCGCCATAATTTTGCGTGCTAATTGCTTGGGAATACCTAACTCAGCAATTATCTCTGATTCGTTATGGTAATTGCCGTCCAGTAAAAACTCCTGATAAAATTCCACAACATCTTGCATATCAGAATTAGGCAAATTAACAAGATTTTGCTTTAACTGCAAAATATAATTATCAATAACTTTATTCATTTTCTTCTCCCATAATTTGATTTATCTTAGTGCTAAAACTGTACCACTCTTTTTTAATTGTTTTTAATTCTGCTTTACCTGAAGCAGTAATTTGGTAGTAATTCCTGCTTCTTCCCTGAAAAAGCCTGGTACCAACTAATAAGAATTTGTTTTCCCTTAATCTTTTCAAGACAGGATAGATGGCAGACTTAGAAATACCAAAAGTTGTTTTAGCCCAGTTTGTTATTCCACGACTATAACCACTGTTTTCTTTAATAAAAGCTAAGACAACTCCATCCAGAAGACGATTTGAAATTACTATCGTCATAATTATTTCCTTCATTATTATATTATATATAATATTGTAGAGCTTAATCAAAATGCTTTCAAGCAATTAATGGAACTTTCACTGAATTATTTTTGCATTCTCAAATTTTGTAAACCTTTATCCCTTTGTTTGTTTCTTAAATTTACACATTCACTAAGGTTTTCTAGGCCAAGTTTTTATAGTAAGATTAAAAACTAATAACTATTTTTAATAATGGAGGTTCAATCTATGTTAATGAAACCACAACATTTTCAGGTTGGAGATAAGATAGCAATAGTCAGTTTATCAGCTGGTACTCTGGGAGAGAATTTTGCTTCTCATGAACTTAAACAAGGAATTAAGCACATGAAGCAACTTGGTTTACAGCCTGTTTTTATGCCCCATGCTCTCAGCGGTATTAAATACATCAAAAGTCATCCTGCTGAACGCGCTGCCGATTTAAAAGCAGCATTTTTAGAACCAGATATCAAAGGAATCATTGCCGCAATTGGTGGGGATGATACCTACAAGACACTGCCTTATTTAATGGCAGATCAGGAATTTAAAACTGCTGTTTTTGAGCATCCCAAGTTGTTTAGTGGTTTTTCTGATACCACGAATAATCATTTAATGTTTTACAGGTTAGGAATGCAAACTTTTTATGGTCCAAGCTTTTTAACTGATTTTGCAGAGCTAGAAAACGAACTTTTACCTTACACCAAAAAAACTTTAAATCATTATTTTGAGAATTCACCTGCAACCATCATTCCTGCTAGTGAAACCTGGTATGAAGAAAGAACTGATTATTCAATCAGCCAAGTTGGCAAAAAAAGGATAAACCACCAAGATACTGGTTATGAGGTGCTACGCGGTCACAGAAAAATTCTGGGAAGACTATGGGGTGGTTGTATTGATAGCCTTTACGATGACTTAGTCCCTAATCGTTATGAAGACGAACCGCCTATCGCCAGTCAATATCATCTCATGCTTACAGAGGAAGAAGCTCAAGATAAAATATTATTTATAGAAACATGCGAAGAAAAACCAGCTCCTGAATTTTATCGTAAAGAAGTAGCTAAATTGGCTGAAGTGGGTATTTTAGGCAATGTGCGGGCTATTTTAGTTGGTAAACCGCAGGATAAAAAATATTTTTCTGAGTATAAAAAAGTCTTACTGGAAGAGACTGCTACCTTTAATACACCAATTTTATATAATGTAAATATTGGACATGCTTATCCCCGTGCTGCTCTGCCATACGGCGCGCTAACACAAATTGATTTTGAAAAACCAGAGATAAAAGTTATGGAACCCTGGTTTGCCTAATCTGAAATTATTTTAAAAAAATATTTGCCTTTTTTTAGTCATGGTGTATTATATATATATTACAGTGATACAAAGAAAGAAGGAAAATCTATGAGTTTACTTGAAACTCGTGGTGTAACTCGCACCTATGGCAAAGGTGCAACTAAGTTTGATGCCTTACGTGGAATAAATTTACAGATTAACAAAGGTGATTCGGTGGCTATCATTGGCAAAAGTGGTTCGGGTAAGTCTACCTTGATGCACATCCTGGCACTTCTTGACCACCCCACTACTGGCAGCGTCTTTTTAAATAATGAACCCACAAGTAAAATTAAGAATAAAGCATTAAATAAGCTGCGCAATCAAACATTTGGTTTTGTTTTTCAACAGTTTTTCTTAAACGCTCAAGACAGCGTATTGGAAAATGTCATGCTCCCTCTAAAAATAGCTGGAGTCACAGGCAGAGAGCGCCGTACAAAAGCTCTAGCAGCAATCAAGGCAGTTGGATTAGAAAGTAAAGTCAAAAATAAGGCCAGTGCTCTATCAGGGGGACAAAAGCAACGGGTCTGTATTGCACGTGCTTTAGTCAATGATCCCCAAATCATTTTTGCTGATGAGCCGACAGGAAATTTGGATTCAGCTACCAGCGAGAATATTGAAAATATTTTATTTAAATTACATCAAGAAAAAAATATCACTTTAATAATTGTTACCCACGATCCGGATTTAGCCAAAAAGTGTGAACGTCAGATTCAGATTAAAGATGGTCAAGTGGTAGGAGGAACACAGCAATGAGATTTCATGATATTCTTAACTCGGCGGCTACAAACTTATGGCACAATAAAGGAAGGACATTCCTAACCATTATTGCTGTTTTCATTGGTTCCCTAACTATTGCCATTACTATGGGTATTAATAATGGTGTTAATGATTATTTGAAAAAGCAAGTCGGCAATGTTGGTAAAACTGAGCAAATGTCAATTTTGCCTGGGAGTTCCAGTCAAGATACGAATGAACTTCAAAAATATAATACCAAGAAGAGCAGTCAAAACGCTGATGGTATGATGGACAAAAACGACGTTAAAAAAATCAAATCTGTTAAAGGCTTAAAAGATTTTAAAGCGTTAAAGGACTGTGATGTTGACTATGTCCAAGGCCCTAATAAAACTAAATATCTTATAATTGCGCAAATAACGGAAGGAATCAATTACGACCTGAAAGTTGGTCACCAAGTTGCAACTAGCGGAAAAAAGGCCCAGATTTTAATCACTAAACCAATGGTTAAATCTTATGGTTTCAAAAATGCTCAAGATGCACTCGGTAAAAAAGTTACTCTAGTGACAAAATCACCCGTTACCAAGAAAAAAACAAAAATATCTGCTACGGTTGTTGGAGTCAGAAACGATAGTATAGTATCAAAAGGTTTTGCTATTTACAGTAATGGCTTAGGGCGAAAAATAATTGCCGCCAACCAAAAAGGTCTTCCGCATGCATTAAAAGATAAGTATGTTAGTGTTATTGCTACTCCTGTTAACAAGAGTGCCAGCAGCATTAAGAAAGTTGAGGATAATTTAACTAAAAAAGGATATTCCGGTATGACTCTTAAGGAAGCAGTCAATGAACTTTTCCTAACATTCAACGCAGTCACTGGGGTTTTAATTGTTTTTGGAGCTATCGCATTAGTAGCTGCCTGCTTTGGAGTAATTAATACCCTGTACATGTCAGTGAGAGATCGTACAAAAGAAATTGGTCTTATGAAGGCATTAGGGCTTAGCAAAGGTAAAGTATTTTCCATCTTCAGCTGCGAAGCGATCTTAATTGGTTTGTTTGGCTCTTCATTGGGATTATTACTGGCAATGGGCTTAGGTAGTGCCATAAACAATTTTGCTGCTAAGTCATTCTTAAAAGGACTGGATGGTTTTACCTTAATTCAGTTCAACTGGACTAGTAGCTTACTAATTATTGGCATCATCTGTCTAATTACCTTTTTAGCAGGAACACTGCCTGCCAAACGAGCAGCAAAATTAGATCCCATCACTGCTTTAAGATATGAATAAATAATTGCAACATTAAAAAACGCCAGATAATTGATATGACCCCCAAATTTAGGACAAATTTGGGGGTCATTTTTATGTCTAAATTATCTAAACAAGATAAAATTGAAATCTATCATCTTTGGCACGATTATCAAATCAGCCCTGCTGAGCTAAGTCAGCGTTATCGGGTTGGCAGGACTAATATTAGTTACTTGTTAGCTTTAATTGACCGTCACGGTCTAGCTATTTTAGATCAGCCTTACACTGCTTATACAAGTAATTTTAAGGAGCAAGCTCTCAAGCGAATCATAGTTGACCATGAACCCCTTTATCACGTAGCACTAGATTTAGGTTTAAAAAGTCGTGGCATGTTGTCTAATTGGCTGCGCGAATATCGTAAAAATGGGTATAATATCGTTAACAAGCAGAGAGGACGACCGCCCCATGACCAAAAGAGAACAGCTGATCAAACAGGAAAATCATCGGCTCAAGCAAGAGAACGAACGCTTACGCCAGCAGAACTTGAAGCTGAAAATCGAGAACGAATTCGTAAAAAAATTGAGCGTCTTAGTCGACCAGCGGACCAAGAACCGCAAGCCTCGGAAATAGCCCAGGCAGTTACCCAACTAAGGCGCGAGCTTAAAGTCAGCGTAACTTTTATTCTTGATACCATTAATGCCAATCCTGACCTGCCGCACTTATCCCGTAGTAATTACTACTACACTTTAAAGAAGAAGGACAAAGATTGGGATAATCGAGAAATAATGGCTAAAATCAAAGCCATTTATGAGGAACACAAGCACCGCTATGGCTATCGCCGCATTACTGCAGAACTAAGACGTCGCGGTTTATTAGTCAACCATAAAAAGGTGCAGCGCTTAATGAACAAGCTGAAATTGTTTGGCATAGTCAGTAAACGCTGGCACAAATACAGCAGCTATCGCGGCACTCAGGGTCCGATTAAGTCTGACTTGATTAAACGCAGCTTCAGTGCGGTTTACCCCAATCACAAATGGTATTCGGATATAACTGAGTTCAAGCTCAAGGGGCAAAAGACCTACTTATCACCGATCATTGACGGCTGCACCCAAGAGATTGTTTCCTATACTATTTCCCGCAGCCCTAATCTTAAACAGACCATGGATATGTTAAGAAAGGCCTGGGACAAGCATCCGGCACTGAATGGCTTGATCTTCCACACCGATCAAGGCTGGCAATACCAAAATGGTCAGTTTCAAGCGTGGCTCAAAAACCATGGCATTAGCCAGTCAATGTCACGCAAGGGCAATTCGCTTGATGATGGGTTAATGGAAGGCTTCTTCGGGATACTCAAGCGAGAAATGTTTTATGGCTTTGAAAAGCAGTTTAAGAATCTCACTGAACTGGAAGACGCAATCAGAGACTACATTGAGTATTACAATCAGAAAAGAATCAAGATCAAACTAAAAGGACTAACTCCGATTGAATATCGGCAGTTAGTCCTCAGTTAGCAGCTAATATAAAGTGTCCTAATTTTAGGGTTCACATCAAATATCTGACGTTTTTTGCCTTTCTTTTATTCAAATAACTACACCTTATTAGATTTTTTATTTAATCAGCATCCATAATACTTTTGATTTTAGGTGCTACTAGTTTTTCCATCACTTTCATATCCACTGGCCTATATGCAGTATCTATACACTCGTCCCAATATTCTAAGTGTTTTTGATCAATATAACTATCCGAATCTTCGACTGCATTTCCTCCTTCTCCTTGCATAGAATACCAATAAAAGTATGTGTAACCATCCGCACACTCCTCTTTAAATACAGTCTCAATATACATTCTTTCTCCCGCCATTGTTGCTACAGTATCTTGATGATGTTTATTTAAAAAGTCCATCCATTCCTGTGCCTTCGCTTCTTTTCCTTTTTTAATGCGAAAACGGGTTAATTCAGTTTTTGTCATAATTCTACTTTAATCCTATCTAATCTAAACAAAAGGTACCGAACTTATGTTGGTGCCTTAAATTTTTATAATAAATGGTGTAATTCGTTAAAATAAATAATTAGCGCTTACTAAATTGTAAAACCTTACGCGCTTTCTTAAGACCTAGTTTGAATAACATTTATTTGACTAAATTTCAAAAAGCTTTTAATATCAGGTATTCCCACACTTTTCTGAAAAACACTGTTTCAATAAATTTCTACTAACTTCATGTGAGTGGTGTTAATTTACTCCCAAAATATATGAACTGAGCTTATAAATACAAGCAACTCATACCACTCAATAACTTACTTTGGTTACAATCTTGTAGGACACTCCCAGTTAATTATTTTAATAGAACATAAATTGGAATGTCACTTGCCTACACAGCCAGTGTCTTTCTAAAAAGTTAGGAATAAAAAGCTTAATTATTTTACTTTCTTTACCTTCCGTTCTATTAAATCTGCAATTACAGCGGGAATAATTGCAATAAAAGCAGTCCCTTTTTCTCCCCAGATTAGTATCCCGACTGCGAGTACAATTGAAACTATTGCTAAAGCAACAGCTATTTGATGATATAATTTTTTACTCATAATAGTTCAAGCTCCTAACTACTTAAATGTGTTGGAATATACTTTTGTTGAAATTATCATTGAAACGATGGATATTACTGCAATTAAGATACAGCTTGCGATTACTAGCAGTAAAGAATTAGTATTACTAATCCAAGTGATGAACAATAGACCCCAAGTCGTTTTCTGCAAAATATAAATCACTCCCATGATAAGGATTAAGACCAGTACATTTACGATCGTGCTGCCAAACGTACCGAAAGCATAAACTGCTGGAAGTAAGAGAACTACATACATGATACCAATCAATAAGCCAATTATCGCTATCAATATATGGATTTGCAGACTAAATTGTTGGAAAATCAGAGCAGTGCCAATGCTTAAAATTAAAGTTATAAAGCTAATAAATAGAATTAAAGAAATACAAAAAATGTATCTAGCCAAAACTATGTTTTTTTTAGGAATAGGGAAAATACCGACAAATCTGTTCCATCCATTTTCTTGGTCAGCAACTAATAGACTAGTTGGTATTGATGCTAAACCAATCGGTCCAATGATTGAAAGAAAAATCGTTCCAGACTCTCTACAAAAAATTGTCACCAAAAGTAGTACAAATATAATTAGCAATCTACCTATTAAACTTACCTTATTTAAAATAAGTTGCAAATCCTTATAGAGAAGTCCCTTCATCCATCCTCACTCCTTTTACTAAAAATAGCAATATTTCTTCTAATGAAGCATAATCTTTATAATCAACACTTTCTTGTGATACATCAACTAGATATTGAACCAAGTTATCTTGGCATAATTTATATTTGATGTTTTTCAATGGCAAGCCTATTATTTCGGTTTTAATTGTATAGTGGTTAAGCAATTCGCTCCAGCCACCCTTTAATAAAATATTGCCATTTTTAATAAAAACAAAATAGTCAGCAACTTGTTCTAAATCGCTTAAGATATGTGAAGACAATAATACCGTCATTTGATTATCGCTTACATATTCTTTTAGCAAAGACAAGATTTCTTTCCTTATAATTGGATCAAGCCCACTGGTTGCTTCATCAGCAATTAAGAGTCTAGGATGATGAGAAAGGGTGGCAGCAAAATTTAATTTAACAAGCATCCCTCTTGAAAAATTACTAATAGGCTTATTGGTAGGCAAATCAAACTCATCAATTAAATTGTGATAGAGTTTTTTATCCCACCGGGGATAAATTTTTTCTAGCATTTTTTCAATTTGTTGAACAGAAAATGAGTTTGGAAAATAATTTTGCTCCAAAATTACACCTAAGTTAAGTTTTATCTGGTTTTCATCTTTAACATAATCTAAACCAAAAATTTTTACATTGCCTATTTCACTTTTTATTTGATTTAATAGTAAATTCAAAAAAGTTGACTTACCTGACCCATTTTCACCAACTAAACCAACAATACTTCCTTCATTTATTTTCAAATTGTTAATTTGTAGTTGAAAATCTGCGTACCGCTTACTTAAATTTAGCACATCTATTACCGGTTTGGAACCCATTTTATACCTCACTAAGATTGCAACATCATATATATAACCATTAAACTACTTCAAATTAGGATTATCAAAGTCAAACAGCATATTGCTTTTTTTAAGTATTGATGTGAAAGTGTGTGAATTTAGTTAAAAAGTACCAAAAAAGCACGTCATGGTGTGAACCATGACGTGCTTTGAAATCTTGATATAATCGTACTGATTAACGTTTACTAAATTGTGAAGCCTTACGAGCCTTCTTAAGACCTGGTTTCTTACGTTCAACCATTCTTGGATCACGAGTTAAGAAACCTGCCTTCTTCAGTGGACCACGAAAATCAGGATCTACTTCAAGAAGAGCACGAGCAATTCCTAAACGAATAGCTCCAGCTTGACCTGAGAAACCTCCGCCATTGACATTAACCTTAACATCATATTGATTTTCAGTTTCAGTCAAAGTCAATGGTTGCTTCAAATCCTTAACTAAATTAGGAAAAGGAATGTATTGATCAATATCTTTATTATTAGCGGTAATCTTGCCGCTACCTGGTACTAAACGAACACGTGCAACAGAATTCTTGCGCCGACCGGTACCTGCATATGCAACTTGTTGTGCCATTATTTAACCTCCTAGATTAATTTGTTAATGTCTAATTCTTCAGGCTTTTGTGCTTCGTGCTTGTGATCAGCACCAGCATAAACATGCATCTTCATAAATTCTTGGTGACCAAGAGTGTTTTTAGGAAGCATACCCTTAACTGACAATTCAACTAATCTAACTGGATTATTAGCCAGCAAGTCTCCAGCTGGAGTGGCCTTTATGCCACCACGGTAATCAGAGTGATGGTAGTAAATCTTGTCAGTAGCTTTCTTACCTGTTAACTTTAGTTTAGCGGCATTAATTATAATGACGTTATCACCAGTGTCAACGTTTGGTGTATATTGAGGCTTATTCTTACCTCTTAAAATAGTTGCTACTGCTGTTGACAGACGACCTAAAGATACATCTGTTGCGTCAATAACATACCACTTACGTTCAATTTCATTAGGTTTTGCTAACTGTGTAGTACGCAATTTAATTTCCTCCGTTTATACGTTGTTTGAAAACAATAAGATTCCGGGGCCTATCGTGGACAAACATACTTAAATATAATAATTCTTTTCAACTAAAAAGTCAATATTATTCCCTGTCGAGCCTATATTTTTTAGGTATATCATCATAAAAAACATGGTATAAGAATAATCCACTGGCTTGAGCAGTTTCTCTTACCTGCTCCCGATCCTTTGCCATTATTACCCGGGGAATATCATTAACAGGGCGCTTACCCCTACCAATTTCTAATAACATTGCTACTAAAATACGGACCATATTGTAAAGAAAACCAGAGCAGATAAAATCAAAGACAATTTCATTATTCTGCTTATCTTTTTGGATATTTACATAAAACATGGTACGAACCTTGTTCTTAATTTGGCCACCACTAGCTGCAAAGCTGGTAAAATCATGTGTTCCCAGTAAATCAAGAGAAGCCTTTTTCATTTTTTCCACATCAACTGGATAAGGATAATGTCCCGTATATAGACGCTTAAAGGGGTCGACAAATCTGTCTAAACTAACGCGATAGCGATACCACTTACCTTTAGCGCTATATCGCACATGAAAATTTTCATCTACGATGTCACATTTTTTAAAAACAATGTCGAGCGGCATGAGCGAATTTAACGCACAAATCATTCTTTCTGGTGGAATTTGTTTATCAGGATAGTCAAAATGAATTACCTGCCCCAATGCATGAACTCCTGCATCAGTACGACCTGAACCCTCAACAACCACATTTTTGCCCTTAGTCATTTTAGATAAGGCAGTTTCAATCGTTCCTTGCACAGTTCTTTGATGTGGTTGATACTGGAAGCCATGGAAAAGGTGTCCGTCATAAGCAACCGTCATTTTATATCTTGTTGTCATTAATGTGTCCTAAATATTAATAAAAGCCCTAATAGTAAAATGAAATAACACAAGTTAATAAGATCAACATTGGACCATTTTAAGATTCTGAATTTTGTCCTGCCTTGATCTCCCCGATAACCACGCGATTCCATCGCAGTTGATAAATCGATTGCTGTTTCTAACGAATTAATAAATAGCGGAACCAGGAGAGGAGTAATCGCCTTTGCCCTGGTAACAAGTCCGCCATTATTAAAATCTGCGCCTCGTGAACGTTGGGCATTCATAATTTTTAAAGTTTCATCAAATAAAGTTGGTACAAATCGTAAAGCTATTGACATTATTAGAGCAATTTTATCGACTGGAACATGAACTATTTTCAACGGTTTTAATAGCCATTCAATAGCATCAGCAATTTCAAGTGGTTTAGTAGTAACAGTCATTACTGTAGAAATTAAGATGATCACTGTAAAGCGGATAAAAATATAAATAGCATTAGTGATACCATAACTAGACAATGCAAAAATTGTCCACTGCCAATAGACGGTTCCACCAACTGAGAAAAACAACTGCAAAAAGGATGTGAACAAAATTAACCAAATTAGGGGTTTAACTCCATCCCAAAAGACTTTTGGTTTTAGCTTAGTGGCAGCTACAGCAGCTATACTAAAAATGGTTACAATTAGATAAGAAACTGGATTATTGGCTAAAAATACGAATAAAATAAAAATAATAGTTGCTAGTAATTTTCCTCTTGGATCCATACGATAAATTATCGAATCACCAGCTACATACCGGCCAATTAAGATTTTACTCACATTCTCACTCCTTTAAATTGGTTTCTATATCTTTTACCAAGTCAGCTATAGTTAATGGTAATTTTGCAAACTGATAGTTTTGCAATTTAGTTGCAAACAAGGATGGCTTAGGCTCTTCTAAATGATGCTCTTGTAACCAATTACGATCTTTAAAAATGTCTCTTGGTGCAGCTTGTTTAATCATTTTACCGTGCTCCATGACTAAAACATTTTCAGCATAATTAGCTACATCATCCATATTATGAGTAACTAATATTACAGTATGTCCTTCTTTTTGATACTCAGAAAAAAGAGCCATCATTTGTTTACGTGCTTCAGGATCAAGACCAGCGGCTGGTTCATCTAAACAGAGAATATCTGGCTCATAAGCCATAACACCAGCTATCGCTACCCTTCTCATTTGTCCGCCAGATAACTCAAAAGGTGATCGTTTACCAATCTCTTCAGGTAAACCAACTTTTTTTAGCCAAAACCTGGCACTTGCAAGGGCTTTTTCATTATCATAACCAAAGTTTTTAGGTCCAAAAGCAATATCATCTATTACTGTATTTTCAAATAGCTGTGCTTCTGGAAATTGAAAAACCAGACTAACATGTCTTCTCAATTCTTTTAAATTTTTATTGGTAGTTTCTGGTGTGATAGTTGTGCCAGCTATTTCTATTTTCCCAGATGTAGGTCTAATTAGAGCATTAAAATGTTGCATAAGTGTCGATTTACCACTACCAGTATGACCAATTATTGCATTAAAAGAACCATCTTGCAGCTTAAAAGAAACATTGTCTAAACCTTTTTTTTCAAGTGGTGTTTCTGGAGAATAAATGTAACTTACATGTTCGAATTTAATTGACATAAGTAATTGATCAACTCTTTTTCTGAATCTATACTAGCTGGAATTTTAACAGAGTCAGCCAGTAACTTTGCTTTAACTTGCTCATAAAATGGTACATCCAAGCCCAAATTTTTTAACAGATCAACTTGACTAAAGACATCTTTAGTACTGCCCTTAGTAATTAATTTACCATCATTCATTACCAAAACCTGGTCAGCCATATTAGCTTCATCAATATCATGCGTAATTGAGATTACTGTCAAGTCATATTTATTCTTCATCGCTTGCACTATTGATAATATTTGGTCTCTACCTTCAGGATCAAGCATTGACGTAGCTTCATCCAGCACAATAATTTTGGGCTTAATAGCCAGTATCCCAGCAATTGCTACTCTTTGTTTTTGTCCTCCTGAAAGATTTGCTGGTTCAGCATTGATATATTCGCTCATCCCCACCGCTTTAATTGCTTCAGGAACAATCTTTACCATTTCAGTGTGAGAAACTCCGCGATTCTCTAGGCCAAATGCGACATCATCAGCCACTGTAGCTCCCACAAATTGATTGTCAGGATTTTGAAAGACAATTCCAACTTTGTTTCGAACTTCCCAAACCGTATCATCATTTAGTTTTAAGCCGTCCACTTCAATTTCAGGTTTTCCTTTTTCATCAGGTACCAGTAAACCATTAATCAGGCGGATAATTGTCGACTTGCCACTGCCATTATGGCCAATAATTGATGTCCATGAACCCCGTTTAATATCAAGACTAATGTTGTCTATAGCGGGAGTTTCTGACTCTGGATACGTAAAGCTTACATTTTTTATTTTGATAATACTGTCAGTTGTCATACTCTCACCATCCTAAAAAGTCTGATTCAATTGTACCAAAAATATTATGATTTCTGAACAAAGTTTGCAATCTTTCTATTTTTATCATTACTATCTGGCTTTTTTTTAATAAATTTTAGCAATATCAAAAAGGAGTAGCTTTTAATTAAGTGATTTTTACTTTGTTTGCAGCAGTGTAATTCATTTTGCCTCACTAAATTAAAGTATTAAAACTGAATATGAGGTAAAAGTCAATTAAGTTTTATTTGAACACTGTCTATTAACTAAAATCTAAAGCAAAAAAAATCATCCATGAGGAGGGATAAATTACTTCATCTAAGCTAGACTAAACTTTCGTCATCATCTTAACGCTTATTCTCACTCTCACGGATAATTCTTAATAGCTATTAAGTTTAGATTATTCGAATTAAACTAATTCTAAAATAACCATTGGAGCTGCATCACCTTTACGGGCAGTAGCAAGCTTCATAATTCTGGTGTAACCACCATTTCTGTCTTTGTAACGAGGTGCCACATCGCTAAAAAGCTTCTGTAAAGCTGATTTAACAACTACTGCATCTTTTTCTTCATGAATATCTGCAACTTCATCACGAATAAAAGCAGCGGCTCTTCTTCTTGCGGCTAAATCTCCACGCTTACCTAAAGTGATCATCTTTTCGGCAGTCTTGCGAACTTCTTTAGCACGTGTTTCAGTAGTAGTAATGCGTTCATTCATGATCAATTGAGTAGTCATTTCTCTTAACATTGCTTTTCTATGTGCACTGTCTCGTCCCAATTTACGGTATGCCATCAGTTTACCTCCTTTATTTTTCGAAATTAATCTTCTTGACGAAGTGATAGTCCCAAGTCAGCTAACTTGTTTTTAACTTCTTCCAACGATTTCCGTCCTAAATTGCGTACACGCATCATATCTGCTTCTGTCTTATCAGTCAGTTCTTGCAGTGTATTAATTCCGGCACGTTTAAGACAATTGTATGAACGAACAGAAAGATCAAGCTCTTCAATTGTCATTTCAAGCTTCTTTTCTGCCGTATCGTCCTCTTTTTCAACCATCACATCATTGAATTTAGTATTTGCATCAGCAGTTTCAAACACTTTAAAGTGTGCGACTAAAATTTTAGCAGCGAAACTGAGGGCATCGTTAGGCTTGATTGAACCATCTGTCCAAATCTCTAAGGTGAGCTTATCAAAATCGTCTCTTTTACCAACACGAGTTGATTCAACTTGGTAATTAACTTTCTTTATTGGTGAAAACAAAGAATCAACCGGAATAACCCCAATTGGCATATCCTCACTCTTGTTGTCACTTGCTGCAACGTAGCCACGGCCATTTTGGACAGCGATTTGCATATGCAAATGACCACCATCAGCAATAGTACAAATATATTGGTCAGGATTCAGGATTTGAATATCAGCGTCAGCTTTGAGATCATCGGCGGTTACAGTAGCCGGACCCTCTACGTCAATTTCAATAATTTTTTGTTCATCTGAAAAAGACTTTAATTCAAGTTTCTTAAGGTTCAGGATTATCTTAGCGACATCTTCTCTTACGCCTGGAACGGTTGAGAATTCGTGTAAGACATCATCTATTTGAACGTAAACAAGTCCTGTACCTGGGATAGATGTCAGTAAAACTCTACGTAATGAGTTACCTAAAGTAGTACCAAAGCCTCGTTCAAGTGGTTCAATAACAAATTTACCATACGACTTTTCTTGGTCCACAACGGTAATATTTGGTTTTTCAAATTCAATCATTACTAGGCCCCTTTCAAAACGCAATGTCCTTCATTAAGAACAAAATTAAACACGACGACGTTTTGGTGGTCTAGAACCATTGTGAGGAACTGGGGTAACATCACGAATTGCGGTGATTTCAAGCCCAGTCGCTTGTAGCGATCTAATAGCAGATTCACGGCCAGCACCCGGACCTTTAACAGAAACTTCAACATGTTTCATGCCTTGATCCATTGCGCTCTTAGCTGCTGCTTCGGCTGCCATTTGTGCCGCAAATGGTGTAGACTTACGACTACCTTTAAAGCCTAATGCACCAGCTGAAGACCAAGCAATTGCATTGCCTTGAACGTCAGTAATCATGACTAAAGTATTGTTAAACGTAGAATGGATATGAGCAACGCCTTTTTCAACGTGCTTCTTCACACGGCGTTTACGTGCTGTTTTAGGCATCAATAAACCTCCTTAAAATTTTTATTTATTCTTTTTACTACCCTTACGTGTACGAGCATTATTCTTGGTATTTTGACCACGAACTGGAAGTCCACGACGGTGGCGAATACCACGATATGAACCAATATCAATTAACCGCTTAATGTTCATGCTGACTTCTCTACGTAAGTCACCTTCAACACGGTATTTATCAACTTCTGCACGAAGCTTCTCTTGGTCATCTGGAGTCAAATCTTTTGAACGTATGTCTTCAGAAACACCAGCATCCGCACAAATCTTTTGTGCTGTTGGTTCACCAATACCATAAATATAAGTTAATGCAACAACTATTCTTTTATCTCTTGGTAAGTCAACACCAGCAATACGTGCCATAAATTGCACCTCCTATTTTTCTAACCTTGACGTTGCTTGTGCTTTGGATTTGCAGAGCAAATAACCATTACACGACCATTTCTTTTAATTATCTTACAATGTTCACACATTGGTTTAACAGATGGTCTAACCTTCATGTTTCCCTCCGTTATTACTTTATAAATCGATAAGTTATTCTACCTTTAGTTAAATCATAAGGAGAAAGTTCAACTGTAACACGGTCTCCAGGTAAAATTCGAATATAATGCATTCTAATCTTACCGGAAACATGTGCTAAAATCACTGCTCCATTTTCCAATTCAACTTTAAACATAGCATTAGGCAAGGTATCAACAACCTTACCTTTTACTTCTATGACATCATCTTTTGCCAAAGCCGTTCCTCCGCATTTAAACAGTCATACTTTGAAATTATAACACGGAAAAGTAAATATACAAATTATTGCTTTTTACTTAAAACCGCATCAACATTCTTGAAAACTTCTTCAGGGGTTTGTTCACCATCAACAACAGTTAACAAACCTTTTTTCTGGTAAAAGTCCTTTAGCGGTGTATTCATCTTTTCATTTACTTCTAAACGATTTTTTACTACTTCAGGCTTGTCATCTTCACGTTGATAAAAGTCATGACTGCCACAACGATCACAAGTCCCTTTAACTTGGGGCATTTTTGTAATCTTATTATAAGTAGCACCACAATTTTTGCACATAAAGCGTGCTGACAAACGTTTTACTAAAGTTTCTTCTTTAACTTCAAGTGAAATTACGTTTGTTAATTGTTTATTGACGCGTTTAGCAATATCTTCAAAAAGTTCCGCCTGAACAATAGTCCGTGGAAAACCATCTAAGATGTAACCCTCTTTAATATCAGGTTGCCCTATACGTTCTTCAACTAATTTGGCAGTAACTTCGTCCGGTACCAAATCACCTTTATCAATGTAACTTTTAGCTTCAAGACCAACTTTAGTCTCATTAGCCATTGCTTCTCTAAACATATCCCCAGTTGAAATATGAGTTAGATGATATTTATCGACAATTTGTTCTGATACCGTACCTTTGCCAGCACCAGGCAAACCTAAAAGAAATATATTAATCATTTATCCGTCCCTATCTGATGAATCCAACGTATTCTCTCTTCATTAACAATCCGTTAATTTGACGAGATAGTTCCAAGACGACACCAATAACAATTAAAAGACTGGTACCGCCTAATCCAATTGAACTTGGTAAATCCCAAAAATTAGTAGCAAGTTGTGGTAATAAAGCTACAAGTCCTAAAAATACAGATCCTACTGTTGATAATCTAATCAATACCTTAGAAACATAATCTTGTGTATCTTTACCCGGCCAAACACTTGGGATATAAGCGCCCTGCTTCTGCAAGTTCTTTGCCAGCTTCTCAGGGTTAACCTGAACAAAAGCATAGAAGAACGTGAATAGAATTATTAAAACAGTATAAATTATAACCCCAGGTGTAGTTTGCATACTAAAGATATTAGTCATTATCTTGTACCACTGCTGGTCGCCTTGAGACTTTTGGAAAGCCATTAAAATTGTTGCCGGTGTGATGATGAAAGAACTAGCAAAAATAACTGGAATAACACCAGAAACATTAACTTTCAATGGCAAAAAACTTTCAGAGCCACTAATAGTTGCTCTTCTTGTATATTGTATTGGAATTCGGCGATCTGCCTGTTCTACCCATGTAACTACTTGCGTTACGATAAGTATTGCAATGATAATCGCGATGAAGAACAAAATCCCTTGCCAACGATCACTCACACTGTTGTTAATAACGTCTTCTTTATATAGCTGCCACAGTCCTCGCGGTAGCCTAGCAATAATACCTGCAAAAATAATAACAGAAACTCCATTGCCCAGACCCTTATCAGTGATTTCATCACCTAACCAGGTTAGCAACATTGTTCCGGCAGTCATTACAATTGCAATCTCAAAGTAGGACTGCCAAGTCTGTGACTTGACTAACCCCATCTCAGTCAAAGCATTGAAACCAAGCGTGATACCAATACTTTGGATAAATGCCACAAACAATGCAAGCACACGGGTTACGTTATTAGTCTTACGGCGTCCTACTTCTCCTTGTTTACCCCATTCTACCAACGTTGGAACTATGTCCATTTGTAAAAGTTGAATAACAATTTGTGCAGTAATGTAAGGTGAAACACCTAAAGAGAATATTGAATAGTTATCAAGTCCACCACCAGAAACAGTATCCAGCATTGGGACCAAACCAGTTTGTGCAACTTGAGTAATCGCTTTTGCGTTGACACCTGGAACAGTGATATTAGCTCCAATTCGGTAAATCAAAAGAATAAAGAGTGTGAAATAAATTTTATTTCTAATTTCTTTATCCTTAAAGGCGTTCTTCAAGGTCGAAAACATTAGATCACCTCAACAGATCCGCCTGCATCTTCAACTGCTTTCTTCGCAGCGGCGGAAACTTTGTTAATCTTTACGTTTAACTTAACTTTTAACTCACCTTTTGCAAGCAACTTAACGCCTGATAATTCTTTCTTTACCAAACCTTTTTCTTTAAGACTAGCAACTGTAACTTCGTTACCATCTTCAAACTTGTTTAAATCATCTAAGTTAATGATTGCATACTCTTTGCGGTTAACGTTCTTAAATCCACGCTTTGGCATAGTTCTGAATAATGGCATTTGACCACCTTCAAAGCCTAAACGGGTATGACCGCCTTGGCGAGACAATTGTCCCTTTTGGCCACGGCCAGAAGTTTTTCCAAAACCACTTGAAGTACCACGACCAACACGTTTTCTAGTATTGCGTGAACCTTCAGCAGCATGTAATTCATGAAGCTTCATTAATTTGGCACCTCCTCAATTAACTAATTATTAATCTCTTCAACTGAAATCAAGTGGGCAATTTTCATCAATGCACCACGAGTTGCAGCATTGTCTGGTAAAGTAGTTGTACTGTTAATTCTACCTAAACCAAGAGCTTTCACAACTTTTCTTTGGTTAGGCAGACGGTGTACAGCACTTCTAATTAAAGTAACTTTTAATTCAGTCATTTATTCTGTCTCCCTAATCTAATTCAGCGTGACGAAGCTTTTCAACGTCTTCACTTGTTCTAAGTTTCTTCAAACCATCTATTGTTGCACGAACAACATTAATTGGAGTATTAGAACCAAGTGACTTGGAAGTAACATCAGCAATACCAGCCATATCCATAACGATACGAACGGCACCACCAGCAGCAACACCAGAACCAGCTGGAGCAGGTTTAATCATAATATTACCTGAGCCATAATGACCAATTACTTCATGAGGAATAGTAGTGCCAACCTTAGGAACTTTGATCATGTTCTTTTTACCAGCTTCAACGGCCTTACGGATTGCTTCTGGAACTTCTTGAGCTTTACCAGTACCAAAGCCTACACGACCTTTTTTGTCGCCAACGATTACCAAGGCAGCAAATCTCATTCGTTGACCACCCTTGACAACCTTGGTGACACGATTAATTGCTACTAACTGATCTTCGATGTCGTCCTTATTTCTGCGATTATTGCGAGAATCGTTGCGGTTTGCCATGTATTTATCTCCTTTCCTAGAACTCTAATCCGTTTTCACGAGCGGCATCTGCCAAAGCTGAAATACGGCCGTGGTATAAATAACCACTTCTGTCAAACACTACACTAGTAATGTTTTTAGCTTTCGCTGCTTCAGCAATATTCTTGCCAACAGCTTGAGCTTGTTCTACTTTAGTCTGATCCTTAGCTACAGCATCATCTAAAGTTGAGGCACTTGCTAGCGTTACACCCGCTACGTCATCAATTAATTGAGCGTAGATGTTTTTGTTTGAACGGAAAACGCTTAAGCGTGGGCGCTCAGCAGTACCAGAAATTTTGCTACGAATACGTTTGTGACGCTTTAAGCGCAATTTGTTCTTATCTGGTTTTGAAATCACAATTTCACCTCAAAAATTATTTTCTATTTACCTGTCTTACCTTCCTTACGACGTACATATTCGTCAGTATAACGAATACCTTTACCTTTGTAGGGCTCTGGTGGACGTACATCGCGAATTTCAGCAGCAAATTGTCCAACATTTTGCTTAGAAATTCCTTCTACTTCAATGTCTGTAGCTGAAGTAGCTTTCACTGAAACACCTTCTGGTGCAGTCATTACAACTGGGTGTGAGTAACCAACATTTAAAGTGAGTTTATTACCTTGTGCTGTTGCACGGTAACCAACACCGATTAACTTTAAAGTTTTCTTATATCCATCAACCACACCTTCAACCATAGAGGCTAAATTAGCTCTCTCAGTACCATGAAGAGCTTTGTCGCTTTCACTAGAACGTGAGAAGTTAATTTTACCATCTTCTTGTTTAAAAGTGATTTTTGGATCGAAATATCTGGTTAATTCACCTTTAGGTCCTTTAACAGTGATATTGTCACCCTTCTTGGTAACAGTGACACTATCTGGGACTTCAATTGTTTTTAAACCGATACGGCTCATTGATTGTTCTCCTTTCTGTCAGAATTACCATACATAGGCGATAACTTCGCCACCAACATCTTTTTGTCTTGCTTCCTTGTCGGTAATTACACCAGCAGAAGTAGAAACGATGGCAATACCTAAGCCATTAAGTACCTTAGGTAAATTTTCAGCGCTTACGTAAGTTCTAAGACCTGGCTTAGAAATTCGCTTTAAGCCTGAAATGACACGTTCTCCGTCAGGACCATATTTCAGGAAAATCTTAATCATACCTTGCTTGTTGTCATCGGTAACTTCGTAATCACGGATGAAGCCTTCGCGTTTCAAAATTTCTGAAATAGATTTTTTAATATTTGATGCAGGAACTTCAACTGAATTGTGCTTTGCCATATTGGCATTTCTAATTCTAGTCAAGTAATCTGCGATCGGATCTGTCATGACCATTTATGCTATCCTCCTATCCGTATTACCAACTAGCCTTTTTAAGGCCTGGAATTTGACCTTTGTGAGCTAAATCTTTCAAGCAAATACGGCATAAGCCAAACTTACGATAAACAGAACGTGGGCGACCACATCTCTCGCAACGAGTGTATTCACGTGAAGAAAATTTAGCAGGACGATGATTTCTAATTTTTTGTGATGTCTTAGCCATTAATGTCCTCCATTATTTTGCAAACGGCATACCAAATTGACTTAGAAGTTCTCTAGCTTCCTCATCTGTATTGGCAGTAGTAACGATAACAACATCCAAACCCCTGGTTCTATTAACTTTATCAAAGTCAATTTCTGGGAAAATTAATTGTTCCTTAATACCTAAAGTGTAGTTACCACGACCATCAAATGAACGGCTTGAAACACCGCGGAAGTCGCGAACACGAGGAAGTGAAACACTGATTAACTTATACAAGAAGTCATACATTCTATCTCCTCTAAGTGTAACCTTAGCACCGATAGACATACCTTCACGCAAGCGGAAGTTAGCGATTGACTTTTTGGCTTTTGTTACCAAAGGCTTTTGACCTGAAATTAAAGTTAATTCTTCAACAGCTTCGTCTAAGTTTTTAGCGTTGGAAACAGCATCACCAACACCCATGTTCAAAACGATTTTCTCAATCTTTGGTACTTGCATAACTGAGCTGTAATCAAACTTTTCTTGCAATGCAGGAACAATTTTTTCTTTATATTCTTGAGCTAAATAATTTGCCATTTGTGTCCTCCCTTCTACTTCTTAGTTTCTTCTTTATTATCATTTGCTTTGCCTTCAGACTTTGCAATGACTTTAACGTTTGATGCGTGAATTGAACCTTCTGATTCAACTACACCACCATTAGCATTAGTCTGTGAAGGCTTTTGGTGTTTTTTAATCTTATTAACGCCTTTAACAACCACACGGTTCTTTTTAACATTAACAGATAAAACAATGCCTTCTTTACCTTTGTCTTTTCCGGCAATAACTTTTACTTTGTCACCAGTTTTAACAAACATCAGTGCACCTCACTTATTATAAGACTTCAGGAGCAAGAGAGACGATTTTCATAAAGTCGTGCTCACGCAGCTCACGTGCAACAGGCCCAAAGATACGAGTACCGCGTGGGCTCTTATCTGCATTGATAACTACTCCAGCATTTTCATCAAATTTGATGTATGAACCATCTTCACGACGGGCGCCTGATTTTGTTCTAACAATGACGGCCTTGACAACGTCACCTTTTTTGACAACGCCACCTGGTGTTGCTTGTTTAACAGTTGCTACCACAATATCACCAATGTTACCAGTCTTACGTCTTGATCCACCTAAGACTCTAATAACTAAAAGTTCTCTGGCACCTGAGTTATCAGCAACCTTCAAACGGGATTCATTTTGAATCACTATATAATCCTCCCCTCACTAAATCCGCAAAATTAAACAGATTTTTTAACAATTTTAACTAAACGAAAGCGCTTTGTACGAGATAATGGACGAGTTTCCATGATACGAACAGTATCGCCAACTTTAGCTTCATTTTTATCATCTTGTGCGTAGTATTTCTTTGAATATCTGATACGCTTCTTGTAAACAGGGTGATTCTTATAAGTATCAACAACTACAGTGATAGTTTTGTCATTCTTATCAGAAATTACTTGGCCTTGATATACGTGACGATGATTTCTTTCGATTGATTCGCTCAAGTTAATAACTCCCTTCCACTAATCTTTTTCCAATGCTTTTTCACTAAGAATTGTTTTAATTCTAGCAATATTTTTACGGACTTTGCTTAGGCGAGCGGTATTTTCTAATTGACCCGTTGCTTGTTGAAAACGCAAATTAAAGAGTTCTTCTTTGTATTGTTTTTCTTTGTCTAACATTTGATCAGTGGTTAATGCTCTGATTTCCTTAGCCTTCATTAGAATTGCCACCTACTTCCGAACTTCTAGACACGAACTTACATTTAATTGGAAGCTTAGTTGCAGCAAGTCTCAAAGCTTCACGAGCAGTTGCTTCGTTAACGCCACCAATTTCAAACATGATCTTTTCTCTCTTGACTACAGCTACCCAGCCTGCTGGTGCACCTTTACCAGAACCCATACGTACACCAACACCTTTAGCAGTGTAAGACTTTTGAGGGAAAATTCTAATCCAAACTTTACCGCCACGCTTCATATAACGAGTCATCGCAACACGAGCAGCTTCGATTTGTTGAGTAGTAATCCAGTGGGATTCAAGGGCTTCTAATCCATATTCACCAAAAGCGATAGTTTTACCACCCTTAGCGGCACCACGCATTTTACCACGAAACTCACGACGGTGTTTTACCCTTTTTGGTACTAGAGGCATTATTTGTTTCCTCCCTTCGCAGCTTTTTCGGGCTTCTTACTTTTAGAAGGTAAGATTTCACCCCGGTTAATCCATACTTGAACGCCAATTTCACCATAGGTGGTGTAAGCATTTACCCAAGCATAATCAATATCAGCTCTTAAAGTTTGTAATGGAACACGGCCTTCTGTATGCCATTCTCTTCTTGCCATGTCAGCACCATTTAAACGACCAGAAGTTTGTACTCTGATTCCTTTAGCACCGGCACGCATTGTTCTTTGAGTTGCTTGACGCGTAGCACGTCTAAAAGCAATACGAGCTTCAAGTTGACTAGCAATACTTTCAGCTACCAATTTAGCATCAAGATCTGGCTTCTTAATTTCAATAATATTAACGTGAACCTGCTTTTTAGTCAAAGCATTTAATTCTCTTCTCAATGCTTCAACTTCAGAACCACCTTTACCAATCACCATACCTGGTTTAGAAGTATTGATTGATACGTTGATTCTATTGGCTGCACGTTCAATTTCAACAGTAGAAACAGAGGCATTCTTTAATTTCTTATCAATGAATTTTCTGATGCGCAGGTCTTCATTTAAGGTTTCTTTGTATCCTCTGTCAGCATACCATTTAGATTCCCAGTCACGTATCACGCCGAGACGAAAACCATTTGGGTTAATTTTCTGACCCATTAATATACCTCCCTTAATCGTTCTTTTCTGACACTACTACAACTACATGACTAGTTCTCTTGTTAATCGGAGAAGCCATACCCTTGGCACGTGGTCTAAATCTCTTTAAAGTAGCTCCCTCGTTTACGTATGCTTCAGACACATAAAGATTAGCACTTTCAAGATCGTAATTGTGTTCTGCATTTGCAATTGCTGAGCGTAAAACTTTTTCAACGATTGGGGAAGCAGCTCTAGGCGTAAATTGCAAGATTGCCAATGCTTCAGCTACGTCTTTGCCACGAATCAAATCAACGACTAAACGTGCTTTTCTTGGAGCAATACGAACTGTTCTTGCCTCTGCCCTAGCTGAACTAACTTGTTCTGCCATTTAAGTGTTTCTCCTTTCTCTATTTTGAAGTAGCCTTGTCGTCAGATGTCTTGTGTCCGCGGAAAGTTCTCGTTGGAACAAATTCACCTAACTTATGACCAACCATGTCCTCAGTAATGTATACTGGAACATGCTTTCTACCATCGTAAACAGCTATAGTCAAACCAACAAAAGAAGGAAAAATAGTTGAACGACGTGACCAAGTTTTAATAACCTGTTTTTTATCTGTGTCTGCTTGTGCATCAACTTTCTTTAATAAAGATGCATCAGCAAAAGGCCCTTTTTTAATACTACGGCTCATTAAATTACCCTCCTTCTATTATTTGCTACCCTTACGGTGACGAACAATCAATTTCTCGCTGGCTCTCTTACTATTTCTAGTCTTAATACCACGAGCTTTCTTGCCCCATGGAGTCATCGGTTGTGGACGACCTACAGGAGCCTTACCTTCACCACCACCATGTGGGTGATCGTTAGGGTTCATTACGGAACCACGAGACTGTGGGCGTCTACCCAACCAGCGACTACGTCCAGCTTTACCTAATTGGATTAATGAATGTTGTTCATTACCTACGACACCGATAGTTGCACGACAAACTGATAAAATCTTGCGAACCTCACCACTTTGTAATTTAACTAATGTGTACTTACCATCATTGCCCAAAACTTGAGCGCTGGCTCCAGCACTTCTAACAAGCTGACCACCTTTGCCAGGTCTTAATTCAATATTATGAATTGAAGTACCAGTTGGAATGTTCTTTAAAGGCAAAGCATTTCCTGGTTTAATATCTGCGTTAGCACCAGATTCAACCACATCGCCGACTGTTAAACCTTTTGGTGCCAGGATATAAGCTTTAATACCGTCAGTGTAGTGAAGAAGTGCAATATTAGCAGTTCTGTTTGGATCGTATTCGATAGCCTTAACTACAGCTTTAGCATTGTCTTTATTACGCTTAAAATCGATGATACGGTATTTTTGCTTATGTCCACCGCCACGGTGTCTACTTGTAATATGACCATAAGAGTTACGACCTGCAGTATGTGATTGTGACTCAAGTAGGGTACGTTCTGGTTTGCTCTTAGTAATTTCAGCAAAGTCAGAAGTAGTCATATTACGGCGACCATTTGTGGTTGGCTTATAAATTTTAATAGCCAATTGACTGACCTCCTATTACTTATTTTCTTCTTTATTGTTGCTATCGTCTTTGAAAATTTTGATATCGTTTGAATCTTCAGTTAAGGTAACTATTGCCTTACGGGTACGAGCGGTTTTGCCTGAATAACGGCCAACACGCTTATCCTTACCACGAACATTCATGATATTAACTTTTTTAACCTTAACATCAAAAATTTCTTCAACAGCATCACGAACTTGAGTCTTGGTTGCAGTTAAAAGCACGTTGAAAGTGTACTTCTTATCATCCATTAAGTTCGTTGACTTTTCAGTAATGACAGGTCTTAAAATGATATCATGTGCACTCATTTCGTTGAAGCCCCCTCAACATTCTTTTCAATCTTTTCAATAGCTTCTTTAGTCAAAACTAATTTGTCATAATTAACAACATCTTCAACATTCAAGCCATTAGCAGTGATTACCTTAACGTTTGGCAAGTTTCTAGCTGAATATTGAACATTCTTATCATCAGAAACAACTAAAACTTTGCCTTCAACTTTTAAGCCGTCCAAGATTGACTTGAATTCTTTGGTCTTAGGAGCTGACATTGTCAGTTGATCTAAAACTACTAAATCTTCATCAATCAATTTCTGGGAAAGAACAGACTTGATAGCCAAGCGCCGTTGCTTTCTTGGCATTGAATATGCATAAGAACGTGGAGTTGGTCCGAAAACTACACCACCGCCACGCCATTGTGGGGAACGGATAGAGCCTTGACGAGCACGTCCAGTACCCTTTTGTTTCCATGGCTTCTTACCACCGCCGCGAACAGCGGATCTATTTTTGACCTTTGAGGTACCTTGACGTCTGCCAGCTCTCTGTCTGATAATTGCGTCAAAAACTACGCTTTCATTTGGCTTAATACCAAATACATCATCATTTAAAGTAACTTCACCAGCATCTTTGCCTTTTTGATCGATAACTTTTAAATTAGCCATTCTAGTCCTCCTTCCTATTTATTATTCTTTACAGCAGATCTAACAGTAAGCAATGAATTCTTAGCACCAGGTACATTACCCTTGATTAACAATACATTCTTATCTGCTACAACTTTTTCAATTACTAAGTTTTCAATGGTAACTTTCTTCATTCCCATGTGTCCTGGCAGGCGTTTGCCCTTAGGAACACGGTTGATGATGGAACCCATTGAACCAGGAATTCTGTGATATCTTGAACCGTGAGTTTCTGGTCCACGTGATTGGCCCCAACGTTTAATGTTACCTTGGTATCCATGACCTCTTGTAGTACCAGTGACGTCAACTACGTCGCCTTCCTTAAATGTGTCCACAGTAACTTCTGAGCCGACTTCGTAGTCCTTAAGCTCAACTCCGCGGATTTCACGTATGAAGCGCTTAGGCGAAGTCTTTGCTTTTGCAGCATGACCTTTTTCTGGTTTGTTGCTCAAAACTTCACGCTTGTCTTGGTATCCTAATTGAATTGCTTCGTAGCCGTCAGATTCAACTGTCTTAACTTGCATAACAACGTTAGGAGTAGCTTCAACAACAGTTACAGGCACAAGGATACCATCTTTAGTGAAGATTTGGGTCATACCAACTTTTCTTCCTAAGATTCCTTTGGTCATGATTACACCTCTTTCTTTTAAAAATTAAAGTTTAATTTCGATGTCAACACCGCTTGGTAAATCAAGCTTCATTAAAGAGTCAACAGTCTTAGGTGTTGGATTTAAAATATCGATTAAACGCTTATGCGTACGAATTTCAAATTGTTCACGTGAATCTTTGTTCATATGTGGTGAACGTAAAACAGTAAACAATACCCTTTCTGTTGGCAGTGGAACAGGACCTGAAATTTCAGCTCCAGTTCTCTTAGCAGTAGCTACAATTTTAGCAGCTGATTCATCGAGAATACCATGTTCGTATGACTTAAGTCTGATACGAATTGATTGACTTGCCATTAAATTACCTCCTCAACGTCTTCTTTAAAAGATGACTAGCTTCCACAAAAATTCCCGGCACTACCTCTGTGGCAATGCAGCCTGGTGTGCCGCAACCTTTTGTATCAACGCTTTACAACAAAATGTGCTTTTAGGGCAGAAAAAGCCCTAGACACACAAAAGATAGTATACCTGTTTTAAGCTTGAATATCAAGGCTTAAAGGATATTTTTCTTGACTTTATATCAGCAATTATAAAATTTTAACTTTTATAAAGTAATATTTTTTAGCAGCAACTAAAATACAACAGGAAATATTTTATAGCAATGTTTTTGCTCAATTTGGTGAAAATAACTAGGTTAGGTTGACATGACAAAATCTAGTTTATAAAGACAGAGTTTATTATTAAAATTACATTGCGCATAAAAAAGAGCTACTGGATCTACCAATAGCTCTTATATCAATTTTAAAATTATACCCCATTAACTATCAGAAATTATTCTGCGTTACCCCCACGCTTTTTAATAATTTCTTCTTGGATAGATTTAGGAGTTGGTGAATAGTGGTCAAAGACCATTGTAAACGTACCACGACCCTGTGTTGAAGAACGCAAAGTAGTAGCATAACCAAACATTTCTGCAAGTGGAACCATTGAATTCAACACCTTAGCTCCAGCACGGTCTTGCATATTATCCATTGTACCACGACGAGCTGTAATGGAGCCCATTACGTCACCTAAGTAATCTTCAGGTGTGATTACTTGAACCTTCATAATAGGTTCAAGGATAACAGCACCAGCTTTAGGAGCCGCATTTCTCAAAGCCAATGAAGCAGCAACCTTGAAGGCAGCTTCAGATGAGTCGACTTCGTGGTAACTACCATCATAAAGTTTAGCCTTGACATCAATCAACGGGTAACCAGCTAAGATACCATTTTTCATGGATTCTTGCAGACCTGCATCAACAGCTGGAATAAATTCGCGAGGAACAACACCACCAACAATGGCATCTTCAAATTCGTAACCTTTTCCTCTTTCATTTGGAGTAAATTCAATCCAAACGTCACCGTATTGACCCTTACCACCAGACTGACGAACAAACTTACCTTGTGCTTTAGCAGGCTTAGTAAAGGTTTCACGATAGGCAACTTGTGGTTCACCAATCTTAGCTTCAACATGGAATTCACGCTTCATACGTTCAACCATGATTTGCAGGTGCAATTCACCCATTCCGGAGATCAAAGTTTGACCAGTTTCTGCATTAGTTTCTGCTCTAAAAGTTGGATCCTCTTCAGTCAATTTTTGCAAAGCAACATCAAGCTTATCACGGTCAGCTTTAGATTCTGGCTCAATTGAAACTTGAATAACTGGATCTGGAACTTCTAAACTTTCCAAAATTAATGGGTGGTCAGGATCAGTTAAGGAATCACCAGTAGTAGTGTTCTTTAACCCAATGGCACCAGCAATATCACCTGAGAAGACTTCAGGAATCTCACTTCTTGAGTTGGCATGCATTTGCAACAAACGGCCAACACGTTCACGGCCATTCTTTGAAGCATTCAAAACATATGAACCTGATTCAAGTGAACCAGTGTAAACACGAATATAAGTTAAACGACCAACAAATGGGTCAGTAGCAATCTTAAATGCTAAAGCAGAGAATGGCTTTTCGTCTCCAGCAACTAGTTCAACTTCCTCACCAGTTTTTGGATCGTGAGCAACATAAGGCTTAACATCTAATGGAGATGGTAAGTAGTCAACTACACCATCAAGCATCATTTGCACACCCTTGTTCTTAAATGCTGAACCTGCAAATACTGGGAAAATCTTCAAATCCAATGTAGCTTTACGAATAGCAGCCTTTAATTCATCAACGGAAATTTCGTCACCATTAAGATACTTTTCCATGATGTCATCATCAACGTCTGCTACTTGTTCAATTAACTCACCGCGACGCTTTTCTGCTTCTTCTTTATACTCATCAGGAACAGGAATAGTGTCCCACTTGGAACCAAGTTTATCTTCATCATAAACATCAGCTACCATGTTGAGTAAGTCTATAACACCCTCAAAGCTCTCTGCAGAACCAATTGGCATTTGAACAGCCAGAGCATTGGCATTTAAACGTTCATGTAAAGACTTAACAGAATTATCAAAATCTGCACCAATCTTGTCCATCTTGTTTACAAAAACAATTCGAGGAACACCGTAAGTTTCAGCTTGACGCCAAACATTTTCAGTCTGAGGTTCAACTCCGGCTTGGGCATCAAGAACAGTAACAGCACCATCAAGTACACGAAGTGAACGCTCTACCTCAATAGTGAAGTCAACGTGTCCTGGGGTATCAATAATGTTAATTCTGTAATCATGCCATTGTGCTGTAGTAGCAGCTGAAGTAATGGTAATACCACGTTCTTTTTCTTCATCCATCCAGTCCATTTGGGAATCACCCTCATGGGTTTCGCCGATTTTATGGATTTTTCCAGTGTAATAAAGAATACGCTCTGTAGTAGTAGTCTTACCCGCATCAATGTGGGCCATAATACCAATGTTACGTGTTTTTTCTAATGGAAATTCACGCTTATTAGCCATAGATTTTTTCCTTTCCCTAAAAAATTAGAAACGATAGTGTGCAAATGCACGGTTGGCTTCAGCCATACGGTGAACATCTTCACGCTTTTTAACAGCTGAGCCAGTATTGTTTGAAGCATCGATAATTTCATTAGCTAAGCGTTCATCCATAGTATGTTCATTACGTAAACGAGCATATGAAACTAACCATCTTAAACCAAGAGTAGTTCTTCTTTCAGGACGAACTTCTACTGGGATCTGGTAGTTTGAACCACCAATACGGCGTGCTCTAACTTCCAAAACTGGCATAATATTGTTCATAGCTTCTTCAAAAACATCGAGTGGCTCCTTGCCAGTCTTTTCTTTAACAATGTCAAAAGCATCATAAAGGATTGAAGATGCCTTAGCTCTCTTACCATCAATCATTAAGTGGTTGATCAACTTGGTTACGAGCTTTGAATTGTATACTGGATCCGCTAAAATATCTCTTTTAGCAACATGTCCTTTTCTAGGCATTATTTACTCCTCCTTAATCTTTCTTGGCACCGTACTTGGAACGGCCTTGCTTTCTACCATCAACACCCGCAGTATCTAACGCACCGCGGATAATGTGATAACGAACACCAGGAAGGTCCTTTACACGACCACCACGAATTAAAACAACTGAGTGTTCTTGCAAATTATGGCCTTCACCTGGAATGTATGCAGTTACTTCGATTAAGTTTGAAAGACGAACACGAGCATATTTCCGTAAAGCTGAGTTTGGCTTCTTTGGTGTCATGGTACCGACACGAGTAGCTACTCCACGCATTTGAGGTGCTGGGTTAGCTACTAGCTCTTTCTTCATACTGTTGTAGCCGTAGCTTAAAGCAGGTGACTTTGATTTAGTCGTCTTGTTGTGACGGCCTTTTCTTACCAATTGGTTAATGGTTGGCATTAAATTTTCCTCCTAAAAAAATTATTTTGTTCACACATCCAGGAGTTTCTTTTTTTTGGTCCCAGATAAATCTTCAAAATACACAATGACTATTGTACTCGCTTGAATCAAAAATGCAAATTATTTTTATTAGCTAAAAAATTTATATTAGTTTTTTCGTATTTAGTTCTAGTGGGGTAATAAAATGAACTTGATTTTTAAAATTAGCAATTTTTTGATTGGAACCTGTCTGGCTTCTCATGCCTGCGTTGTTGTCGAAAGAGCTGGAAAAGAAGACTTTATTTTTAGCCGGTCAAAATGCACTAACTGTAATCAGCAACTAAACATATTTGATGAGATACCATTAATTTCTTACTTATTACTCAAAGGTCGTTGTCGTTATTGCAAAATTCAGATTCCTGCTGAATATTTTGTAACAGAGTTTTTAGGAGGGTTTACTTTCCTTAAGATCGATTTTAGCAATCCTCCTGATGCAATCACAGCGATTGTCTTGTTTAACATACTCCTAGCTGCTATCAGTGATTATCAGTCAAAAGAGTTTGATATTGCGTTCGTTGCTCCAACCCTTTTTATTTCAGCTTTGCGTATAATTAAAACTTTTGAGCAAATCAATATTACAGATTTAGTGGAGTTTTGTCCCATTTTTTTACTTTTTCTTTATGAAACAATAAAAAATAAAATTGGCAAGGGAGATTTAATAATCTATCTTGTTTTAACTTTTTGTTTTGACCCTAAATTTGCAAATTTAACTTTTTTGACTGCTTCAATTATTTTACTTAGCTTTTTTATTGGGGATGAGGTAAGCAAAAAAGAACCTGTAGCATTTATTCCTTTCATTTATATTGGTTTAATCATTCAACTTTTATGTAAATAAAAAGCTGCATCTTAAATAAAATAAGATGGCAGCTCCTATAAACCATAAAATTATTTTTTCAAGCATATGTTAACTGTATCTTGCCATCAAGCTCTGAAAACTCGGCAGTAGTACTAGGGCTAATACTATCCCAACTGCTCCTTGAATTGTGTTGGTAAAAAGACTGGCAAAGCCAGCTGCCCAAGTATAAAGGACTGTATTAGTAACAAAATACCCGGCAACCATCAAAAATACTCCTATAACTCCGGCAACAGCTCCCTTAACTACTTGATTTTTTAAGTTCCAGTATCTAAAGACTAATCCAACAAAGAAACCTTCTAAACCATGGACAACAAGAGAAAAGAGCATAAACTGGCCGTATCCACCCAGAAGATCAAGTAGAAATCCGGAAAGACCACCAACTACACCTCCAGCTACAGGACCAAACAAAAGTGCCACTAAATAAATAATTGCATCACATAAATTAATATTACCGTGAGTCAAAGGCATAGGAATAATGAAAATTCGACTAATAACGACGTTAATCGCAGTTAATAATGCTAATAATACAAGTCTCTTTAAAGAAAAATCGTCTTCTTTCACCATCAACATCTCCCTCGTGCCTTTTTCCGATTATAACATTATTTAATAAAATTATCACTAATAATTCATAAAATTACAAATGACAAAATTTTTTAGCTGGGTTATAACTATAAAACTCATTTAGCTAAAACCCGTATCTTCTATTACGATTTAGCCTATAATAAAATCTTATATATAAAATTAATTAAGGGGAAAAATCATGCACTATATTTTATCTGCAATAATACGTGGAGGTATACCTTTTATTATTATGAGTATATTTTCATGGATTATGAAATTACAATATATCGATGATTATAGCGTTAAATCGACATTTATCACGGAACTAATAATAACTGCAGTTGCAGCAACCTCTGTTATTTATGATGTCAAAAGTTGGTCATTAACAAAACAATCTGTCGTTCATTTTCTAATCATGCTGGTTACCGTATATCCTTGTTTAGTATTCAGCGGCTGGTTTCCAACAAAATCAATACTAGACTTAGTAAAAATATTCGGTTTCTTTCTGATTGTTGGCATTATTTTATGGACAATATCATATATTATATTTGGTAAGATTTTAAAGTAAAAATTGCGGGTAAACAAAAAACTGCTCCTTTAGGAATTTCTAACGGAACAGTTTTTTTGATTAATTGAGTTTATGATTCCCTAGCCTGATCGGCTTCCTTCATCTTCTTCTCAATGTCTGCGATTGAGTAAACAGATTTAGGTTTCTTTACATCTGACTCGGGTTCCATATCACGATAAATTGGAAGCCCAGTACCAGCTGGAATGATCTTACCGATAATAACATTTTCCTTTAATCCAAGTAATGGATCATTCTTGCCACGAATAGAAGCATCTGTTAGGACACGAGTTGTTTCCTGGAATGAAGCAGCTGATAAGAAACTGTTAGTTTCAAGGGCAGCTTTGGTAATACCCAGAATTACACTTTGTGCAGTTGCAGGTATACCACCAGAAATAATCACAGATGTGTTGCGATCTTTAAATTGACCAATATCCATAATCTCGCCAGGCAACAAGTCGGTCTCACCAGGATCAAGCACACGAACTTTTTGTAACATCTGTCTGGTTAATACTTCGACGTGCTTGTCAGAAATATCAACACCCTGCATTCTATATGCTTTTTGGACTTCAACCAGAATGTACTCTTCAGTAGTTAAAGTATCGGTAACTTGAATCAACTCTTTCGGATCAATTGAACCAAGAGTTAACTTATCGCCACGTTGAACTTCATCGCCCTCGGCAACAGCTACCGAAGCAGTATAAGGCACGCTATAACTTCTAGTATCGATTCTGCCTTTAACAGTGATTTCACGAGTATGTTCAGCAGGATTCTCCTGAATTGAATCAACTACACCATCAACTTCAGAAATTATGGCACGACCCTTAGGGTTACGAGCTTCAAACAACTCTTGCACACGAGGAAGACCTTGAGTAATATCTTCAGCACCGGCAACACCACCATTGTGGAAAGTACGCAAAGTCAGCTGCGTACCAGGTTCACCAATTGATTGAGCGGCAACAGTACCAACTGCTTCACCAACTTCAACTTCTTCACCTGTAGCTAAGTTCATACCATAACACTTGCGGCAAACACCGTGTGGCGTGTCACAAGTTAAGATTGATCTAATCTTTACATTAGTCACACCTGCATCGCAAATTTGGTGAGCCAAGTTTTCATCCATCATGACGTTACGACCAATAATTGTGGCACCGGTTCTAGGATCTTTAACCGTTTCGGCAGTAAAGCGTCCCAATAAGCGATCGTAGAGTGGCTCAATTAATTCGTCACCTTCCATGATTGCGTGAACATCAATACCGCGATCGGTACCACAATCATCTTCACGGATAATAACGTCTTGCGCAACATCGACTAACCGCCGAGTTAAGTAACCAGATTGTGCAGTCTTTAAAGCAGTATCCGTCATACCCTTACGTGCACCGTGAGTTGACATGAACAGTTCTAGAACTGACAAGCCTTCCTTAAAGTTGGAAGTAACTGGAATTTCGAACAAACCACCGTTTGGAGTAGCCATTAAGCCACGCATACCAGCAAGTTGGGTAAAGTTTGAAATATTACCACGCGCACCAGAGTCAGCCATGATGGTAATAGGATTACGCGGGTCATAAATCTGAGCAATTTCATCTTGGACTTGATCCTTACAATCATTCCAAATGCTAATTACACGATCATGACGTTCCTGTTCGGTAATTAAACCACGTCTAAACTGCTTAGACACCACATCAACTTGTTTGTGGGCTTTTGCAACTTTTTCATCTTTATCCTGAATTTCGGGAACGTCGGTCATACCAATCGTAATACCAGAAGTGGTCGAACTGGTATAGCCTAAAGTCTTCAAATCATCAAGATATTCTGAAGTTCTTTGAACCTTGTAATACTTGTAAATTGTAGCAATAGAATCAGACAAGAAGGACTTCTTAAATGGTGTAGAAATCAAGTCATTTGCCACGCTGTCAATTTTCTCATGAATATCTTCGCCAGGCTCCAAGAAGTACTTGGCAGCAAGAGGATTATTCAAGTTTTCTTCAGTTGGTTCATTAACGTAGAAATAATCTTCTGGGAAAATTTGATTGAAAATGATTCTGCCGTATGTAGTAACAAAAATGCCATGTTCATAACCTTTAGGCCATGCTTTCTTCGGCATTGAGTCAGCAGACATTCCGATAATAGTGTGGTAATGAATGTCACCGTTAGTGTAAGCAACTGTCGCTTCATCAGGTGAATTGAAAATCATTCCTTCACCTTCACGACCCTTTTCAGCCTGAGTCAACCAGTAGTTACCCAAAACGATATCCTGTGATGGAGTAACAATTGGTTTACCATCCTTAGGAGCAAGAATATGGTGAGCAGCCAGCATTAACATTCTTGATTCAGCAACAGCCTCATCTGACAGAGGCACGTGAATCGCCATCTGGTCACCATCAAAGTCAGCGTTGTAAGCCTCACAAGCAAGTGGGTGCAGACGAATGGACTTTCCAGGTACCAAAACTGGTTCGAAGGCCTGAATACTCAAACGGTGCAAAGTAGGGGCACGGTTTAGCAATACCGTTCTTTCCTTAATAACATCCTCAAGTACATCCCAGACATCATCGTCTTCGCGGTCAATTTTCCGCTTAGCACTCTTGATATTTGTAGCAATCTTACGCTTAACAAGCTCATGCATGACAAATGGTTTAAACAATTCCAAGGCCATCGGACGCGGAACACCACATTGATAGAATTTCAATTTTGGTGAAACATCAATAACGGAACGACCGGAATAGTCAACACGTTTACCAAGCAGGTTCTGACGGAAACGTCCCTGCTTACCTTTAAGCATATGCGATAAAGATTTCAGCGGGCGGTTACCTGGTCCTACTACAGAACGTCCACGGCGGCCATTATCGATT
Source organism: Lactobacillus sp. M0393 (assembly GCF_016102025.1). Classification (NCBI taxonomy): domain Bacteria; kingdom Bacillati; phylum Bacillota; class Bacilli; order Lactobacillales; family Lactobacillaceae; genus Lactobacillus; species Lactobacillus sp. M0393. The sequence goes on along the minus strand of NZ_JACFPK010000005.1, from coordinate 82,683 downwards.
AAAGCATCTACTGCTTCTTGTAGCATCCGTTTTTCGTTTTGCACAATAATATTAGGTGCATTTAGATCTAACAGTCTCTTTAAACGATTGTTACGGTTAATTACTCTTCTGTATAAATCATTTAGGTCAGAGGTCGCAAACCGTCCACCTTCAAGTTGAACCATCGGGCGCAAGTCTGGTGGTATAACTGGGACAGCATCTATAACCATCCATTCCGGTTTATTACCAGAATCTTTAAATGCATCCAGAATATCAAGTCTTCTGATAGCACGTGTACGTTTTTGACCAGTAGCAGTTTCCAATTCTTTCTTTAAATCGGTAACTTCCTTATTTAAATCAACTTTACGCAACAAATCACGAATTGCTTCAGCACCCATTTTGGCCGTAAAGCGATTACCGTATTTTTCTTTCTGTTCCCGGTATTCTGCCTCTGTTAAAAGTTGTTTAAATTCAAGATCGGTATCACCAGGATCAATTACAATGTAAGCTGCAAAATAGATAACTTCTTCAAGAAGCCTCGGAGAAATATCCAAAATGAGTCCCATTCTTGATGGAATCCCTTTAAAATACCAAATATGAGTAACTGGTGCGGCCAATTCAATATGACCCATTCGTTCTCTTCTAACTTTAGAGGAGGTAACTTCAACACCACAACGATCACAGACGATCCCGCGGTATCTCACACCTTTATATTTACCACATGCACATGACCAATCCTTAGTCGGTCCGAAAATTCGTTCATCAAACAAACCATCTTTTTCCGGCTTTAAAGTACGGTAATTAATAGTTTCTGGTTTTTTAACTTCACCGTATGACCAGCTGCGAATTTTATTCGGAGATGCAAGGCCAATTTGCATGCTTTCAAATTTATTTACGTCGATCAAAAGTTTAACCTCCTACTTATTGAGAAATCTTATTATCATCGTCAGACTGATCTACAGGGGTATCCAATTCCTCTGCTGCTTCTTCATTATCTTCAGAATCTGCAGTTTCTGCGGCCAACTTCTTCTTTTGTTGCTCTTCAGCCATCTTTGAAAGAGTATCAATGTTCAAATGCTCATTTGAATCATCATCCATATCACGCAATTCAATTTCTTTATGATTCATGTCAAGAACACGAATATCCAATCCTAAAGATTGCAATTCTTTAACTAGGACACGGAATGATTCAGGAACACCTGGTTTTGGAATTCTTTCACCCTTGACAATAGCTTCATAAGCTTTGACACGGCCAACAACATCATCTGATTTATAAGTCAAAATTTCCTGCAAAGTGTATGCTGCACCATAAGCTTCCAGAGCCCAAACTTCCATTTCACCAAAACGCTGTCCACCAAACTGTGCTTTACCACCAAGAGGTTGTTGCGTTACTAATGAGTAAGGCCCAATTGAACGTGCGTGAATCTTGTCGTCAACCATGTGGGTCAACTTCAGATAGTGCATGATACCAACAGAAACCCGGTTGTGGAAAGGCTCACCGGTACGGCCATCATAAAGAACTGTTTTACCATCTTTATCAATACCGGCCTTATGAACAGTATCCCAAACATCGTCTTCACTTGCTCCATCAAATACTGGTGTAGCAACATGAATACCCAAGTTATCTGCAGCACGGCCAAGGTGTAATTCCAAAAGCTGACCAATATTCATACGTGAAGGAACACCCATTGGGTTTAAACAAATATCAACTGGAGTACCATCTGGTAAATATGGCATATCTTCTTCTGGTACAACTGCGGCAACAGTACCTTTGTTACCGTGACGGCCAGACATTTTATCGCCAACTTGAATCTTTCTCTTTTGTGCAATGTAAACACGAACTAAGGTATTGACACCAGGAGATAGTTCATCACCATTTTCTCTAGTATAAACTTTGACATCACGGACAATACCGCCACCACCGTGAGGAACACGTAATGAGGTATCACGCACTTCACGAGCTTTTTCACCAAAAATGGCATGCAGCAGTCTTTCTTCAGCTGATAGTTCAGTAACACCCTTAGGCGTAACTTTTCCTACCAAAATGTCTCCGTCATGAACTTCAGCACCTACACGGACAATACCTTGACCATCGAGATCCTTAAGTGCATCCTCACCAACGTTTGGCAATTCACGTGTAATCTCTTCAGGGCCAAGTTTAGTGTCACGGGCTTCTGATTCATAATCTTCAATACTGATTGAAGTGTAAACATCATCTTTTACCAGACGTTCAGAAAGCATGATGGCATCTTCGTAGTTATACATGTTCCAAGTCATAAAAGCGATAACTGGGTTTTGACCCAAAGCCAATTCGCCATGATCCATTGTTGGTCCATTGGCAATTACTTCACTCTTTACAACTTTGTCGCCTAACTTAACGTTAGGAGTCTGATTGTATGATTTCGAGTTGTTTGAACGACGATATTTTTCCAGAGTGTACTTATCTAGTGTACTGTCAGCACGTCTTACTCTGATAGTGTTGGCATCGACATATTCAACTGTACCAGCGGCTTTAGCCAAAACTGCTGCACCGGAATCATGTGCTGCACGATATTCCATTCCAGTACCAACAAGACAGCTGTGAGGATTAATTAAAGGTGCAGCTTGTCTTTGCTGGTTAGCGCCCATTAAAGCACGGTTAGAGTCATCATTTTCCAAAAACGGAATACATGCTGAAGCAACAGAAACAACTTGTTTAGGAATAACATCCATGTAGTCAATTTTATCTGGACTAACTTCGACGTTATCTTCCTTATGACGTGCTAAAACAAGATCATCTTTAAATGAACCATCCGGATTAAGTGGAGTATTGGCACCAGCGATAATGTAGTTATCCTCAACATCAGCGGTGAGGTAATCAATTTTATTAGTTACCTTGTGTGTGGTCCAGGAAACCCGACGATATGGCGTTTCAATAAAGCCATATTTATTAATAACTGCGTATGTAGCAAGAGAGTTAATCAAACCAATGTTAGGACCTTCAGGAGTCTCAATTGGGCACAAACGACCATATTGAGTATAGTGAACATCCCGCACCTCGTATCCAGCACGATCACGTGTTAAACCACCAGGCCCCAAAGCAGACATACGGCGCTTATGAGTTAATTCACCCAGCGGGTTGTGCTGGTCCATAAACTGTGACAGTTGTGATGAACCAAAGAACTCTTTAATACTTGCCACAATTGGCCTGATATTAATTAATTGTTGCGGCGTCACAGTTGAAGGGTCTTGAATTGACATTCTTTCTCTAACAACACGTTCCATCCGGGCCAAACCAATTCTAAACTGGTTTTGCAACAATTCACCAACACGACGAATACGACGGTTACCTAAGTGATCAATATCATCAGTGTTACCAATTTCATCTTGCAACAAGAAGAAATAATTAATAGAAGCAACCACGTCAGCTGGAGTTAAATACTTAACTTTTTTGTCAATATGACCGTTAGAAATTAATTTAACAACACGTTCAGGATTTACCTTCGAGTAAACTTTTATCTCTTGAACATTAATTGGATCAGGTAAAACGCCCTCTTTGGATGGTTGATAAGTAACCATCTTAAAGTCATCGCGATCAAGATACTTTTCTAGAGTATCCATCACTTCATGGGTCACAACTGTACCCTTTTTAACGATAATTTCACCTGTATCAGGGTCTGCCAAAGTTTCTGCCAGAGTTTGACCATACAAGCGACTCTTTAAAGATAACTTCTTATTAACTTTATATCGACCAACGGGTGCTAAATCATAGCGACGTGGGTCAAAGAAACGTGCATAAAGAAGTGAACGTGAAGAGTCAGTCGTTTTTGGTTCACCGGGACGCAGGCGCTCATAAATATCTTTTAGCGCTTCAGCTACACGAGAATCAGCCGGATTCTTATGTACATCTTTATCCAAAGTGAATTGCAATGTATCACTCTGACCAAAGAGGTCTAAAATCTCGTCATCCGAACTAATTCCCAGTGCCCTGATTAAAACAGTTAGTGGCAATTTACGAGTACGATCAACGCGAACGTAAGAAACATTCTTAGCATCAGTTTCATACTCAAGCCAGGCACCACGGTTTGGTATCACAGTAGTACCAAAAATTTGCCGACCATTCTTGTCATAATCACCAGAATAATAAACACTTGGTGATCTAACTAATTGAGAAACGATGACCCTTTCAGCACCATTAATAATAAATGAGCCAGATTCAGTCATTAATGGTAAATCACCAAAGAAAACATCTTGAGTCTTAATCTCACCGGTTTTTTGATTGGTCAGTTTTAAAGTAACGTGCATTGGTGCAGCATAAGTTGCATCATGATCACGTGCTTCATCAACGGTATATTTTGGTTTTTGCAGTTTATAGCCCAAATATTCCAGGGAAAGCTTACCTGAAAAGTCACTAATTGGCATAATATCATCAAAAACGTCTTTAATACCCTCATCCAAAAACCATTGGTATGATTCGGTTTGCACATCTGTCAAGTTAGGCAGATCCAGCACTTCTTTAATGCGGGAAAAACTGCGCCTTGTCCGATGTTTGCCAAAATTCACTACGTGTCCATTTAACAAGGAGAAAACACCCTTTCTGTCAGAGAAAGCTAATATTACATTTTGATTACAATTTCAAAAAGCCGGAAATTTATGCATAAAAAAGACAAAAACAACCTTTGTCGTTTTTGTCTATTATTATTTTGCTGGACAATAGATCAGCAAAATCCTGAAAATCAGCTTTTTAATCACGCACTACTATAACAAAATAAAATTCGTGTGTCAATTAATTCACTTTGCGCCGACTAAATTATTATCTTTTTGTTTCAAAACATCAAATTTTAAGTGATTATGACTGCACCCAACTTTAAGAATATCACCATTCTTAAGGTCACCTTTAATCAGCATTGAAGCAATCTTATCTTCAATATCCTTCTGAATTGCACGGCGCAGCGGTCTTGCTCCCATTTCAGGATTATAACCATCTTTTGCAATCTTATCCAAAGCAGCTGTGGAAATTTTCAGTTGAACTCCTTGTTTATGCAAGCGGTCAATCAATTTACGAGTTAAAAGCGTAACTATTTGACGTAATTGCTTTTGATCAAGTTCGTCAAAAATAATAGTTTCATCAATCCTGTTTAAAAATTCAGGTCTGAAGAACTCTTTAAGTGCTTGACGAACGCGATCTTGCCGCAGCTTGGTTTGACTAGTATTATCAGCATTAAATCCTAGAGCCTGCGTCTCAAATAATGAACGGGAACCCAAATTGGAAGTCATGATAATAATAGTATTTTTAAAGTCTACTTTACGGCCCTTGGAATCGGTTAAAAAGCCATCTTCCAAAACCTGTAGCAACAAGTTGAATACATCAGGGTGAGCTTTTTCAACTTCATCCAATAATACTACTGAATATGGATGGCGGCGAACCTGTTCAGTTAGCTGCCCGCCCTCATCATAGCCAACATAGCCCGGAGCAGAACCAATCAATTTACTATTAGCTATTTGATCCATATATTCAGACATGTCAATTCTAATCAAGTTGTTCTCAGAGCCAAAAATTGCTGCAGCGATTGCTTTTGCTAGTTCAGTTTTACCGACCCCTGTCGGACCTAAAAATAGGAATGAACCAATTGGTCGATTTTCATCTTTAATGCCGCTGCGACTTCGCCTGACCGCCCTGCTGACAGCAGAAACTGCTTTGTCCTGACCAATAATGCGCTTATGTAAGTCTTTTTCCAAATTGGCTAAGTGTTTAGTTTCATCCCGATTCATTTGGGTAACGGGAACACCGGTCCAATTAGAAACTACTTTAGCAACATCTTCAGGTTGAACTATAGCACCTTTACTAGTTGATTCATCAAGCTTTGTTGTTAATTCATCTTGTCTTCTTTGCAAACTATTTTGTCTTTCCTGGAGTTGTGCAGCTTTAGCAAAATTCTGGTTAACTGCAGCATGATTCTTTTCGCCAATGACTTTCTCGATTTGATCATTAAGTTGTAATAACTGATTGTTAGAACCTTTACCTGACTTAATTTTAACTGCAGCACTTGCCTCATCAATTAAATCAATTGCCTTATCTGGTAAATAACGCTCAGAAATATAGCGGCTAGAAAGATCAATTGCATTTTCTAAAGCAGAATTAGATATTTTTACATGATGAAATTTTTCGTATTTTGGTTTTAAGCCATTCAAAATTGCTAAAGTTTCAGCACGAGAAGGTTCATTTAACCTCACGATTTGGAACCGACGAGCTAAAGCCTGGTCTTTTTCAACATATTTTTGATATTCATCAAAAGTGGTAGCACCAATCATTTGAATATCACCTCGAGCTAGAGATGGTTTTAAAATATTCGCAGCATCAATCGAGCCTTCAGCGCCTCCAGCTCCAATGAGAGTGTGCATTTCATCAACAAAGAGAATAATATTGCCATTCTCAGTAATTTCCTTGATGATTTTTTTCATCCGGTCTTCAAATTCACCACGATATTTTGTACCAGCAACAAGTCCACCTAAATCCAGTGAGACCACTTGCTTCTTTAATAAATCGTGCGGTACTTTTTTAGCAACAATGGCGCTTGCAATGGCTTCTGCCACTGCCGTCTTGCCTACACCTGGTTCACCAATCAACACAGGATTATTTTTATTACGCCGAGATAAAATTTCAATCACTCGTGCTACTTCACGATCACGCCCAATGACTGGATCTATTTCACCATTTTCAGCCCTCTCGTTGAGGTTGACTGAAACCTGATCAAGAGTTGGTGTGCTGGAATTTCTACTGGTGCTTTCTTCAGAGCCATTAAAACCTGACCAACTGCTATCCTCTTGATCATTTTCATCCATATCTTGTTCATCTTCACCTAAACTGTGCAGGATGTCATTACGCAAACCATCAAGATCAATGTTTAAATTACGCAAAATCACAGAAGCCAATATCTGCTCATTGAGGACCATTCCTAATAAAATATGGCAGGTTTTAATTTTAGCAGAACCTTCTCGTTCAGCTAAAGTGCCAGCATATGCCAAAACCATGCTGAGGCGTGGTGACATCTGCATGTAACTGGTTTTGCCAGCTGAGCCATAGCCTGTATAACGTTCAATTTCTTCACGAATCGCTTTCGGTGTTGCACCCCAAGCCCGCAAATTTTTGCCGGCTTCACCATCAGATTCAATTACCATCGCAAGTAGTATGTGTTCAGTACCAATCAAACGATGATGAAAATTCTGTGCTTGCTCTCGTGCAATTTCTAATACTTGATTTGCACTAGTCGTATAAGATTTTTTCATCATAGCACCACCTTTAAAAATGACGTGTATACACTATAAACCTTTTTGAGAATTTGTAAAATATTCTGTTTGAGGCTAAATATAAGTGTCATGTCAAAAAACTTTGCAATCATTATATCAAAGACAAGCACTTCGTGCGACCCAATCCTTCTTTATTATTTAAATTAGAAATAAATTTTTCAACAGAATACTTGTGCAAAAATCTTAGTGGGCTGTTATAACTTCCAAAAAACTAAAAATTCTCATACTAGCAAAAATAAATTACCAGCATGAGAATAAATCTATATATTATCGGGAAAACAGATATTGTACTCAGTTTTTAAAATACCTTTATATCAACGATTATAGCAATAATTTCGACATATGAAGTCGATTTTAGCCTTTCCAGAAGTATAAGATATTTCGTACATTGAAGAATACTAACCATTAAGTTAAAAAACTATAAAATAATTGATTACAGCTGGTTATGCTAACAAATGTTGCCCTAATCTAAAAATAAATGTATTGTTTTCACCTAATAAAATTCAATATATTTATTTCCTTAAACTAGCTTTTATAACTGTTTTTTTATATTATTGCTTTGAGTATTCTAAATGGTTAGTGACAAGAATTTATACTCGAGAACTAAACAGAAGAAGTTATAATGCCAATACGCTTCCTAAAGATAATGATAAAATTTGAACATAATATAATTTTTATATGAGAAACAGTATGCAAAGATTTCACTATAAAAACCAAGAATATGATGGACTTGTAATTTTTCCTTTTGATCCCAACGCAAAAGATAATACAATGCAATTAAATGAATTTGCTGAAATAATTGGTGAGGGACTACTTACCAAAGAAAAGTGGAAACCAATACCTACCGAAAGCAATAGGAATAAGATAGTGCCAAATGAAGATGGTACATCAATTATGGAAATTCCAACTTTAAATGGTTTAAAGAGGTTACTGGCTATAGCTCAGCCGATAAGTTATTTAACAGTAAAACGAACTTGTGAACTAAACTTTAAATCTCAAGAAATTTTTAATGAAGAATCATATAGCGGTGACTATTATTTAAAAGAGCCTGGCATAATTGAAAACTTATTATACAGAGTTGAGAATTCAATTGTTTTCGGAGAAAATCGTCTACCAACAATAATCACTAAAGCTGCTAGTCTATGGTATACAATCGCCAGATACCAGGCATTTAGCAATGGGAACAAAAGAACAGCTTTATTAGCAACTGTAGACTTTTTGCAAAATAATTTTTTGATCTTTAATTTAGGGCCAAAAACGGACTTAGAAAAACAGCTCTATAACGTTTCACTTAAAATTGCTAATGATGAGTATTCGGAAGAAAACGTCAAATTATTTATTAAGGACCATGTTATAGTAGATTTTGATATGCTTAATTACCTTATAACTTACGTTCCACAGTTTAAAATAATAGACAGTTGAATTTAATTGTGGTAGTTTGTAGAATTAGGAAGGTAGGAGGATAACATCATGGAAAATAAATTTAGATTAATTTCTCCTTCTGAAGAACAAATCAGAAAATCATCTAGGCCTAGAAGTAAACAAGAAGAACAACTTATACATGAATATAGAAATAATCAGATTCAGAATAATAAACCTTTAATACGAGTTTTAAAAAGGTTGAGTAAAACTTAAATAATATAGTCGAGTTAATAACTCGGCTATTTTTATGCACAAAAATCGATAGATAATGAAATGATATGAAACATAAACTGAATGTAAAACAACAAAAGTTTTGTGATGAGTTCAATTAGGAGTAGCAATGCAGCAAAAACCCGTTTCAGCTATTGGGGGAATGTTCTGTTGAAAATGAAAACCTTAAAAAACCAAAACGTTTTTCCTTAAAGCAAATTTAGTCTAAAGTAAAGGCTTAAAAAAAAATTGTAGTACACAGAATAGTATTGCAGCTTATTTTAGTAACTTAAATGAAGGGTTAAGATTCATACTTTTTTGAGCTCTAGTAAAATTGCCAATAAACTCATCAATCGCTGTGTGCTTTAAATAGTAATAGCATAATTGTTTATAACCAATATTCTCCACTTATATCACGATTGAGTTTATCAAGTATATAGACTCCAATTAAAACTCTTTTTTGATTTTCTGAACAACTTTCAAAGGACTTATCATCCCTCTAAATTACCGATGTATCAACGCCTTTTACTATGAAACTATTCTATTAGCTAAATATCTAAGATTAGCCCACTTGCACGTCTGCTTAAAAATATGAAGTCTAATATGAAGTTTTTTAGCTCATTTTGAGCTAGTTTCAGAAAATTTAAAAAAACAAAAATGCCTTTATACCAGCGTTTAAGCCATCTGATATAAAGGCAAAATCTTCTTTATCGGGAAAACAGGATTCGAACCTGCGACCTCTACGTCCCGAACGTAGCGCTCTACCAAGCTGAGCTATTTCCCGATTAACAAAAAAACTCACCGCGCGGTGAGTTTTTATTTTTTAGAGCGGAAGACGGGATTCGAACCCGCGACCCCCACCATGGCAAGGTGATGTTCTACCACTGAACTACTTCCGCAAGACAAATATTATTATAGCAAACCCTATCTGATTTGCAACCCTTTTTGACAAAAAAATTCACGAAATTGCAACTGGCACATCAAACCTAGCGTTTTTGGGAGTCAGCAAAGGAAAAAACTTTGAACTTCTACGATCTTTTAGTAATAATTACCTCCCACCTATAGCTCTGATAATTGATCAAGATATATAATTAATGAAAAATTCTGTATTAAGGTTGGTGATTAAAAATGAAACATAGCCTAGAAAAATTAGTCAGATGCCCCGAAGGCGAATTAAAATTTACGGATAATCAAGTGCAATTGTTGCTGGGCAATATCGGTAACTTAGATCCAGTTATTCGCGATGATCTTGTCTATACTTTATTTGCCCGCGGCTTTTTAGAACGCGCATTTACTCATGAGCAAGAACAAACTATTATTAATACATTTATAACAGAAAAGAAGCTCTTTAAAGATATTGCTAAACCACAAAATGACAATGTTTTTTTAAGATCATTCAGTGCCTTATTAGGCTCCGTCATACTCGAAACAGATCAGGAAACGGAAATTTTGACGAACGAGCAACGAAAGCAGCTTTTTGCATGGAGCATTGACTACCTCCTGCGTGAAAAAGATTATCGCGGCTATGTTGAAGGCAAAGGCTGGGCCCATAGCATTGCCCACGGTAGTGACTTTCTGGGGGCAGCTTTAAGCCATCCTAAGTTTTTGAAACAGGAGCAAAGCAGGGTTATGCAAATAATCCCGACAATTTTTAAAAAGATGGACGCGCCCTTTGTCGATGATGAGGAGCAGCGCCTTGCTTTTGCCTTTTACCAAGGTGTTAAAACTGACAAAATTGCCCTTAGCAGCTTCATTGAACTTATTAATCAAAGCGACGTAGCGCGATATCAGGAATTGCAAAAAGACGATTTGCTGTCATGGCGTAAATTAAGTACTTGGTTACGCCTTTTACAAAACTGGTACTTCTTCTTTGATGCTACCAAAGATTTACAGGTTATTTTAAAGGAAAAAATCACGAAATACTATACCGAAATGGGCTATTGATCAAACAACCTTTTTCTGGTCTTTTTAGCCAACTTATCACAATTTAATTATCCGATATTGTTTAAACTCATCTGCAAACGAAAATTTAACAATAAAAGGCATAATTGGCTGAATGGCCTTAAACTTTAAGTAGTCAAAGGTAGGGTCAAAATAATTAATGACCGTGCCAATAGCGTTGCCATGACCGGCAATAATTACTCGCTGTTTTTCGTGATTCTTAATGACAAATTCCAAGGCCTTAATATTTCTTTGTTGCGTTTGTCGTAAAGATTCGCCTTTAGGCAATTTATAATCGAAATTAGCCCATTGGGATTCACAAAATTCATGGAAGTTAGAAATCCAGCTATCACCGACTTTTCTTTCTCTAAAAGCTTCAATTCGCTTAACTTTTAACTTTTTTTGTTTGGCAACGGGCTGAATAGTCTCAACCGCGCGTTTATATGGGCTGGAATAAATGGCACTTATGTTTTGATTGCTAAAATATTCTACTAATTTTTGGCAATCAGCCAACCCTTTTTTGGATAACGGCCTGGTTAAGTCGTTGTGATTACTTAAGTCTGGTTCGGCATGCCGAACAAAATATACAATAGTCATTTAAACTTTTCTCTTTCAGTTAGATTTAATGTTAAAAAGTGACTTACAGCCATTACTATTAATTGGTTACAAAAAAGCAAACCATTAAAATTAAAGTCTTGCTTTTTACAGACATATTATGTTAATTATCTTTTTTCTTTTTCATGTCTTCTTCAACTTCGCGTTCGATGTCTTCAATTCTTTCAGGACGCATTGTTGGGAAGAGTAAAACATCCCTAATTGCTGGTGCATCAGTTAAAAGCATTACCAAACGGTCAATACCGATGCCGAGACCACCTGTAGGCGGCATTCCGTATTCCATTGCCCGCAAGTAATCTTCATCAATCATATCAGCTTCATCGTTACCGGCTTCACGCTCTGCCATTTGTGCTTCAAACCGTTCACGTTGATCATCTGGGTCATTCAATTCAGAAAAGGCATTACCGTATTCTTCACCCATGATATAGATTTCAAAGCGATCAGTAAACCGAGGATCATCAGCATTCTTTTTAGCCAGTGGTGAAATTTCAACTGGGTGACCATAGACAAAGGTTGGGTCAACAATTGTTTCTTCACAGTATTTTTCAAAGAAAGCGTTAATAATGTGACCAACCTTCCAAAAGCTTTCCACCTTGATATCATGATCTTCAGCAATCTTAGTTGCTTCCTCAACGCTCATTTCTTTCCAGAAATCAACGCCGGTTTTTTCTTTAATCAAATCAACCATGTGAACACGACGGAATGGCTTGCCAAGATCAATTTCGGTACCCTGGTAAGTTACCTTACCATCATCCGTAACAACGTTAGCAGCTGCCCGAATAATGCCTTCTGCTTCATCCATCACATCGTGGAAGTCCCAGTATGCGGCATAGGTTTCCAGTTCAGTAAATTCTGGGTTATGGTGAGTATCTAGACCTTCATTTCTGAACACACGACCAATTTCGTAAACCCGTTCCATATCACCGACAATCAAGCGCTTAAGAGGTAATTCAAGTGCTATTCTCATGTATAAGTCAATATCAAGAGCATTGTGGTGAGTAATAAATGGCCGAGCTTCAGCACCACCAGGGATATTGTGTAAAACTGGCGTTTCAACTTCCAAGAAGTCCTTACCATTCAAGAAATCACGGATTGCTTGAATAATCTTAGTCCGGTTAACAAAACGTTCATAACTTTCGTGATTAGTAATTAAGTCCAAATAACGTTGACGGTAGATTTGTTCAACATCTTTCAAACCATGGTATTTATCTGGCAAAGGCCGTAAAGCTTTAGATAAGAAAGTTACGTGCAAAGCCCGAATGGTTAATTCACCAGTATCGGTCTTCATCACTTCGCCATCGATACCTAAGAAGTCACCAATATCAGATTTTTTGAAAATCTGGTAGTTTTCTTCACCGACGATATCTTTACGAACGTAAATCTGAATCTTACCAGTTCTGTCATAAAGATCAGCAAAACCAACTTTACCCTTACCTCTTTTTGCCAACATTCTGCCAGCAACTTTGGTCTTAGGGAGCTCGCTATTTAACTCATCCTTATCATCTTGTGCGTATTTTTCATTTAAAGTTCGAGCCAAATCTTGCCGATCAAATTTTCTCATGCCAAATGGCTCAATCCCATTTTCGCGTAATTCTTCCATTTTTTGGCGGCGAACGATTAATTGGTCGTTCATTTCACTTTTAGCCAATTACTTTTCCTCCATTATCTTTCTATTTTCGCTTCTAGCAGCCTTTTGTGCTTGCCTTGTTTCGTAGTCCTCAACAAAATTGTCAAGTAAGTCATAAACCTCTTGTGCCGTCCAAACTTCATTTATTTTAGCACGAGTACGGGCTGAACGGGGAATTCCCTTCAAATAATATGCTGCTTGTTGCCTAAACTCTGGGACAGCAATTTTTTCACCTTTAAGATCTACTAGGCCCTTCAACTGGTGTTTAGCAGTTGCTACCCGCTCACGAACCGTCTGAGGTGCGAGCTTTTCACCAGTGTCTAAATAATGCACCATATCTTTGACAATCCACGGATTACCTAAAGCAGCGCGGCCAATCATGACGGCGGTACAGCCAATTTCATCTAAGGCCTTTTTAGCAAGTTCAGGTGTTGTAATGTCGCCGTTAGCAACAAATGGCACGTCAAGTACTTGAGCTACCTCATGAAGCGTCTCCCAGTCTGCTTCACCGGCATACATTTGTTTCCGCGTTCTGCCGTGCATCGCAATCATACTGGCACCCGCTTCTTGGGCAGCCAAGGCATTTTCAACCGCAAAAATATGCTTACGATCCCAACCAATCCGCATTTTAACGGAAACGGGCTTAGAAACATTTTGGACTACGGCGTGCACCATTTGATAAATTTTGTTAGCATCCAAAAGCCACTTCGACCCTGCATCGGTCTTAGTAATTTTTGGCACCGGACACCCCATATTAATATCAATAATATCAGCCGCCGTGTGTTGATCAATATATTGTGCCGCTTCAAGCAGTGTTTCCTCTGTACCACCAAAAATTTGAATACTCATTGGGTGTTCACGCGGATCAACCTGCATCATCGACATTGTCTTTTTATTACGATAAATGATTCCATGATCAGAAATCATCTCGCACACAACCAAGCCGGCACCGAATTTCTTACAAATCATCCGAAAAGCCGAATTCGATACTCCGGCCATCGGCGCTACAACAACCCGGTTTGGGATGGTTATTTCGCGAATTTTCCAGCTATTATTCACCAAATCATCCTTTCAAATACTTTAACATCATAACAAAAAGGATTCTATAAGCAAAATTCATGGTACTTTTCGTAACAAAAAGTTAACCCTTGATATCTATATCAATCTTTAATTACTTTTCGATAAAAAATTTTCCAGGTGCAACTCTATTATAATAACGCAAAAACGGTTTTTGGCTAGCTTCATCAACTGAAATGTTAATTACACCAGCATTTTGTATTTCACCAACCAAAGCAATTTTAGGTATCTGCAAAACATTCTGGACCAGAGAACGAGAAGCAGTGCCATGAAACACTAATAAAACCGACTCATTTTCATGATTATTAATTAGGTCATGCCAGAAATCCATTAGTCTGTCTGCCAAATGCTGGTAGGTTTCACCGGTGCAATAATCACTGTAATTTTCTTTGAAATAACCCAGTTCATCAAATACTTGAGGATACTTTGCAATTATTTCGTGAACATCTTTACCATCCCAGTTGCCATAATTCATTTCGGTTAAACGGTCATCAATCAAAATCTCATGTTTACCCTGGTTTAAAATTTCTGCTGTTTCACGCGCTCTTTTTAAAGGACTGGAATATACATAATCAATCTTGTTAATGTCAAAACTGTCGCGTAAATTTTCAGCTTGTTGTCTGCCTGTTTCATTTAATGGTAAGTTAGTTCCTGAGCCATTTATACCAAAAGTTTTATTAGTGTCCGTTTGGCCGTGACGAACTATATATACGTTTAGCATTTATTTTCTCCTTTACTTTTCATTCAACTCTTTCATTATAGCAAAGTTGGTACTAACCGCACTTTTAATCTCTAGAAAAGCCGAAAAAGTGGGCATGATTTTTAGCTATAATTCTGCTCTAGTCGCACCACTTCGTCATAATATTGCAATTCTTCAAAACGATGAACGACACTGATAATAGTAGTCCCTGGCAAATATTTTTTGATCATGTGGTAAACAATAGTAATAGTCTTTTCATCTAAGTTACTGGTAAATTCATCTAATAATAAAATCTGGGGTTTCGCAACAATAGCTCTTAAAAACAAAATCTTTTGTTTTTCACCACCAGATATTTTATTTTTAAAGTCTCCTGGTGTTTTATTGGTTAAATCGGTAACAGAATGAATCAAGGTGGTTAAATTGATTTCTTCAATCAGTTTTAGCAAAATATCAGGTGAAACTTTATTATCGGGGTAGCAAATATTCTCCATAATTGAGCGGTTAAATAATTGTGCATTTTGCGGCAAGTACATAAGTTGTGGCTTACTGGCAAAAGGCAAAATAATTTGACCAGCTTGTGGCTGATAAAAACCAGTTAACAGTTTAAGTAACGTACTTTTACCAGTGCCGTTAGGTCCTACAAGTGCGGTTATTCTGCCTTTTTTAAACTCTAAGTTCAAATCTTTAAAAACATCTTGTTTCTTTTTGTAAGAATAACTGAGATGTTTGAAGATTATTGCTTTTTTATTTGAATCGAATTGAACAGGTAATGGATGCTCAGTTGATTTTTCCCCGTACTCTAATTCCGAGAGGCCAGAACGAATTCTGTTGAGAAATTCTTCAATCGCTAAATACTGGGTACCAAAGCCAGACAAATTAACAATAGAATATAGCAGAATGAGGATCAAAGAGAGTGCTTGATTTTCTTTAGTGCCAATTAAAAATTGCCCTAAAACCGTAATAATGCAAGCCAAAATCACAATTAAAAATTGCTGAAACAGAGATGCCTCGTTAGTAATTCGTTGAACTTTGATAAAAGTCTTTTGTTCACCATTCAATATTTTATCCATATTCCGTTCTTCAAAGTCTTTGGAATTAGTTGATAAAATCGTTTCAATGTTACTGTAATAATCAATGATATATTCGTTGACTTTAGAAGCACTTTTAAGCGATGCAGCTACATTATCCCTATTTCGTCTGGCCATCCACACCGAAATCAACATATAACTAATAAAGAATAATAAATACAAAATACCGACAAAGATATTTTGTAGACTTAACATTATTGTATACATAATAAGCATGACAGACATTTGCACTATTACTTCCAGGCCGGATTGCTCCAACTCTCGACATGCAAATGAAACATCTTTAATGTAGCTTTGAACCTTTCCCACTGGCTTATCAGAAAAGTAGCTAAAAGGCTTATTAACAATTGACTCCCATAAAATTTGTTTAGAAAATTTTCTTACAGCCTGAATAAATGAATTATTACAACTGTTTATTAACGGCATCATCATCAATGAGACTGCAAGAGCAAGGACTAACAATATTTGCAAATTTGTACTTAAATGGGCTTGAAATAATGCAGTAATTAAATATGGTTGTGCAAAATACACGGCATAGGCGACAAAAAGAAACACACCAAAAAATACTATTTTTAGTATTCCAATTCTATCAGCTACCTGTCGTAAATATTTCCCAACCATTTTCTTTCCTTTTCAAAATTTTAACTAAAATGAATAAAACATACTTATCACTTATATGACAATAACTTATTAATTAATTTTAGTCAAAATTGCTTTTAATTCATCTTCTGTATAGTGGTATTTATTACCACAAAAACTACAGGTCAATTCTGCTCCGTGATCCTCATTAATCATGGTTTCAAGCTGACTTTTCTTCATTGTTGCTAAAATCTTACCATACTTTTCCTTAGAACAATCACACTTGAAGGCAACTTCATCTTTTTCTAAAATCTTACAGTCATCGTCGAGAATCATAGTTGCCAATTTTTCAGGAGTCAAACCAGTCAAAAAAGCACTAGAAAGTGCTGGCAACTTATTGATTCGTTCAATAGTCTTAGTTATTAAACTGTCTGAAGCACCCGGCAATGCTTGCAGCATAAATCCACTTGCCTCACCTATAGTATTATTGGGATTAACAAAAACTGACAAGCCAACAGCCGAAGGAATCTGCTCAGATTTGGTTAAATAATATGCAATATCTTCTGCAATCTCACCAGAAACAATAGGTACTTGACCCGTATAGGGCTCTTTTAAGCCCAAATCTTTAGTAACTTCAAGCCATCCTGCACCGACGGCTTTTTTAACATCAATATGACCATTTTCTTTTGGTGGTAAAGCAATATGGGGATTTTTAACATAACCCTTAACAGTTAAGTCTGATTTGGCTGTGACTATCGTTGGACCTACTGGACCATTGCCCAAAAGTCTGATCGTCAATTCTTCCTTATCTGTGAGCTCTGCTCCTGCCAGTAAAACACCCGCGAGCAAAGTACGTCCAAGAACAGCGGAAGAAGCTGACCAAGTATCATGCCGGGTTTGTGCTTCTTGAACCAAATCCTTGGCAGTAATCGTTAACAAACGTAAATTTTTAGTCTTATCAATTGCTTTAATTAAATAATCACTCATTTTATTCTCCTAAAAAAATAGAGCCTAAAGTAGGCCCTATTAATTATTATTCTTGAGGATGATCATCTTCACTATGTGAATTATCATTATCCTTTGAATCTTGCTGATCCACAGAATCCTTTTCTGACTCAGAAGATTTAAAATCAGATGTTTTTTCTTCTGAATCTAGCTCAGACTCTTTGGGGAATTCAGCTTTTTCTGGATTCTCAGGATTACTTTCTTCTGCTTCCTCATTCTTTTGGGCGGGTGACTCTAGAAAGACATCTCTTTCTTCCTGCGCCTTTTCGGAATTTACAGTATTTTTCTTCTGCGATTGGTTTTCTTTCTTTTCAGCAGCAGCCTTAGCTTCTTCATAAGTTGATGCTTTGGATTCGCTTGGATATTCTTGCTCCGTTTTTTCAGGCATCTTGCCAGTTGTGTACAGAGACATAATCTGCTTTTCATCTAAAGTTTCATACTTAAGTAAAGCTTCAGCTATAATGCGATGTTTTTCACGGTTGTTTTTAACAATTTCAACTGCTTTAGCGTGGGCCTCATCAAGTAATTTCTTAACCGCCTCGTCAATTTTAGCTGAAGTTGCTTCACTATACGGTTTAAAACCATAAGGATTAGTTTCGCCCTCTTTTTCAAGTTCCACCATTCCTAATGAGTCAGTCATTCCGTAATTAACCACCATGCTGTGGGCAATCTGTGTGGCTTGTTCGAAGTCATTAGAAGCACCTGTTGACTGGTCTCCAACTACAACCTCTTCACCAGCACGACCACCCATCAGACCAACGATTTGTTCCATTAACTGCTTCTTGGTTAGCAGGAACTGATCATCTTTAGGCAACATCAAGTTATAGCCACCTGTTCTGCCGTGAGGCACGATAGTAACTTTACGCACCGTTCTTGAATCACTAAGCACTAAACCACAAATGGAGTGACCAGCCTCGTGAAAGGCAACTCTGCGTCTTTCCTTTTGAGAAATCAAACTGTTTCTCTTAGCAGGACCCGCAATGACACGGTCTTCAGCTTCATCCAAATCTGCAGCAGTAATATTATTACCGTTTCGTCTGGCTGCTAGCAGTGCAGCTTCATTAAGTAAGTTAGCTAGGTCTGCACCAACAAAACCTGGTGTTTGACGAGCAATTTCCTTTAAATCAACATCATCGGCCAAAGGCATATTCTTAGCGTGAACGCGCAAAATAGCTTCACGGCCTCTAACATCAGGTGTACCAACTAATACTTTTCTGTCAAAACGACCTGGCCGCAATAGAGCTGGATCCAATACGTCAGAACGGTTGGTAGCTGCAATAACAATAACGCCTTCATTGCCTTCAAAGCCGTCCATCTCAACTAACAACTGGTTCAAAGTCTGTTCACGTTCATCGTTACCGCCGCCACTGGCATTACCACCACGTCTGCGCCCAATAGCATCAATTTCATCTATGAAAATAATACTTGGTGCGTTTTTCTTGGCATTAGTAAACAAGTCACGTACACGACTGGCACCAACACCGACAAACATTTCAACAAAGTCTGAACCTGAAATTGAGAAGAAAGGAACATTTGCTTCTCCCGCTACGGCACGAGCCAGCAATGTCTTACCAGTACCCGGAGGACCCTCAAGTAAAACACCTGAAGGTATCTTAGCGCCTAACTTGGTAAATTTAGCCGGATTCTTTAAGAATTCAACCACTTCTACCAGTTCCTGCTTTTCCTCCTCTTCGCCGGCAACATCAGAAAAGCGCACTTTATTCTTCTTGGGATCCTCAGGCTTAACATGAGAACGACCAAAATTCATAATTCCGCCGTTGCCGCCTCGGCCTCCGCCACTTTGACTGACCATCATCCAAAGCATAACTATGAAAAGAATGGTCGGCACAAGCATGACAATAGTCGAGATCCAGTTTCCAGATTGTGACTCACCCTGAGTCGTCATCTTAGTACCGCTCTTTTGAGCTAGTCTTTGCACGTTGGATACGCTGGAATCATTTTGTAGCATCGTAGTGGAAAACCGTGTTACTTTTGATCCTGAATTGCCATTAAAAAAATCAAAATTACTATCTGACTGGTTTTTACTTTCTTGTGTTTCTTTATAGCTACCTGAAACAGTATAAACACCATTTGCAGGTTGAACATTAAAGTTTTTAACTTTTCCCTTACGCAAATCACTTACAAATTCAGAGTAACTAATATTCTCACTGCTACCAGAATTATTTGATCCGCCAATTGCCCAGTTGATTCCTCCTATTAAAAGCAGGAAAACAACTATATAGAATAAACCGTTTGAAAACAGCCGATTCCGGTTATTTTTCATATAAAACCTCCGCAAAGTTTCTAGAGATATACGAATAAAAGTTTATCACAAATTTCATCTGTACTCTAATAATTTAAAAATTTTTATCAATTATCTTCATATAAATAAAAGCATTTTTCACCAGAACACACTTGCTGATTAGAATAAGTCTGTTCAATGAAAACCACTTTATCACCATCATAAATAGTCAAACAGTATGGCCGCAATATATTCGGAATACCACTTTGAGCAAACTTTTTCTTGCTCTTTACATGGCTGCCATCTTTTAATAAAAGCTTTGTTCCGGGTAAAATTGACCCTGTGGTTAATTGCTTTTTATTAGTTGCCCCAAAACTTCCAAGCAATTTATAGGGTTTGTCTGCTTTTAAAGAAAGCAAAAATTTACGCTTATTAAATGAAAATACTTGATCGAGAATAATTTCTTTATTTGCTGGCCTAGCTGGCAACTGTTTAAAAAGATAAAAAAAGCCTTGATAAACAAGTAACGTATAATTCGCCAAATTTTGATTGACTCGCTCCTGCCAGGTCTGCCATATAAAATGTTGCCAAAAAGCCTGCTTTTGCTCACTATTCAATTGTTTGAGAGCACTAGTTTTTAGACGATATGCTACATTTAAAAACTTTTTCGGCTGGTCAAACTGAGCAAATCTTTCATCGACGATTGATGTTAGCAAACTAACCTCTTTACTAAATCTAAGAGCATTTTGACCAATTTGCTTATTTTCTTTTTTTAATAAAGGAATCACATGATGACGCAACTTGTTGCGCAAAGTATCGTCCTCATTATTAGTTTGATCGATTACGTATGGTATGTGGTTCCTTTTATCATATTTTAATAAATCAGCTTTTTGAATATTCAAAAGGGGCCTTAGCAAAGTCATTCCCTGCATTTTGCTAATTGCCTTCAAGCTGTTCATTTCACTAGGATTACCAGAGCGAATAAATTTAAGTAGAATATTTTCAAGCAAGTCATCCATATGATGTGCCGTTAGTAAATAATCTCCCTGATAATTGCGCATTATTTTAACTAAAAAATCATAACGATATTTTCTGGCAGCAGCTTCAACGCCAACTATAGGTTGTAAACATTTAGGCCATTTTTCATTAATTAACTCGATACTTTTATTTTGACAATATGCAGAAATTACTTTTTCTTCTTTAAAAGAGTCAAGCCGAAGTTGATGATCCAAATGAGCTGCCAGCAGTCTAAAACGGTATTGCTCCTTTATTTGGTATAACAAGTCCAATAAAGCTAATGAATCTGGTCCACCACTAACTGCAACTACAAGGGTTTTAGCAGCCAGCGGCAAATGATTTATCTTAAAAAAGTCATCAATCCGCATAACTGACCAAATCTTGTTCTAATTTTTTTATTTCTTTTTGGGCATCATTCACAGTTTGCGTTAAAGTCTTGGTAAAATCTGCCATTTTAGTATTAGAAAAAGGGTTAGTATGATCAATTAAATCCGGATCATTAACCCTCATTCTTGAAAGGGCGATTTTGCCTTTATAATTATGAAGGACAACTACGCGAATCTGTTCTCCAACACGATAATTATTCTTTTCCCGCAACCAATTATTGTTAAAATCACTATGATGAATTAGCCCTGTTTGATGATGAGAAAGAGTGACAAAGATGCCTAAGTCATTAATATTATTGATAATACCTGTAACTCTCTGTCCAACTTGATATTTCATTAATTATTGTTTTTTCCTTCAGGTAAATTGTAAATTGTTTCGTTTGGCTTAGAGTACAAAAATTTAGAACGAACCAGTTTAGCCACGTAATCACTATCCTTCAAGTCATTGCGCTTAGCTAATAAAACTTGTTTTTGATTATTTATTTTCTTCAATTCCTTCTTAGAAGTCCGCACTTGACTGTTAATATGTTCTGTCTGAGAGTGCGTAACGCCAATCTGTACTCCTAAAAACGCAAAAATAGCAACGAAAAACGCAACAATGCGATTACGTCTTACACGGTGGACTTCTTTTGCTCTTTTTTCTTGTTTACGCTTCAGACGAGCCAGTTGCTCCTCCGGGCTAACTGAATTGTATATACGTGGACCGTTCATAATTTTGACCTCTACTACCAAAAACAAATACTATTTTAATTATAACAAGACCACCTATAAATGTCATTAAAGACCAAACTAATTTATTAATTCATATAATTCACTGGCTTCTGCTTTTTTAGTAGTTTCTTTAATTGCACAAACCTTAGCTTTTACCTGTTTAGAACCATAACCTACTTCGATAATATCGCCAATCTTAACGCCATAACTGGATTTAACCACGTGATCATTTACCTTAATTCGACCCTGATCAGCCATTTCTTTAGCTATCGGACGCCTTTTAACTAGTCTGGAAACTTTTAAAAATTTATCAATTCTCATTTTTTCTCCTATCTTTGAATAATATCACTGGCAGCTGTCATAAAAGTAATTAAATTAGTAAACAATTGTCTCTGATGCAGATTATCAGGAAGTTCCAACAACACAATCAGCCTGTTAGCCGGAGAAAGATTGATTTTTGCTTTAAATGAAACATGTTCAAGAGCCTTAAAAATATTAGGTCCCTGTAATTCTTTTGAAGCTTCTAATCCAAATTCAACTTTTACCTGCTGGTTATTAATTTTGGTAATATTTCTGACCTGTGCTAAATCTGCTTCAGCCTTTAACTGTGAAATTGCCAGTAAATTTTCGACCGGTTCAGGATAATTACCAAAGCGATCAATTAACTCATCTTTAATTTGCTCGATATCAGCAGGACTGGCAGATTTAATTTTCTTATAAAATTCGATTTTTTCTTCTTGATCACTAATATATTTTTCTGGAATGTATGCTTCAAGTCCCATATCAATTTCAGCGTTGCTCTTTCTGACTTTCTTTTTGTTTTTCCGATTTTTAATTGCATCAGAAAGCATTTGTGAATACAGATCATACCCGACACTGTCAATAAAGCCATGCTGCTCTGCTCCAAGCATATTGCCAGCTCCACGAATTGACAAATCACGCATAGCAATTTTGAATCCTGATCCAAGTTCGGTAAAATCACGTATGGCATCCAACCTTTTTTCTCCAATTTCTGTCAGAACCTTATTGGGCTGATATAAAAAATAAGCGTACGCCAAGCGAGCACTACGACCAATTCTGCCACGCAACTGGTAAAGCTGACTTAAGCCATAATGATCTGCATTTTCAATTAACATGGTATTGACATTCGGCATGTCTATTCCGGTTTCAATGATGGTAGTTGTAACCAAGATATCAAATTCTCTATTTAAAAACCGATACAGAATATCTTCCATTTGGTTTTTACTCATACGGCCATGAACACTGACAATCCTGGCTGTAGGCATGAGAGCTTCGAGTTCCAGCACAACATCACCAATATCACCAATACGATTATGCAAATAGAAGACTTGTCCTCCACGCTGAATTTCCCGCAGACAGGCTTCCTTAACAACGCTTGGTATTTGTTCCATTACATAGGTTTGAATCGGGTAACGATTGGATGGCGGGGTTTCCATAACTGATAAATCCCTCACACCAATCATTGACATGTGCAGCGTACGAGGAATCGGTGTTGCAGTCAGCGTTAAAACATCGATGTTGGTTTTCAGTTCTTTAAGCCTCTCTTTGTGCTTTACGCCAAATCTTTGCTCTTCATCAACAATGAGTAAGCCTAAGTCTTTGAACTTAACATCTTTTGACAATAATCTATGCGTTCCAACCACTAGATCAATCTTGCCATTTCTTAAACCTTCAGTAATTTTTTTGGCTTCAGCTGGAGTTTGAAAACGGGATAAAACAGCATAATTGACGGGGAAATTTTTAAACCGGTCATGGATAGTTTCATAATGTTGCTGTGCCAAAATTGTTGTAGGTACCAAAAAGGCAACTTGCTTGTTATCTTCAATCGCTTTAAACGCTGCTCTTAAGGCTACTTCAGTTTTACCAAAGCCAACATCACCCACAAGTAGCCTGTCCATCGGCCTTTCTTGTTCCATGTCATGTTTGATTTCCTTAATTGAACG
This sequence comes from Lactobacillus sp. M0393, assembly GCF_016102025.1. Lineage (NCBI taxonomy): Bacteria > Bacillati > Bacillota > Bacilli > Lactobacillales > Lactobacillaceae > Lactobacillus > Lactobacillus sp. M0393. Next base: position 58,833 of record NZ_JACFPK010000005.1, on the reverse strand, counting down.
CAGTTGGTCCGGAGTTTCGACATAAGGAAAAGCATCTTCAAACTGCCGTTGCAAATCATCGTCTTTTGAAAAAGCAAAGCCCTTTTCCGCTTCTCTTTTGGCATACAAATCTATTAATTCATCGGCAATATCTTCGACCTTAGATTGAACTCTACTCTTGGTCTTTGCCCATTCACTACCACCTAGCTTGTTAACATGTGGTCTTTTGCCTTCAGAAGCAACATATTTTTGCACTAATTTCAGCTGGTCAGCGGGAACAAATAATTGATCACCATGTTGGTAGGTAATAGTAATATAGTCTCTTTTGACACCATTATTTTCTAAAGTTTTTATACCTTCAAAGCGGCCAATTCCATGATTAACGTGAACAACATAGTCGCCTGGTTTCAATTCAGTATAACTGCGCAGTCTTTGGGCATTTTCCATGGTTTTAATACGGCGACTGTGGTGCGTTACTTTGTTAAAAAGTTCTCGTTCAGTTAAATAAACCAGATTATTATTGGGTAAATTAAAGCCGCTGGCAAACTCGCCAACCACAATTTGCGTTTGCTTCTCGACTAGGTCATCTGGCTTAACAATTGCCACATCCATGCCAAACTCAGCCATCGTCTGACTAATTTGTTTTGCCCTCTTATTATTATCTGCCTGCAAAATTACCGTTTGCTGTTTTTTCTGATATGATGCTATTTCAGACTTGATAAGAGGCATCTGACTGAAAAACTGCTCAGGTTCTCTTGTCTGCCAGTCAAATAATTGCCCTAGCTTAACGCGACCAATACTGCGTTGAAATAATGAAAAATAAAGGTGACTATGTTTATCTTGCGCCCAATTTCTATGAAAGTCACTGTATAGCTGTTGGCCAGGTATCATAGCACCAGTTTTTAGTTCATCAGCAATAAAACCGGCATTCTGTTCATCTACTGTTTTAACAGCCTGCTCAATTAACGGCCAGTCATCAAGCAGAACCAAGCCAGAACTTGCTAAATAATCAAGGAGATTATCAGGATTATCAATCAGAAAGTCTGTTAAAAAAGTGTAGTTTTGAGGTAATGAACCGCTATTTAATTCGTCTAAGGACTCCGCAAAATGTTCCTTAACTTCCTTTTCACCAGCAGGAGAATCTGCCATAGCTTTTGCTATCTTCTGTGCAGCACGTTTAAAATTATCAGCGGCAAAAACGCGATCTTGAGCAGCAGTAACGACTATTTTATCAATCTGCTTTTGACTGCGTTGACTGGCTAAATCAAATTCTTTTATAGTATCAATTTCGTCACCAAAAAATTCAATTCTGACAGGATTTTCGCGGTCAAGTGGGTAAACATCTAGAATATCTCCTCGTAATGCAAATTCGCCAGGTTTAGCTACCAGATTTTCGCGGCGAAAGCCTACCTGCACAAACCAATTAGTCAGTTCAGCTAAATCAAATTCTTTTTCGGGCTCAAACTCCCGTCTTGCTGCTTGGTATTCTTGCGGTTTAGACAATTTATACTGTAAGCCCTGCGGAGTAGTAATCACGATGCCCTGGTTCTGACTCAGCAAAAAGTTAAGCGCCTGAATACGACTACTTAATTCATCAGGCGAAGTAACTGCCGTTTGAGTCGCTATCGATGCATCTACTGGAAAAATTTGCACTCTGTCTTCAGGCATAATTGCATTAAGTTCACTATATAGTTTTTGGGCCTTGTTTTCATTTTCTTCAAAAACCACTAGCGGCTTTTTTAAAGTTTCAACTATTTGGCACAAAAGCAAATCAAAAGCACCGGCATTAGCTCCGGTGATCAAAGAATTTTTGGTGTTGCTAGTATTAGCAATAAAATTTATCAGATCATGATCTTTTTCTATAATGTTAGTTAAACGCATTTTAATTATATTTATTCATTAAATACTGTGGGCTTTTGCCTGCAATAAAGTCAGTTATGACTTCACTAGCTGTGGCAAAAGCTTCATCCATCAACTGTTTTTGTTCAGTATTAAACGGTGATAAAACCCAGGAGACTACACTTGCTTCTGTTACGTTTGCTGGATGGCGGATACCAATTTTCAGTCTGTTAAAATTATTGGTGCCTAAATCACGAATAATACTTTTAATACCATTATGACCTCCAGATTTGCCATTTGCACGAATACGGATTTTACCTAATGGCATGTCCATGTCATCATGAACAATCAAAATGTCTTGGGGCTCAACTTTGAAAAAATGAGCAAATTGGGCTACAGATCTGCCTGAATCATTCATAAAAGTTTGTGGTTCAAGTAAAATCACGTCAATTCCCGCTATTTTTTGTTTAGTATATTTACCTTCAAACTTTGCTCTTTCCAAATTTAAAGCATTTTTTTGTAAAAAGTGATCTAAAGCCATAAAGCCTGTATTATGTTTTGTTCCATCATATTTTTTGCCTGGATTACCTAGACCTGCTATAATTTTCATTTAACTTCCCCTTATTTATAGTCTTATTAATGATAGCACAATCAATCGGTCTGGTTTCCATAAAGACTATTACACTTTGATTTCATTGATTAATTAGGCTTTTTAATTTGTACGGCAAGTGCTAAAATCAATTTGAATAATGTTTTTCTTTTAATTTTCATTTAATCTAATTTTTTCATTTATATGATATAATCGTTTAGATTATTTTTACAACGGAGGCAGTTTAATGCTAATCAAATCTTTGGTTATTAAAAAAGATTATTTAACCACAGTCAACGAACACGCTACGCTTGAAGAAGCTTTAAAAACTTTGGAAGATTCTGGATTCCGATGTGTGCCAATCTTGGACGACACTGGCACAATTTTCCGTGGTAATATTTATAAAATGCATATCTACCGCCATAAATCTCAAGGTAAGGATATGAATTTGCCAGTTACCTACTTATTAAAAAATGCCACTAAAACTATCAAGGTTAATTCGCCTTTCTTTAAAGTTTTCTTCACAATTAAGGACTTGCCTTACATTTCAGTGTTAGACGAAGAGAACAAATTCTATGGTATTTTGACGCACTCAAGATTGCTCGATATGTTATCAGATGCCTGGAATATTAAAAATGGGTCGTATGTTCTCACTGTTTTAACTGATAATTCAAGGGGTAATTTAGCAAAAATGAGCAAAATTATCAGTAAGTACTGTGCAATAGCGGGTGTAATGAGCCTGGACGCACCTACTGCTGGTAAAACAGATAATGCTGTAAGACGTATTTTATTTACATTACCTGCTGGGCTCACCGAAGACGTTTTAAAAGAAATCGTTAAACGTCTTGAAAAGAAAGGTTATGTTGTCGCTGAAATTGAAGACTTACAGGCCGGTATGACCCTTATGAGTGATGAAAATCCTGGTGTTTACATTAACCAAGACGAAAGCAATTAATTTTTGCTACTATAAAAGCACATCGAGACGATGTGCTTTTATTTATTGTCAATTATAATATTTTCTTGGCAAACGATCATCTAGTAAACAAGCAACTTCATAATGAATGCTGTCAACATAGTCAGCAGCTTTTTTGAGAGAATTTGGCGCTACCGGATCATTTGATATCAAAACTACTTTAGTTCCTACTGCCATTTCATAGGGCAATTGCACCATTAACTGATCCATGCAAATGCGACCGACAATAGGACAGTATTCAGAACCAACTTTAATTTTAAAACCCTGAAATTTGCGAATAAAACCATCAGCATAACCTACTGGAACTGTACCAATAATTTGATCCTCGTCAGCAATGTATGTTGAACCATAACCTACACCCTGACCCTTGTGAATAGTATGGACTTGTACCAGTTCACTAACAAAAGACATAGCCGGCTTTAACTTAATTGCGGTTTCTAAGTCAGCACTTGCAGGATTTGAGGACGGATTCAGGCCGTATATGCCAATACCAAAACGAACCAGATCACTATGAACTTTTTTATCAAAAACACTGGCTGCAGTGTTGTCTACATGAATCCATTTGGGTTTTATTTTCAACAATTTTTTAAAGTGGTTAAAGCGCGTGACTTGCACTTGAAAATATGAATCATCGCTGCTGTCTGCGGAGGCAAAGTGCGTAAACAGCCCTTCAACATCAAAATTGGGATTATTTAATAATAATTCATTTGCGGCAATAAATTCATCATCTCCACTAAAACCAATGCGTCCCATTCCGGAATCTACTGCCAAATGAATTTTTAGTTGCAGCTGATCTTGAATCAAGTTAGATTCGACTGCCTTGAGCCACTTTAAGTTAGGCACAGCTAATGAGACACCATTCACAGCTGCAAGTGAGGCATACTTTACGGGCGTAACGCCCAGTACCAAAATTGGCTGGACTATTCCGGCTTGTCTTAATTCCAGAGCTTCATCTAAAATGGCAACACAAAAGCCGCTGGCACCTGCCTTAACTGCTTCTTGAGCTACTCTTACTGCACCATGGCCATATGCATTTGCTTTAACAACGGCAAACAGTTTTTGTCCTGGCGCCAAATGTTTAATTTCTTCTTGAATATTTTGTCTTATTGCAGCTAAATCGACACACACAGCTGCAGGTCTATGAATTCCAGGTACCATTTCTTACTTCTCCAAAACAATTAATGTAACTATCTCATGTCTATCATGAGTAATACTAGGAAAAATCTTGCCGGCAAATTTAGGTGAGGTTGTGACCGGATGTCCTACTTTATCCCATAAAGTTTCTATATCTTGCAGACCAACTTCTTTGCTAAAACCGGTTCCCAGTGCTTTAACAAAAGATTCCTTAATTGAAAAGCGGCCGCCTAAATATTCTACTTTGCGTCTGCCTGCTAGTTTTTGGTATTGGGCAAATTCTTTTGGGGTCAAAACTTTGCGGGCAAAGTTATCCCCTTTGGCTACTATCTTTTTAACTCGCTCAATTTCAACAGCGTCAATGCCAACTCCAACAATCATTTTCTTATCCTCACAATAATAAAAGTATATTAGCAAAAAAGAGTTGTAAACTGTCACAACTCTTTTTAGTAAAAACATTACCCTTTTTTATTTTTAATAATAAAATTTTTGCCATTACCGGAGCGGCGAGAATGGCCTCCACGATAATTGCCGCGGCTGCGGTTACGATCACCGCGATAGCCTCCACGACTATTTCTGCCATGACTATAGCGACCGCGGCCACCACGACCATTACCCTTATACGGCAATGGTTTTTCAGAACTAATTTTGACCTCAACATTTGAAGAATCTTTTGACAAATTCTTCAGAAAAGCTGATACCAAATCAACTGCTGAATAATTTTCTAATAATTCGTTGGCATCATCAGTATATTTAGATAGATCATCTTTCATTATGTCTTCTATCTTAGATTTAGCCACTTTAAGTTGGCCCCTTAAAGCCTGATCATCAGATGGCGGACGCAAAGGAGTCATCTTTTTCTTGGTTAATTGCTCTATTGTACGCATATAACCAATTTCATTTGGCGTAACAAAAGTGATTGAACTACCATTTTGTCCGGCACGGCCGGTACGACCGATGCGGTGAACATAAGAGTCGGGGTCTTGCGGAATATCGTAATTATAGACGTGAGTAACGCCCGAAATATCCAATCCACGTGCAGCCACGTCTGTAGCAACTAAAATATCTAGTTTACCAGCACGGAACCTTTTTAAAACAGTAAGTCTGCGAGCTTGGGTCAAATCACCGTGAATTCCCGCTGCATTGTAGCCACGGGCCTGAAGTCCCCTGGTAACTTCGTCAACACGGCGTTTAGTTCTAACAAATACTACTGCCAGATCTGGGCTTTCAACATCAATCAAACGGCACATGATGTCAAATTTTTCTGAATCTTTTGCCCGAACAAAGTATTGATCAATTAAATCTGCAGTTAGTTCTTTAGTTTTAATCCGTACAATTTCCGGATTATGCATAAACTTTTCACTAATGTTCAAAATCGGTTTAGGCATCGTCGCACTAAACAGTAGTGTCTGTTTCCGGTTTTTAACATAGCCTAAAATACTTTCAATGTCTTGGATAAAACCCATGTCCAGCATTTCATCAGCTTCATCTAAAACAATGGTATTAACATTTTCTAAGTCAATTGTCTTGCGCTTTAAGTGGTCAAGTAATCTTCCCGGTGTACCTACTAAAATCGCAGGCACATGATTTTTAAGTGAACGAATTTGCCGTCCAATATCAGCGCCGCCGTAAACAACTTGCACGCGAGCATTCTCATCGCGACCCAGTCTGAACAGTTCTTCCTGAGTTTGAATGGCCAATTCACGAGTAGGTTCAATAATTAAAGCCTGAATTACCTTATTATGCTTATCTAAGTTCTGCAAGATAGGCAGCGCAAAGGCCGCAGTCTTACCAGTACCTGTCTGAGCTTGACCAATTACATCCCTGCCTTCTAAAGCCAAAGGAATTGTTTGCTCTTGTATTGGTGTTGCTTCTTCAAAGCCTGAGCGCTTAATTGCTTTTAAAAGCTCATCTTTTAATCCTAATTCTGAAAATTTCACTAAATTCTCCTTATCTAAGCCGTTTTACTACTTTTTCCAGGTGCATTCCATGCGAACCCTTTAAAACAACAATGTCATTCGGCTTAATATCATTTCTTAAATCTGAAACCATGTGTTGCATTTGTTCTGGGGTATAATAATGCAAATTCTCTGGTTTATACTTTTCTTTAAGTGCATTTGCCAGATTTTTCATTTCTGTACCATACAAATAAACTTCATTAATTACCTGCGGGTCAAGACAATCTGCCAGCCCAGCGTGAAGCTTGGCAGATCTTTGGCCTAATTCTAACATATCACCCAAAACGGCGATCCTGCGACTTCCAGCTGGAACCTGGATCTGACCAAAACTGGTTATCACGGCACGCACAGCAGTAGGATTGGAATTATAAACATCGCTCATAATATCTTCTCCTACATCGCCTTTTTCCCATTCCATTCTATCCGCTGTCGGAGTGAACTTTTCTAAGGCTGTGGCAATTTCTTCATCACTTTCACCAAAATGCCTGCCAACACAAAGAGCCGAAAGTGCATTAGAAACATTATGTTTGCCAATCATAGGAATAGTAAATTTATGAGCAGAATTATTAATCGTAAAAGTAGCATGATGCTTGTAACTGCGATAACCTGTTGCATAAACTGTATCATTTTTTGCAAAACCAAAGGTAACTTTTGCTTGTGGTATTTTTGCCGCCCGTTCACGTAAAAGCGGTTCATCCCCGTTATATATGAACTCACCATCTTCGCGTAAGAAATCGGTAATTTCCATCTTGGCATCAGCAATTCCAGCACGAGAACCTAAAAATTCAATGTGAGCCTCACCAATCATTGTAATGACAGTGACATCAGGGCGGGTTAGTTTACTTAGTTGATGAAGTTGCCCTGCATGATCCATCCCCATTTCCAAAACCAAGATTTCAGTATTTGGTTTCATATCTAAAATTGTCATGGGTACGCCAATTTCATTGTTAAAGTTAGCAGCAGTTTTATGCACATTAAACCTTTTTGCTAAAACTGCTGCCGTCATATCTTTGGTCGTAGTCTTACCATTTGAACCTGTAATGGCAACTACAGTAGGATTGACTTTATTTAAATAATATTGGGCCAATTGCTGCATACTGCTTAATGGATCATCCACTTCTAAAACTGCAATATTGTCGGGTTTATTGGGATGATCCTTCTGCCATAATGTGGCACTTGCACCGTTGCTAATTGCGCTGCTGATAAAGTCATGACCGTCTCTTTCGCCCTTTAGTGGGACAAATAATCCACCAGCGGCGATTTTTCTAGAATCAAAGGCAACAGAAGTAATAACGGTCTGATCGTTGCCTTCACACTTTGAATTTATTGCTTTGGCTATCTCTGCCAGTTGCATTTTCATCTTTTTATCTCCTAGCCGAAAAGAGTTTTTGCTGAAGTAGTTAATTATACTCCTTATTTATGTAGTATAACAATTAGGCTTTACATAAAAAAGCAGCCCCAATGGGACTGCCTTCCACCAGATTGAAGATATTACTTGTTGTTCATGCCATACTTCTTGTTGAACTTTTCGATTCGACCATCGGCCTGAGCAAACTTTTGCTTGCCAGTATAGAATGGGTGAGAATCCGAAGTAATTTCAACACGAATCAATGGGTAAGTTTTACCTTCATAATCCACTGTTTCTTTGGACTTTAATGTTGAGCCAGCAACAAATTTAGCACCAGTTGCTGAATCCATAAAGACTACTTGTTGGTAATCTGGATGAATACCTTGTTTCATATTTATTACTCCTTTGCCATGACTCCTATTTCAAGTCATAGATTAATCGATTAACGCTTAATACCTTAACATTTTTAATAGTAAAATTCAAGACTTATTTATTATAGCAGCAGAGTTAATTTAAAACAATGTCGCTTGGTTTAACTTCCTTGCCAAAATATGGTTTGAGTTCTTTATTATAGTCATCTGTGAAGAACTTTTTGTCTGCCAATCTAGTGATTTCTTTATTAGTCCAGTTTAAAAGTGACTTATTCCCTTGTTTAACTGCGGGGGCAATAAATTGATTAGGACCAATGTTTTTAATTCCGACTGTATAATTAGGATTCTTTTTGACCCAAGCATAGAGGTATGAATTGTCATCCGCTAAAGCGACAGCACGTTTGTTTTTAAAAGCATTAAACTGCTGCGTTTTGGAATCAAATTTCAGTAAATCAACTCCGCCTTTTTTTGTGAAGTAATTTTCTGCTGTTGTGCCCTTATTTACAATTAAATTTTTGCCCTTTAACTGTTTGGCACTTGTAATCGGAGCATTCTTAGGTGAAATAACCCCAACGGATACTTTCATGTATGGTTTTGCAAAATCAACGACTTGTTTACGTTCTGGTGTTTCAGTGAAGTTAGCTAAAACTATATCGGCTTTATTCGAATTTAAAGTATCAACACGATTATTGGCATTTACTTGGGTAAATTTAACCTTAACACCCATATCCTTAGCCATTTGGCGAGCAAGACGAACGTCGTAGCCTACGCGATTACCATTGTCATCAACCCAACCATATGGCGGTAAATCGCCAAATACGGCAACTCGTAACGTGCCCCGCTTTTTAATTGCACTCACACTGCTTTCATTAGCTTTGTTACTATTATTATTTGTTGACTTAATGCCAAAAAAAGCTGCCACTACAATTATCAAGACAATTAAAACGGTGATGATAATATTTCTATTTTTATTTTTCTGCATTATTTTCTCCTTAAAAATCCATACTTGTTAAGAAAGCGCGTGCCCTATCTGTTTGGGGATGTTTAAAAAATTCTTTCCCTGGCGTGTTTTCTAAAATTTTGCCATTTTCAAGAAATAAAACCTGATCTGCTATTTGACGCGCAAAATTCATTTCGTGGGTCACAATAATCATTGTCATATGATCAACTTGGGATAAGTCAGTCATAATTTGTAAAACTCCTCGAACCATTTCGGGATCAAGAGAAGCTGTAACTTCATCAAACAGCATTATTTCGGGATGCATGGCTAACGCCCTAACAATAGCAATTCTTTGCTTTTGTCCACCAGACAGTTCACGGGGATAAGAATTAACGTACTTTTCTAACCCAACGCGTTTTAGCAGCTTTAAAGCTTCTTTTTTAACTTCATCTTCAGCTCTTTTTTGCACCTTTACTGGCGCTAACAAAATATTTTCAAGAACCGTAAAATTGGGAAATAAATCATAACTTTGAAAAACCATGCCAATTTTTTGGCGTAACTCTTGCCAGTTTTTGGAAGTGGCTGCAATTTTCTCACCCTTAAAATAAATCGTGCCACTCTTGAAATCTTCTAAACCATTTAGGCACCTGATTAGCGTACTTTTGCCAGAGCCGGAAGGTCCTAATAATGTCAAAACTTCGCCTTGATGAAGGGTGAAACTAATATCATGCAAAGCCTGCCAATCGCCATAAAACTTATTTAAATGTTCAACTCGTAAAACTTCTTTTGTCATTTGCCTCACCTATTCTGCTTTGCCGCTAAACGTTTAGACCATTTTGATAACGGATAATCTATTATGAAATACAGGAAGAAAATCAGACCATAAATCCAAAAAACGGCTGTTGGATATTTTTGATTATTAGCTTCAATAATCTGTTGACCAATAGCAATCACGTCCATGATGCTGATCATCATTAATAAAGAAGTCGTTTTGATTACTCTTGTTGCCAGATTAATAGTTGCCGGTAGTTCCAATTGCACAGCTTGAGGTAATAAGACATAGCGCAAGAGTTGCATTCTGCTTAAGCCTAAAGCCAAGCCCGATTCTTTTTGCACAAGTGGAACTGATTCAAGTGCGCCACGAACAATATCGCTAAATTCAGCTGCAACCCATAAAGAAAATGCTAAAACCGCCATCCAACTAGCTGGCCAGTTAATATGGAAGGTACGTGGCAAAATATAATAAAATAAGAAGAGTAATACGATTGTGGGAACTATTCTAAAAAATTCCAGATACAGTCGTAAAATGAAGCGCATTATTTTATTAGGTAAAGTCCGCAATATTCCTAAAAGCGTGCCCAAAATTAAGCCAATTATTAAGCTAACCCCAGCAATCCAAACGGAGGTCCACAGGCCTTGCAAAATTCTACTGAAGTTATTACCGGTAAACAAAACATTAATCGCCGAATGTGCCATAGCGAACCTTCCTTTCTAAATAGTTTAAAAGCAAAATAACCGGAATCAAAATAATGGCATAGGCTATGACCAATACCAGTAGATATTCATTGGAACGGTAATACAGCCCGATCAAGTCCAAAGCAGTGTTAGTCAGCTCGGGAATTGCAATAACCGAAAAGATTGATGTCTCTTTGATTAAGAAGATCACGTTAGCCGTTAAGGCTGGCATACTCAAAGCAAAACCCTGTGGAAAGACCACATAACGTGCTAATTGCAAGTTATTCATCCCTAGGGCTTTGCCATCATCAATTTGACTTGGACTGACCCCGGCAAAACCGCCTGTAAAGCCTTCAGCCATGTATGCTCCACCCAAGAATACCAGACCGATAATCCCGCAAGTTTGAGCCGACATTTTTAAGCCAATGACTGGAAAAGCATAATATAGAAAAAATAATTGGATCAATAAAGGTGTATTTCGTGCCAATTCCACATAGGCTGTGACTATTTGATGCAAAACGGGCACTTTAAAATACTGCACTAAACTGCAAAAAATACCCACGAGGATTGAGCACACAATTCCCTCACACGATAGCCAAAGGGTCAACTCAAAGGCTTTCAAAAAAATAGGCAAACTCTGTGTAATTATCTGCCAACTCATTTTTTACCTCCCACTTTTAAGTAGACGACCTGATCTAAGAGTTAGAGAATCAAGCAGTCAGAAAAACAAAAAATCTACGAATCAGATTTATTCGCAGATTTAAATGTCATAATTGCTAACACCATCGCAACAAGTGAAAAACTAAGTTCCAACTACTTTTATCAGGAATCACTGTTATTTTCCCTTTTATAGTCAGACTTGCCTTCTCCTTATTTTCACTTCCTTTTTGTTAGCAACTATAAGTGTCTCTAATGCTATGCGCTTACTTACTTTTTGTCAATTAATTGAATTGATTACTCGTTCACAAAATTCAATTCTGCATATAAAAAGCGTTAAGCATTCCCAAATTATCTTGAGTTACGCTTAACGCTTTTTGTAAATGATTGATAATTTTTCCCTATACTTACAAGCTTTCATTATTTAGCAAAATATCAATATAATTACATAAAATATCATTAAAAATGTAGAAAAAGGTATGATTACTGAATAAAAAAGAGTTATTAACACTAACATTAGGCAATACGAAAAGTGATTTCAAAGGTGCATCAATGTTTTCATTTGTTGTAACCATGTAGACATTAGCTTTTTTCTCTATTGCACCCTTCATAACAGCATTAGTTAGAATGCTGTGCCCAGACACAGTATAAACTAAAACTACATCATCTTTATTAAACAAATAGCTAAAATCATTAGAATAGTAGATTGAATCCATTATTTGAGCATAAATACCCAGAGTTTGTAAACTATATTTCATTTGCTGAGCTACCGGACTTGATTTACCCGTTCCTATAATTTTTAGTGGCTTGCCTTGAACAATACTTTTTGCTAACTGCATAATATCTTTATTTTCAAGTTTCCCTTTTGTTTCAATCTCTCCGATTTTGTCTTTATATGTGGTGACTATTTCATGAATAAAATTATTATTACAACTGGTTTTATTTCGTAGATTGCGATTGATAAATTTACTATATTCATATTTAAATTCCGCGTATCCGCTAAAACCAAGCGCCTTGCAAAACCTTGTAATGGTATTACGAGAGACATTTATGCTCAGAGCTAAATTTGAAATATTTTTTTCGAGAGCAAATCTGGGATATTTGATTAAATTATCAGCTACTTTTCGTTCTTGCCGCGTCATTTTTTGATAATTTAATTTAATAAGTGTGTCTATATCAAGCATATTATTCTCCTAATTGATCTTTTGCACAATATATTTTCATACATTGTGCCATTGCACATAACTGAATTTAATGATAAAGTTTAGCCATAATGTTAGCGTTAACATATATTGAAAAGTTTAGAGGTTTCTGTATGAAAAGGACAAAGTTATTTCCTAAAAAATTTTTATGGGGCGGTGCCATTTCAGCTAATCAATCTGAAGGAGCTTGGAATGAAGACGGAAAAGGCCCCTCAACTGCTGATATTATGCAATGTAATGCTACTGATCAAAATCATCTTTCAGTTGAAAAAATCAATGATTTTTTAAAAGATCAAAATGACCAATATTACCCTAAAAGGTCTAGGATTGATTTTTATCATAATTATCAGGATGACATTGCCTTACTTTCACAGATGCATATTAATGCTTTTCGAATGTCAATTGCCTGGACAAGATTATTTCCCACGGGAAGTGAATCTAAACCTAATAATAAAGCTGTTACTTATTACCGTAATTTATTTAAAACTTTACGAGATCATAATATTGAACCTGTTGTCACATTATCACACTATGAAATGCCAATTAAACTAGTAGTTGAAAATAACGGCTGGACTAGTCGTGAAGTCATGGCAAGTTTTATCCATTTTGCTACAACAGCAATCGATTTATTTCATGACTTAGTGAATTATTGGATACCATTTAATGAAATAGACAGTGTGCTAAGGCATCCTTTTGTTAGTGCAGGGTTAACAGCTAACTTGATTACCAAAAAGAATGAGTACCAAGCAATGCACAATCAGTATGTTGCTAGTGCAAAGATTGTTGAATATGGCAGAAAAATTGATCCTCAAGCACACTTTGGTTGTATGATTACAGGCTTGACCGCATATCCTTATTCTTGTAAACCGCAAGATAGCATGCTGGCACAGCAATTAAGACATTATACATACTTGTCTGGTGACGTTCAAATAAAAGGAAGCTACCCCAGATCGACCTTCAAGATGTTAACAGAAGATCTAAATTTAGATATCACTAATCAGGACTTAAAAACAATTTCTACAGGTACTTGTGATTATTTAGCCTTTAGCTATTACATGTCAGTAACTGTTGGAACAGAAAAAAATGTAGCCCAAGTAGAAGGTAACACAATTAAGGGTAAAAGCAATCCTTATTTGAAGCAAAGCGATTGGGGTTGGCAAATAGACCCTCTAGGATTAAGAATTCTCTGTCAAGATTTATATAATCGCTTTCAGGTTCCTCTGTTTATTGTTGAAAATGGCCTAGGGGCGCAAGATGTTGTAAATGATGATAAAAGTATTATTGACGATTATCGAATCAGCTATCATCAACAACATCTTGTCCAGCTAGAAAAAGTAATTAACGTAGACCACATTGAAGTAATAGGCTATTTGGTTTGGGGATTGATAGATATTGTCAGCTCCTCCACGGCAGAAATGGATAAAAGATATGGTTTTATTTATGTCGATCGTAATAATAAAGGACAGGGATCACAACGACGCTGGCCTAAAAAAAGCTTTTATTGGTATCGGCAAGTAATTGATTCTCAAGGGAAAAATTTGTTTGAGAAAGAAGGAACTAATAATGAATAGTAAAGAAATTGCTCAAGCTATATTGCCACTGGTTGGCGGAAAACAGAATATAGAAAAAACTTGGCATTGCGCGACTCGTTTACGAATAATTCCTAAAAATTCAGAATTAATAAATATTGAAAAAATCAAATTAATTTCTGGAGTAATAGGTGTTGTTAAGCAGGGAGACCAAATTCAAATAGTCATTGGTAATCGTGTTGATGATGTCTATAACGCTTTTCAAGAATTAATAGCAATCGAAAATGGCAACAATTCTGAAGCCCAAGAAGTACCTAAAATCCAAAGTAAAGAACATACAAACATAATTTCTAAAGTTTTAAGTGCGATTGTTGGATGTATCACTCCTCTAATACCAGTATTAGTAGCAGGTGGTATGGGAAAATGTTTAATTTTAATTGCTAAAATGGTGCATCTCGTATCCGAAAAGGATATGACTTATCAAATTTTGTTGTTAATATTTGATTCTGCCTTTTATTTCTTACCAGTTTTTGTAGCCTTAGCAGCAGCAAAACAATTCAAAGCCAACTCTTACCTGGCAGCGCTAGTTGGATGTGCATTATTAAATCCAACTTTTATCAAATTGGTGGCAAGCGGTAAGCCGTTATCTATCTTTGGACTACCAGTAATGTCTATTAGTTATGGCAGCACTATTATTCCAGCAATCATGGCAATTTGGATAATGTCATATATCCAGCGCTTCTTAGATAAGCACTTGTTGAATTCCATTAAGCCTTTTATGTCACCATTATTAACCATCCTAATTATTGTTCCGTTAACATTGATAGCCATAGGTCCTGCAATGACGGCAGTATCTTTTGCCTTATCTAAAATTGTCTTTTTCTTAAGTGGCAAATTAGGACCTTTGTCATTGGCCTTGTTAGCGCTAGTTTATTTTTGGATAGTCACAACCGGTATGCACTCAGCACTGGCAATTGCTGGACTCGAGGCAATTAATAAAAATGGTGTAGATCCATTAACTAGAGCTTTAACGCTTATGCATAATATCACCCAAGCATCTGCAACTTTAGCAATTGCGTTCAAAACAAAAAATTCAGAGCTTAGAGGTACTGCGATTTCAGCAGGTTTAACAGCGCTTTTTGCTGGTATAACTGAACCATGTTTATATGGTGTCACACTGCGTTTGCGTAAACCAATGTATGCCTGTATGATTGGTGGATTTTGTGGGGGACTATATGCGGGCTTCATGGGGTTAAATGCATATGTTTTTATGACGCCAGGACTAATTACCCTACCAATGTGGATTAATCCAGCAAATCCTAATAATTTAAATAATTTATGGACAGCTATCATTGCTATGATTATTGCTGCAGTTGTGTCTTTTGTTATGACTTTAGTTTTAGGCTTTGAAGATTTACCTAATAAAAAGAGTCAAGTTACTCAAGCATTAGCTTAATAAGTTGAGCACCGTTTTTAGAGTATAATTTTTTGAATTGATTATTAATAATTTAACCACAATAATACCCCCAAATTTGTTCACAATTTGGGGGTATTATCATATAAACTGACTTTTTTAATTTTAAGCCTGTGATTTTTCCTTAATTGCTGCAGCAGACTTTTGCAATAATTCTTCTTCTGCCGCAGTTAATTGTAAATCAATCTTGCGGACAATTCCCTCGCGGCCAACAATTGCTGGATAAGACATATATGTACCGTATTTTTCTTGATAACTCGAAACAGGCAATTCAGTCCGAGAATCTGTCAAAACAGCACGAACAATTCTAACGCCAGCAGCGGAAACTCCATAGTTAGTGTAATGCTTACCCATAAAAACAGTTTGGCCACCGAATCTAATTTCATCCTCAAGGTCACTTGGTTGCCATGACTCATTCTTAGCTAGTTCAGTTATAGGCTTTTCGAATACTTTTACAGTTGACCAGGCAGTAAATTGCGAATTACCATGTTCACCTAGTGCAAAGCCACTCACAGAACGAGGGTCGACGTTAAACTTTTTAGCAACAACTTTCTTCATCCTGGCTGTATCTAGCAAAGTTCCAGTTCCTATCACATGCTCTTTTGGTAAGCCTGTTAGTTGCTGATAAAGACTGGTAATTGCATCTACCGGATTGGAAATAACAATCAAAATTCCGTTGAAGCCGCTATTTTTAATAGACTCTGTAATCGGACTCAGCTGTTTTTTATTATATTCCAATTCTTGAAAACGATCGCCTTGTGTTTCTAAAGATATTTTACCTAAAGTGCTAATGACAATGTCGGCATCTTTCAATGCGTCATAGTCATTAACAATAATGTTGGCATGATTTGGCAAATTAGCCATAGCATCCTCAAAATCAATTGCGTCGGCTTTGACTTTGCCTTCATTAACGTCGATCATTACCAAGTCATCGACTAATCCTGAAATTATTAATTCGTGAGCAACAGTGCAACCAACGTGACCGTCACCAATAATACCTATTTTTGTTGTCATAATTAAGTACCTCTCCCTTAAAATATCTGACATATTGTCAGCCAAACTCAATTACTCCTCTATTATACAAAGATAGGGCTTTCAAGGTTACAATTTAAAGAAAAAATTTTTGAATCTTAATCTTTAAAAGACAAATACTTTTGGGTTTTTATTTAATATCTTTTCTATAAGGAATTGAAGGTTGGGCACCGTACTTTTGAACGGTAAGTGACGAGGCTTTATTGGCAAAAAGAATGGCTTCTTTTAAATTGGACAGATCTGGGTGCAACACACTTGCCATTGCCCCAATAAATGTGTCACCAGCAGCTGTAGTATCGACAGCTTTAACTTTAAAAGCAGGAATGAGCTCATTTTTACTTTGATAAGAATAAAATGCACCCTTATCGCCAATAGTAATGATAACTGTACCCACGCCTTGCTCGTGCAATTTAGCAGCAGCCTTTTGTGCGGCTTTTTCAACAGTTACTTTAACGCCTGTAATAGTTTCAGCCTCTGTTTCATTTGGTGTAATGATGTCGGTCAGTTTCAGTAATTCTGCAGGAATTTGAGCCATTCCTGGAGCCGGATTTAAAATTGTTCTAACACCTGCTTCATGAGCAATTTCAAAGCCCTTAATTGTAGCTGCAAGCTGTGTTTCAAACTGTGCTATAACAAAATCTGCATTTTTTATTAAACTTTGGTTTTGCAAAACCTCATTTGCTCCAAAAGCGTAATTAGCTCCAGCATAAATAGTAATCGAATTTTGACCATTGTCATCAACCGTGATAAATGCTTGACCAGTAGATTCTTTAGTGGCAGTAATTATGCCACTAGTATCAATATTTTCGCTTTTAAGCAAGTTCAGCATTTCTTTTCCTGGTGCGTCAGCGCCAACTCCGCCAATAAAACTTACCTCAGATCCTGCTCTAGCTGCAGCTACTGCTTGATTAGCACCTTTACCTCCCGCAGCTGAATAGTGATCTGTAGCATGAATTGTTTCACCGGGTCTGGGCATTTGCTTGACACGTAAGTTGGTATCCAAATTAATACTGCCAATAACTGTAACTTTATTCATTTCTGCTCCTCAAAAATAAAATTTTTGCCTGATTCAACTCAAATCATATCATATCAAAATCTGCTTGCAACAAAACCTGAGTTTTGTAATTTTTTCATTTAATTTTTATTTATTTTTGCTTAAGTGGCGTTAACAGTTCTTTTTATTTTCTTAGAGAAAGAATATAATACAGTTTAACTTAAATAAGTAAGGTAAAAATATGAAAAGAGAACTTAACTTTTTCGCCGCATTAGCAACTGTCATGGGCACCATGATTGGTGGCGGTGCTTTTTTTAAAATTGCTAATGTCTCCGCATTGACTCATAATGCATGGCTTAGTATCATCGTTTGGCCTTTTGCCGGTTTTATCACACTAATGGCAGGACTAAGCATAGCTGAATTAGCGTCAATTTATCCTAAAGATGGTGGACCTGTCAGATATCTGGAAGAAATTTACGGACCTAAAATAGCCTTTCTTTTTGGCTGGTCTCTGATAATTGTCTATTATCCAGCAAATATTGCAGCACTTTCAATCGTGTTTGCCACTCAGTTAAAAGAAATACCACATTTTAAGGGCTTGTCTACTACGGTAATTGCCCTAATTGTCATGTTGACAATCCTATTGATAAATTGGATCGGTTCTAAATTGAGCGGTCAAGTGCAAAAAATAACTTTAGTTATTAAACTACTCCCAATTGCGGCAATTATCATTTTTGCTTTGTTTTACAGAGGGCCTAACCAATTAGCTGGTGCTCCAGCACCACACATTTCTTCTGCTTCAGGTGCAATGGCTTTTGGGCAAGCTCTTTTGGCCGTACTTTTTGCCTATGACGGCTGGCTAAGTATCGGTAATTTAGCCAGTGAAATTAAAAACCCGGCAAAAACGTTGGCCAAAGCGATCATCTGGGGACTTTTCGGAGTAACAATCTTTTACACTCTTCTTAATTGGAGCTATGTCAGAGTTATCCCCTGGTCTAAAGTCGTAGGTAACCAAACAACAGCTCTGCTTACTGCTAAAAAACTATTTGGCAGTGTAGGTGGCACTCTAGTCGCTACAGGAATATTGGTATCCGTGTTTGGTGCCATTAATGGACACCTTCTTTTGGGATCAAGAATGCCTTACGTTTTAGGTAAAGAAAAGAAGCTGCCAGCTGCAGGCTTTTTCAGCAAACTAAATTCTAAAACTATCGTGCCTACAAACAGTATGATTTTTGAATGCGTAATTGCCACCATTATGATTTTTTCCGGTACATTTGACTCATTAACAAACATGTTAGTCTATGTTTCCTGGATTTTTTCAATTTTATTATTTTTAGGAGTTCTTATCTTACGTAAAAAACAACCAGATCTTTTACGACCATACAAAACTCCCTGGTACCCTATTCCACCAATTCTAGCAATCTGTGGTGCGTTATTTATTGTTGTTACCACCACGTTTACCCAGCCACTTTTATCACTTACAGGTATTTTACTGACGCTTAGTGGCTGGCCGGTTTATGTTTATGTGCAAAAGAAAAATCGTACTTAAAAGCTATTTATAAACCACTCAAATATAATATTAAGCACTTGAAATAAAATTATACGTCTTTATTTATTTAATAGAAAGTTACTCATTAATAATTCAAAATAGATTAATGTGGTACCAAAAAATAGCTGTGGATAATGACTGTCAAATGATGAAGGGTTAAAAGTTTCTGTACTTATTGTAAGAGTAGCATGCTTTGCAATAGTAGAACTTTTGTCGCCAACAAAGGCTAATACATCACATCCATTATCGTGAGCTTGTCCACATAATTCAGCTAGTCTTTTTGTCTCTCCGGAATTACTAATAGCAATAATTAGCACGTTTCCGTTTTCTCTCAGCAATTCCAAATGGGAGTTTGCCGTGCACCTCAAGCCATTCATATTTAAGTACTCATTCATATAGTTTGCTAAATTTTGTGAAAATCCACTCCCTAAAATCATGATCATTGAATTTTTGTGTTTATTCATGAGCTTTAGAAAAGGTTTTGTGTATTTTTTTATTTGAAAATCCATTTCTAAATTACTAGGAAAAACAGGTGTATCTGTTATCAGAAAAACGAGTTCAGAATATCCTGATAAGTTCATTTTTTTGCAAGTTTTTATAATAAAACTTGGTGAAGAATATGTCTTCTTAGCTAATTTTCGAATACTCATATTTTTTAAACTTGCGCGATTCTTATTCATGTATATTAATATTCTTTTTTCATCTGCATTCAATTGATACTTTTCACAAACTGTTTCTATGCTCACTGTTTTTCTCCTTTTACAAATATAAATACAGTTTCAATAAGTTAAAAAATGACCAATATCCTCAAATTGAAACAAATTATTACTCATAATGTATTATATAATCCGATCAATTATTCTTTCAACAACATTTTTTGTTTGGCTTAATAGGAACTTTTTAATTAAATATCCTTTTTTTAGCACACTTTTGTATAAAAAAATTTAAAATTATTTTTCTAACTATATAGCTTATGCTTGAATTATTTTCAATACCATAAGCTTTTTGTTTTGAATTATTTTTATTAAATAAACGGCTAAAAATAAACATATTTTTAATAAATAAAAACATGTTCACAAAAAGGTGCAAAATCTTTATTTTTTGACCTAATTTATTATTATAAATTTGTTTAGAAAATATAACTTTTGCACAAAAGAGTGAGTCGAAATAATGGGATAGATAATTAATAGTTTTATTTAACAACTAATTAAATAGCTTATTTAGATTCTTCAAATTAGTTTATTTTCTAAATTTATATACTTTAAATTTTATATAAAACTTTTCATAAATAAGAAAGGAATATTATGGCTGAAGAAAAAAACAATCTCAATCCAACTAACAATTCTGAGTTTCTAGCTGATCCTTGGGCTAGAACAAAAACTCGTAATGGCTTGGCTGCAGATGAAGTAATTTCTGCTTTGCAAAAATCAATCCGCAAGGGAAAAGAGAGAGCTGCCTGTGAATTTGCTTACGAAATGTATATTTCATCTCCAGATATGGAAGAAAAACTTTGGCGCCGGCTTCAAGCAATTTCAGTTGAAGATATCGGTATGGGAAACCCTCAAGCAGCAATATTGATTAACAGTCTTAACCAAATGAGAAAAAGCTTTAGTTATAATGAACCTGATAGGGCAATGATGTTTGTTCACGCAATTCGCTATCTTTGTGAATCAACTAAAGACCGTTCGTCCGATCTTCTTAAAAATATTATTATTAAAAAATTTGCTTTAGGCTATGTTCCAGAGATACCAGATTATGCATTGGATAAACATACAACTAGAGGTAAAAAAATGCATCGTGGCAGTATGCATTTTTTGGAAGTTGATTCTAAAGTTACCCCACAACTTAAAGTCAGCAACAATTATTGGGAGGAATATCACAAAATCAAAGAAAATTGGGATGAAAGTAAGGTTATTAAGAACGCTTTTAAATTTAACACTTATCAAGTTTAATGCTGCTTTTATTCAATAGGAGAAAACTATGACTAAACAAAAAATGGGAAAATACTCTATCATTAACAAACTTGATAAAACTTTAACCCCAATTGGCCAAAAAATAGGAAATGAAAAACATCTTCAAGCCATTTCTAATGGCATGCTTTTTGGATTGCCCTTTTTAGTTATTGGTTCATTTTTCCTAATATTAGCAAATCCACCAATAATAATAGAGAAATATAATCCGGCAACAGCCAATTTCTTTGTTAAATTAATCGCTGGTTGGAAATATTGGGCTATAGCCCATTCTGCTCAAATTACTTTACCGTACAATATGACTATGGGTATATTCGGGATGATTAGTGCCTTTGGTATTGCCTATGAACTCAGCAAAGGAAATCACCGCTTTCATCCTGAAACAGACGGAATGATTTCAATGGTGGTTTACCTAATGGTCACAACTACCGTTAACAAAAATAATAGTATTAGTTTAAACAATTTAGGTACAAATGGATTATTTGTAGCGATTATAATTGGACTTCTATCCGTAGATATTAATAAGTTAATTGATAAAAAGAATTGGAAAATTAAGCTTCCTGAAACAATTCCACCAATGGTAGCAAATTTTATCAATTCCTTGATTCCGCTCTTAGTAAATATTGTCATTTTTTATGGAGCAAATTTAATCCTTGTCAGCATTACACATTCTGATTTTACGACCTTTATAATTAAATGCCTTACGCCAGCTACATTTCTTGCTAACAGCTTGTGGGGCTATATTTTAATCGTTACAATTGGAAATCTACTTTGGTTAATCGGAGTTAATGGTAGTAACGTTATTTTCCCCATTATATTCGCTACTGGAATAGCTGCTACTGGCGCAAATGCTGCACTGGTTGCCAAGGGAAATATGCCAACAAATATTATGAATTTACAAATGTTTCGGATTGCAGTTTTAGGCGGGTCAGGAAATTCTTTGGCATTAGTTCTTTTGATGATGACAAGTAAAGTGGAAAAATTCCGAGTTTTGGGTAGATTATCAATTATTCCAGGAATTTGTAGTATAAACGAACCAGTCATTTTCGGAGCACCTATTTGCTTTAATCCTATTCTAGGAATTCCGTTTTTAATCGCACCAATAATTAACTTAGTTTTGACTTATGTGGCAGAAAGTTTGCACTGGATTGGTTTAGGCTATATAGTTGATCCATCATTCACACCGTACTTTTTCCAAGCCTATATTAGTTCAATGGATTGGCGAAATGTTATTTTTGAAACTCTATTGATTGTGATTGGCATTTTTATCTATTTGCCTTTCTTTAGAGTGGCTGAAAAGAACGAAATAGAATTAGCAAAGTGAGTTTTTTGTGATTTGACTTTAAATTTTTTTACTAATCTAAAAGAGCACTGAGCTTTATTGCTCAATGCTTTTTTTAGATACTATCTAAATTTTTAGCTATTTTCTTGAGATCACCATAATATTCCTATTGTTTATTCCTACATAAGTAATTTAAACTTGTTATTCTAAATTGCAATAATTTTAGAGCATAAGGATAAAATATAACTGATGATTTATGATTTTAAAACATATTTTATATTTAAAAAGTAAAGCAAATTTAATCAATTCTATTTTTTAGAATTTCTTTTTTTTATTCTAGAATTGATTTTATTCACCGTGTGTACTTGCGACAAAATAACAATTAGCCAAATAACGATATAAACTAATATAAATACGCCTATCAACCAAAAATTAATCGGCCACTTATTTATCCAAGACATTAATAACACCAGTAAAAATGTGCCTATGATATGAACACTGAAGGCAATAGCAGGTGGTACATCCATTGCAAAAATCATTGATAAAATGCCTATTAACCCTGAAATAATAAAAACAGAAATAACACCTAAACGGGTAGGAATACTAGGAGAAGCAAAAGTCAGTATTATCAAATAAGTAGCTGCACCAAAGCCCACACCGGTAAAGAAATAGTTAATGAAATTACTCAATTTTCTCATTTTTATAGCCCCAATTCTTTTTTTAATGCCGGCAAATATAATCTGGAAACGTCAGCTTTTAAATTATTTTTTAAAAGTGCGATCATATTTCCTGCAAAGCCTACTTCTATCGATTCCAGAAAATTAATATTGATAATGCCATGTTTAGAAACCTGAATAAACCCATCACCCAATTTTTCAAGTACCTGATATAAGCGACCAGTGGTTTTTATTATGTCTTTAGTAGTATAAAATGTGATATCTGTTGTTTGGATTTCTACTTTAATAATCTCAGTAGGTTTAATTGTTACTATGCGGTCTTCTACCTTAATTGGTAAAAGATGATATTTCTTTTCGCCGAATTTATGCAAATAATCTATTAAATTATCAACTACTTCACTTTTTTGAGCTGCCTTAATTTCAACTTCAATGTCTTCTTTGTTTAAAGCAGAGTCCGTCTTAAATTCAATCTTCACTTTACTTATTGCGCCTTCTATCAGTGATAAGCGAAAGCATAATAATCACTAAAATTAGTATTGCAATCATTAATAGCAAAACAAGCATATTATTTAGCCTGTTACTATTAATTTTGAACTGTATCCCTAAATAATTAATTAAATGCCGTTTTACATTAGTGGGGAGAGTAGCTAATGTTGGCTTAAGTAAAAAGCCTCTTAGAGCAGCTGCCTCATAACTACTTGGTACTAATTTTACCAAATTTTGTGCTCCAGAAACCAATATACCATATGGTAAATAAGTCGCAACCGCGAAACCGGCAGCAGCACCTAATACAGCGGAAAATCGGCTAAAAGTAGTGCTGGAATGCATGAACAGCACAATTATCTCATCAAGTAAAGTTGCTGCAATTGCACCCACGAAAATAAATACAAGCCCAGGTAGATATGCTTCTTGAGGAATTTTTACTTTATCTACTAGTGCAAAATAAGCTGCCATCACAATAAACGTGATTATTTGCATAAGGAAGCTAACTACTCCCCCGCTCAAAACATAAGCAAGATTTTGTTTGAATTGTGATAAACCTGTCAGTTGAAAATCGGCAACAGCATGAGTTTCTTGATCAGTAACTTGCTGGCCAAGAGCTTGAAAAGCCGTAGTAATACCAGAAACTGCAACAATACCGGCTATCATCCACAAATCTAATATTTTAGTAACATGTGGTAAATTTTGCCAACTTTTTTCTAGATTGTTTTGCAAAAAGCCAATATAAATAAAGAAAGATATCAGTGCACCGAGGCATGACATAATTACACCAGTAATGTTAGAAAAATAGATTTTTAAATTTCTGCGAAACAAAGCAACCATTTATTGTATCTCCTTTCCTGTAATCTGCAAAAACGCATCATTGATCGTTCCTTTAGAATAAGTAAAGTCAGCAATATTTGCTTGATTGTTTTTTAATAATTCAATGGTTTCTTGCGCTGATAAGGAATCAATTTCAACTTGCTCACGATTAAGCCGAATAACTTTTTGATTAGTGTTCAAAGACTGAATATCGCCAACGGTGAGTATTAATTTATTAGGAGCATATTGGCTCTTAATTTCTGCAGCAGAACCACTAGCTAGGATTCGACCATTTTCCAAAATGTACATTTGATCAGCATTTTCAGCTTCTTCTAAATAATGCGTTGTCAAGAAAATAGTGAGTTCTTGTTGTTGTTGCAGTTTGGTCAATAATTCCCAAATAGCATTTCTGGTTTGAATATCAAGCCCTGTAGTTGGTTCGTCTAGAAACAGTAAATTTGGTTTACAAATAAGAGCCCTGGCTATGTCTACCCTTCTCTTTTGACCGCCTGATAAAGTGCCGAACTTTTGCTTTAAAAAATTTTTAATACCGATTAAGTCAATTAATTGTTCAAGCCACTCCTGGGAAAAGTTGCGGTACATCTTTGCTCTTAAATAAAGATTATCTTTAACCGTTAACTCATTATCTAAAATGCTATTCTGAAAAACTAAGCCTATTTTCAAATCTGCCGCATATGAAATGACACCTGAAGTAGGCTTTAATAATCCGGTTAGCATATTAATCGTGGTAGATTTACCCGCACCATTTGTTCCTAAATAAGCAACAAGCTGGCCCTCTTTAATTTGAATATTAGCTTTGCTGACAGCAACCTTATTACCAAATTTTTTCGTCAGTTCTTTTGTTTCAATCAGCATAATTGGCATCTCCTTTTTCTAATTAGAGCCATCATACTAATAAAATAAAAATTTGTAGCAAACTTATAGATAAGCAACCAAATATTCAACACAAAAAGACGAAATTAAATCATGAAATATAAAAAAGGCTACATTTAGTAGCCTTCCACATATGATTTGATAGAAACTTAATGCTGCTCAAAAGCAAAAACGATTTGATGTTTCTTGGTAGTATTAGCAGGTAAAACAATATCTCCAAAATCTCGGTGATTAATTGCATCTGGTAATATTTGCGCTTCTAAAGCGACAGCTTCACTTGGCTGCGCAATTGAACCGTTATCCCGCTTAAATTTTACTCCAGTTTGCTCCTGCGTCATGGTATACATCACTAAACAATTGCTTTCACTTGAAATAGTAATTTGACGGCCACTTTCTTTTTCTCTCAAAGTAGCCACAGATTTCATTTGATTTTCCGTGCCATTAATAACAAACGCGTCATCGAAACCTTTATTGGCTTCTAATGCAGCAGCTAAATTGTTAAAATCATGAAAATCATACGGAGTATTGGCATTTGCCAGCATTTTTCCAGTCGGAATTAACTCAGGGTCAAGTTGTAAATGTTCCTTACTATTTATCTTAATTTCGTGCGTACTTAAATTAGGCTGGTCACTTAAATTAAAGTAAGCATGACAAGTAGGATTAAACAGTGTTGTTTGCGTACCATTTTCAGCTTTATAAGAGATTGTTACTTTATCTTCATTATCTAAAGTATAGGTAATGGTAACCAGCATATCGCCAGGAAATCCATCATGATCTTCTTTAATCTGGTGTGTAAATATTGCACTTACACTGTTAGCAGTTTTAGCGGTTTGCACTTGCCAGTTTAAAAAGCGAAAGCCGTTATTACCACCATGCAGTGTATTGCCATTTTCGTTGGTGGGAACTTGCACATTAACCCTATCTAAAGTGAACTGGCCTTTTTTAATTCTGCCAGCTACACGTCCAATTGATTGGCAGCAACATAAACCGTTAGAATAATAATCTGCACAATGATCAAAGTTCATCAACAAATTCTTTTGTTGTTTATTTTTATCTGGTACCAAAAATTCGTACCAGACAGCTCCCAGCGATAAGCATGAAATTGTTATGCCATGATCATTTTTTAACGTAACTTTTTTGATTTCGTTACCTTGATAATTTTCAAATGTTTCCTCAATGTCTTCCATCTTTTTCTCCAGTTTACTTGATCGCATTACTAAAATACACTACTTCAATTATACTATTGAAATAGTGTATTTATTCTAAGAAATCTTAAGCGTATGTGTTTGGGATTTATTAGTTAGCGATTTGATTTTATTTGATACTGCATAAGTCAATGCCATACATTGTTGCAAGATCAGTAACCTGACCTTCTGTTGCTGCAAAGGAGAAGACAGTATGGTGACCACCACCAGCTTTGATCCACTCAGTAGCACCTTTTTCTAAGCCTACCTTTGGGGTCCATAATTGTTTAGCTACAGGCAAGTGTGGTGTTTCTTTTTCAGCCTTATGAGCATCAACTGCATAAGTAACAAGCTTAAAGTTATTTCTAAAGTCGGCTAAGGTAACATCAATAGCGTCTCCTTCAGAACCTGAAAAGACTAATCTGGCCGGATCAGCTTTACCGCCAATATCCAATGGATGAACTTCAACCCGTGGCTTTTCAGAGGCAATCGACGGGTCAACTTCAAGCATGTGGGAGCCCAAAATTGCTTCATGACCCGGACGCAGATCAAGAGTGTAATCTTCCATGAAGGCAGTCTTTTGATTATGAGTCATGATCTTGAAAGTTCTCAGTAAGGCTGCAGTCTTCCAATCACCTTCACCTGCAAAGCCATAGCCGTCACGCATTAACAGTTGAGCTGATAAACCTTGTAATTGCTCTAGTCCATGTAAATCTTCGAAATTGCTGGTAACAGCGGTATAGCCACCGCGCTCCAAGAAATGTTTCATTGCAATATACTGTTTTAACTGGTAGCGCACCGTTTTATTGTAAGCATCTGGATCCATAGCGCCTTGGACTAAAATATATTTTGCTTTCAAATCAGCAAATTCGTCATCGATTTCAGATTCTTTGACTTTTGCCATTTCAGCAACTAAGTCGCCAACACCGTAATAGTCAACAGTCCAGCCTAATTGAATTTGAGCTTGAACCTTATCACCTTCAGTAACGGCCACATTCCGCATCGTGTCACCAAAGCGGCAAACTTTTAAATTGAACGATTCATCATAAGCAACTGCAACATTTTCCCAGTCAGCAATTTGCTTCATGATCTTTGGATCCTGCCAATAGCCATAGATAATCTTATTATGCTTTTGCAAGCGAGCATTAATATAGCCATATTCACGATCACCATGAGCACTTTGATTCAAGTTCATATAGTCAAAGTCAATTGTGTCATAAGGAATGTAATTTAAAAATTGGGTTGCAAAGTGTAACAACGGTTTTTGTAATAGTTTTGTACCGCGAATCCAGTTTTTAGCGGGTGAAAATGTATGCATCCATGTGATTACACCGGCAACTTCATCCCTGTAATTGACTTCTTTCATAAAATGGGTAATTTCATCAGCTGTAGTTAAAACCTTTTTAAACACAACCTTGTAAGGTAAATTGCCTTTTTCATTTAAACCGTCAGCAATTTTTTGCGCATCTTCAGCTACACTGCGCAAGGTTTCTTCACCATAAAGGTGTTGACTACCAACTGCAAACCAAAATTCATATTTTGGTACATTTAACATTATTTGTCCTCCTTTTATTTTTAAAAATGTCTAAACTAAGCTTTAACAATAATTAATTAAAGACTTAAACGAATCATATTCCATGAATATGCATCGAGTTTTCCTTTCACAGTATTATTGTCGATAGCAACATCTTTTAAATCTGAAATATGCATTAATTGATTTTCATTTGTCGCGTCAAGATCATACCCTGCAAATTGAGTTGCTTTTTTTAAGCTGACATTTGGAAAATTGCAGAGTTGATATTCAAACTGTGCTGGTTCATCAGCCTTATTTTCAATAAATAAGACTATTTCATTTGTTGCTTTGTTGACTGCTACAGCTGAACTGAGATATGGTACGTCTCTGTTTACTACAGTATAGTTTTCTACTTTACTATCAACCTTAAGCGATTCGCCTTGTGCAAAGTTTGAAATTTGCATAAATGGATAAAAGATTGATTGATACCATACTGATGGGGTTCCTTCATTGTTAGTCATAATTGGCGCAATAACATTTACCAGTTGTGCCAAGCAGCCAATCTTAATCCTGTCAGCATGCTTTAATAAAGTTAGAGCGAGTGAACCTACCACAAGTGCATCCGCAAATGTATAATGATCTTCTAACAAATGTGGTGCTACTTGCCATGGTTTTTGTTTATCATCATTTTCTTTTGAATGGTACCAAACATTCCACTCGTCCATAGCCAAATACATGGTCTTATCTACGCGCTTACGTGCCTTAACAGCATCACAAATAGAAACCACTTCACTAATAAAACTATCCAAATCAACTGAAGACGAAAGGAATTTTTTAATATCGTGATCATTGTCCTCATAATATTGATGAAGTGATAAGTAGTCTACATCTTCATAAACGTTATCTAAAATAGTCTCTTCCCATGAGCCAAAAGTATCTATAGTATGTAGCGAACTTCCACAAGCTATTAATTCAATTGAAGGATCAACTATTTTCATTGCCTTAGCGGTTTCATGAGCCAATCTACCATATTCATGGGCATTTTTATGACCTATTTGCCACTCTCCATCCATTTCATTACCGAGACTCCATAATTTAATATTGAATGGTTCTTTTTGACCGTTCTTAATGCGCAAATCACTCCAATAAGTACCACCTGGAAAGTTGCAGTATTCGATCAAATTGCGAGCGGCATCTATTCCACGGGTACCTAGATTAATAGCCATATCAGCTTCAGCACCAATACATTTGCACCAATTTAAAAATTCGTGTAAACCAAATTGGTTGGTCTCAATACTTTTCCATGCTAAATCTAGTCTGACAGGTCTTGTATCTTTAGGACCTATGCCATCTTCCCAGTTATAGCCTGAAACAAAGTTTCCTCCTGGATATCTAATTAGGGGAACCTTTAATTTCTTGATAGCTTCAATTACATCGGTGCGAAAACCATCTTTATTAGCTAAAGGATGATCCGGTTGATAAATACCGTTATAAACACAACGACCTAGCTGCTCAGTTAAAGAGCCCCACATACGTGGGTCAATTTTACCGATTATATTGTCTGAATTAATTTTAAAAGAGGCTTTTACCATTATTTATTCTCCACAGAACTTGATTGGGTACTACTTGAAGCGTTACTTTCTGCAACTTCACCAGCTTGTACTGGGTCTTCTTTCTTTAAAGCAAATGCTGAAAAGAGAGTAATAACAAAGACGAAGATACCCATCATGACATATGTATGTTGATAACCAAAACCATCATACATATGACCTGCTACTGATGAAAAGATAAAAACAGATATTTGCTTGGCAAAGTTTGAAGCTAATGCATAAACAGTAGCATATAATCTAATATCAAACGCACCGGCAATGTATTTCATGATTGAAGTTAAAAGCAATGGCATTTCCAGACCAGCCAGCAGTCTAAATACAACTATCCAACCCCAAGTTGGAGATAAAGCAGAACCTAAAATACGAATACAAGTTAAAAAGCCATAAGCAATTAAGCCCTTTTTAGCTCCAATCTTATTGATAATCCAAGGCATTGGAAACATTAAGATAAATTCGATTAAAGTTTGAGCAGATGACATATAGCTGTATACTAAAG
Organism: Lactobacillus sp. M0393; assembly: GCF_016102025.1. Classification (NCBI taxonomy): domain Bacteria; kingdom Bacillati; phylum Bacillota; class Bacilli; order Lactobacillales; family Lactobacillaceae; genus Lactobacillus; species Lactobacillus sp. M0393. Next base: position 28,882 of record NZ_JACFPK010000005.1, on the reverse strand, counting down.
TACCTTGAGCTGCAGTAGCAAAGAATGTCTTAAAAAAGATAATGAATTGCTGATCAAAAACATCAAAGATAGCTGATGCACCAACATAAAAGATACATAAATACCAGAAGTTCTTATTCTTAAATACGGAACCAACAATCTGCATATTTAATGAATTAGATGTATCACCGGCAGCTGATGCATTATCCATATTAATTTTATCGCTAAACAACAACAAGCAAACAAAAATTATAGCAGCAATAGAACACATCCAGAAAATTGAATCTGGTTTCCACAGAAACAGACGACCTGCTACTAATGAAGCCACAATTCCGGCTAAAGAACCACCTAAACGTGAGTGGGAATATTCAAAGCCGTTGGCTAAACTAGCACGCTGAACGTATTGTTCAACTACACTAACACCACCATTTAAAACAAAGCTGAGGAAAACACCGGTAACAAAGGCAACCAAAAATGAATTAATTTTCATTAATGGTATGAAAGCCCATTGGAAGTAAGGCCCGATAAAAATTCCTACTACACCAATAATTAATATCAAATCTTTCCTGAAAAGCAATTTGTCAGAGATTACTCCAAAGAAAGGCTGGAAGATTAGTGAAATTCCTGCCATCATTGAGAACACCAGACCTGATTGCGCGCCATTTAGATGACCTACTTGCTCCATCCATAGAGTCAAGTAACCATTTACAGTTGCCCAAATAAAGAAGTAACTAAAATGGGTAAACGGGAAACCCCAAAAATGTTTATTTTCTTTTTTTACTTCACTATTCATTTTTTCTCCTCTATTTATTACTGATAGTTATACGGAACTGGTTTACCAAAAACAGGCATGCCATTTTCGTCCCAAGTGAAAGCCTGAATCTTAGTATGACGGTTTGGATCGTACAAAGGATCTCCTTTAATATCCGTATAGTCTCTGCAGTGGTAAACTAAAATATCAGTCTTATCATCTTCTGCCTTGGTAAATGAATTGTGACCAGGTCCATATTGGTGATGTGCTAAATCGCTTTGAAATACCGGCTTTGAACTCTTTTTCCAGCTGGTAGGGTCTAACAAATCTGCTGTGTCTGAAGCCACAAGCATACCCATACAATAGTTCTCATCAGTTGCACTTGCTGAATAAGTAAGGAAGAACTTATCACCATGATGAATTACAGCAGGACCTTCATTTACCCAGAAAATCTTTGTCTCCCAATCATACTCAGGCTTGGTTAACATTACAGGCTTAGTCTTTAATGTCCATGGATTTTCCATTTCAGCTATATAAATATTTGAATTTCCTTTAATATTTGGATCCTTTTGAGCCCAAACATAATACAAGACATTCTTGTATTCAAAACAGGTTGCATCTAATGAAAAGCTGTCCATACCAGTCTTTATTTGACCATGCTCAATCCAATTTTCTTCCTTGGTAATCGGGTTACCCTCATCACATTCGATGCAAAACATTCTGTGTTGAAACATACCATTTTTATCTAATTCTTTTGTTTCTGCTGCAGCGAAGTAAATGAACCACTTACCATCAATATAGTGAATTTCCGGTGCCCATATTAATTGGCTCATTTCTCCACTATCATGTTTACGCCAAATAGTTCTGGGAGCTGCATGTGCCAGTCCTTCAAGGGTTCTTGCTCTTCTTAATTCAATGCGATTATAAGATGGTACAGAGGCTGTAAAATAATAGTAGCCGTCTGTATGCTTATAAATATACGGATCCGCTCTTTGAATTATTAAGGGATTAGTATAAGTATTAGTTTCCATAATTATTTCCTCCTAAATTTTTATCTTCTTTTTGCATGCGTCTGTGATTGCGCGTTATTTTGACCATAATATGCATCCTTGCCATGCTTACGGTAATAATGCTTGTCTAACAAGTATTGGGGCAGCCGGCTGTTTGCTCTAGTCAATTGCAGCGTATGATAGTCTTCTTCAGCTACAACTTCTAAAACTTTGGCATTATAAACAGCCTGGGCTGGTGTTTGCCCCCAGCAAAACGGACCATGTTGACTAACTAAGGCTCCTGGTGTAGCTTCATAATCTAAGTGGCGCTCATCAAACGTACGGACGATAGTTTTGCCAGTATTGCCTTCGTAATCTTCTGCAATTTCTTCTTTTGTCAGTGCGTCAGCTGCTGGAACATCTGTGTAAAAAGTATCGGCGTGTGTGGTGTTAAGTGCTGGAATATCCATCTTGGCAGCCGCAAAAGCTACTGCCCAAGGTGAATGAGTATGAACAATCCCACCAATCTTTGGAAAATGATTATATAAATATGTGTGTGTGGGAGTATCACTTGATGGATTCAATTTTCCTTCGACTACTTTGCCCGCCAAATCAACTACCACCATGTCCTCAGGTTTTAGCTTATCGTATTCAACTCCTGAGGGCTTAATGACAAATAATCCTTGATCACGATCAATTCCAGAAACGTTACCCCAAGTAAAAGTAACTAATCCTAATTGAGGCAACTGCATATTAGCCTTGTAAACTTCTTCCTTTAGTTGCTCCAGCATTTAACGTTCCTCATCTTTCAAAATAGACGCTGAATTTTCCAAAGATAGAGCCGAACGGTAACGCTCAATGTACTTGCCCGCACCTGCAACTCCTTTTTGTTCAGGACTCAGTGTCATTATCTCCGAGTCAACAAAAACCTTCTCATCTAAATAGTCCTCCAGCTTTTCTTGAGCACCGGATGATACATATTGGGCTAAAATTGCCATACCCCAAGGACCACCAGCACTAGCATTAGTCATAACGGAAATTGGCATATTCAAAACATTAGATAAAACTTGTTGAGCCACAACAGGCGTCTTAAATAGTCCACCTTGAGCAATCATGACATCCGTTGTCACTTTCTCCTCATTAGTTAAAATATCCATTCCAATCTTGAGTGGTGCAAAAGCTGAATAAAGCTCTGCCAACATAAAATTAGCTAAAGTAAATTTGCTGTTAGGTGTTCTAATTAGCAACGGCCTTCCTTCTGTTGTCTTCGTTACCGGCTCACCTGAAAAGTAGCTATAGTTAACTATGCCACCGGCATCAGGATCTGACTTTGTAGTATCTAAAAACAAAGTGCTAAATAGTTCGTCTGCACTGATATTTTTACCTAACCTACCTGCAAATTCGCTAAAAACTTGCGACCAAGCATTAATATCTGAAGAACAGTTATTTATGTGAACCATTGCCACTGGCAGTCCTGTGGGAGTTGTCACAATATCAATATCCCTGTGTACTTTTTGCAAAGGCTTATCTAAAACAACCATTGAAAATTCTGATGTACCAACAGAGATGTTTCCTGTGCGCAGTCTAACGCTGTTGGTACTAATCATGCCGGTTCCAGCATCTCCTTCAGGTGGTGCCATAACACTACCGGCTTTTAAAGTACCAGTTGGATCAAGTAAAGCAGCCCCTTTTTCAGTTAAATAGCCTGCAACTTCACCAGCTTTTAAAACTTGAGGTAAAATATCTTCGATTTGCCACGGATACTGTTTCACCTTTTCTAAACTAGAAAATTTGCGAAGACATGTTTGGTCAAACTGACCATCACTATCAATTGGAAACATTCCTGAAGCGTCCCCAACTCCAATATTTTTTTCACCAGATAATTTCCAGTGAACATAACCAGCTAAAGTTGTGATGTAAGCAATATCTTTAACATGATACTCGTTTTGCAGTATCGCATGATATAAATGAGCGATGCTCCAACGTAAAGGAATATTAAAGTTAAACAGCTTGGTTAGTTCTTCTGCTGCATCTTCCGTAATGGTGTTACGCCATGTTCTGAATGGGACTAGCAGTTTGCCATTAGTATCAAACGCCAAATAGCCGTGCATCATTGCACTAACACCTATGGCTCCTATTCTTTCAATTTTGACATGATATTTACTGCTGACCATAGCAGCTAACTGGGCATAACTTTGCCTTAAACCAGTTAAAATATCTCCTTCAGAATAGGTCCAAATACCATCTTGCAATCTGTTTTTCCATGAAAAGCTGCCAGAAGCCAGCGGCTGAAAATCAGGGCTGATTAAAACTGCCTTAATTTGCGTAGAACCGAATTCAATTCCTAATGCTGTTTGCCCCCTTTGAATGAGTTGAACAATTTTAGTAATGTTCATTTAAACGCCTCTTTCCTCACGGTAGAATTCTATCCTTAGCTTTCTTTGGAAAGCACTTTCATGATATATTTTTTATTTGAATAATTCAATAGTATTAAAAATTCATTCGAATGTTTTTGAAAATTTTTAAGCTTTCTAAACTCTTAATTTCACGGCATTTTAGCTATTTTAGAAATTTTATTTATTTTTATTGGGCTTTTTTAGCATAAATTTATTGTTTACGTTTATACCTTTATTCTTTATAAAAATGCCAATATTTCAGCAAAAGATAAATATAAGTTACCTTTTAAAATTGAACTATGTTATGATTTTAATTAAAGAACAATAATTTTAAAAATATTAGCTAAAATTTATTCAAATGAATTTTAGGAGATTGTACAATGAAAAGCGATTACATAAACGTTGTGGAAACACTTAAAAATGAAATAACATTTGGTAATTATGAAGTTAACCAAAAACTACCGACAGAAGACGAGTTAATGCGCCGCTTCAAGGTCACTCGTTATGCTGTTAGAAAAGCCTTAACTGAATTGCAAAATGAGCATTTAATCTACAAAGTCCAAGGAAGCGGAATGTACATCCAGGATTGGAATAAAAAATGGCAAGCCAATCCACAAAGCAAAACCATCGGATTAATTTGTACTCACATTGCAGATTACATTTTTCCCAAGATTATTGCTCAAATTGATTCGGAAATTGAACCACAGGGCTATTCTTTGCTTTTAGCTAATACTCATAACTATCCTCAAACTGAACGATCAAGTTTGATTAAAATGCTTGATTCACAAGTGGCCGGTTTAATCGTTGAACCCAGTGAAAGTGCCAAGCCTTGCCAAAATGCCGATATTTACCGCCGGATTGCAAAAAGCAAAATACCCTTATTGTTTATTAATGCGGAATACTCTGAATTTAATTTCCCTGCTATTGTGAATTCGGATAGAGAGTCAGAAAATGAATTGACAACTTATTTATTGCAGCAAAATCATCGCCGAATTTTAGGTATCTTTCAAACAGACGATCTTCAAGGGGTCGAACGGATGAAGGGCTTTATCGCTGCTTATCAGGAAAATAATGTTAATTTAGCTAGTAGTAATTTAATTATGTACAGCTCACATGATCCTTTCTCTGTTATTAGTAAAAAAATTGATATCTATTTAAATAGTCCCGAACCGCCTACAGCAATAGCATGTTATCATGATGAATTAGCTGTTTTAGTCATTGACAAATTGAAAAAGCTAAAAATCAAAATTCCCCAGGATATTTCTGTAGTTGGTTTCGATAACTACGATTCATCTGCTTACTTAAACCCTAGCCTGACGACTATGAATTATCAGAGAACTTCCGTTGGTCAAGAGGCAGGCAAAGGAATTTTAGCTTTAATAAATGGTAAGAAATTTGCTTCAGTGGTACATCACCCTGAGATGAAATTGCGTGATTCAGTTGCTGCACTGAAACAATAAAAAAAGGTGTTAATCAAAAATTTGATTAACGCCTTTTAACTATCACTATTTACTTAGATGAATCTCGCGGTCAAACAGCAGTTGCAGGTTTTTATCAAAATTATGGGCGATAAAAATGACAGTGCCTGGCATTTCAAGGAGTTCTTGCAGGATTGCTCTGGTTCCTGCCTGATCAATTGCACTTGTGCCTTCATCAATCAGTAAGATTTTACTGTCATGTATTTGCGAGCGCGCAAGAATTATTTTTTGCCTTTGGCCGCCAGAAACATTTAGTTTTTGCAAGTTTATTTCTGTATTCAAGCCATGAGAAAACTTGGCAATATCTGCGCCCAAACCTACTGCTAGAGCTGCAGGTTCGGCCAGCAAGTCTAATTTGGGATTGAACATTGTAATATTGTTTTTAATGGTGCTGGGAAATAAAACAGGATCTTGGGCAATGTAGCCGATTTTAGCTAAATCCGGTTTAATCACTTTTCCCTCTTGATCCTTAAATGCTATTTTCCCCGAACTCGGTGGCAAAATCCCTAAAAGTAGTTTAAATAAAGTTGATTTGCCTGTTCCGCTGTCACCTGATAGTAAAATTTTTTCACCATAATTGACAGTGATATCAGGGAAATTCAAAGTTTCACCATTAGGAAAACTAACTGCCAAATCTTTTGTACTAAAAGCATAAGGTGTTGCTAAGTTTTGTTCATCGGTTTTTACTGGTAAAGTCGCTGCAGTAACATTATTTCTTAAAGTTTTGGTGCCCTTAATTAAGCCGAAATAGAATGGCAAGTATTCGATTGCCAGCGAAATATAGTGGCTAAAATTACCGATAACCGCAATCGCACCAAACGTGACTAGTCCGCTTTTAATTAAAATACCCGTCCAGACGAACAATATCAGGATCATAATTTGCGCAACACCATTGGTAATAATGGACAGAACTTGTTGTTCCCTTGTCTGCTTGAGGTTGGCTTTTTCTAAATCCTGAGCGCCCTTGTGCATCACGCTAGTTAATTTATCGCCAGCAAGATACCGCTCTAACTCAGCAATACCGCTCAACCATTTTTCAATCAGATCCAAATATTGTCTGTTTTGATGGGATACTTTCTCCGTAGCTTTTTGCAGTGGCTTTTCAATTATTTTGGGTAAAATCAGGGAAACGGCTACCGAAATTAAGATAAGCAGCAACAAACTCCAGTGCATAGTCAGCAGGGCAATTACTGAGAAAATAACATAGCCTAGAAAATTGCAAATGACAGGAATTAAGTTAAAGGACTGATTGTTAACCGTATTAAGATCATTAGTCAGGCGATTTTTAACTTGCGAATTTTGATAATTTTTACGGTCATGATAGACGTGGCTTACTATTTTGCTTCTTAAAGTGTGATTAAATTCTTGAACTTGTCGTGTCAGTAAATATTCAGAACCCCAGTCAAAAGCATACGACGAAAGATAAGCTAATGTTGTAAAAGTAATGATTAACAACCAGGCTTGGCCGTCATGCTGGCGCAAAGCGGTAAATTCCCACATATTTAAGTATGATGCGCCAATTAAAACCAAAGGTTGCAAAAGGCTAAAAAGCACAATGAATATGAAACGAATTCGATTAATATGAAAGAAGTTTTTAAAAGTCATTGTGGTTCTCCTTCTGGCTTGATAACCGAATCGTTTTATCAAACATATTTTTAACTTCAGAATTAAGATTATGAGCAATCATGATCAAAGTCTTATTAGTGTGAACAAGTTCAGCAATAATTTGCTTAGTTGCTTTACTATCAATGGCACTTGTCGCTTCGTCCAGCAAAATAATTTCATCAGCGAAAATTTCTGATCTGGCAAGGATAATCTTTTGTCTTTGACCACCGGATAAATTGTTTTTATCCAAATCAACTTGGGTATCAGTCCCCTGGGGAAATCTCGCAATGTCGCTTTGCAATTGCACTTTATTAATTAAATTAGGCACTTGATCCAACAATTGTCGATGAAACATCACGATATTTTCCGCAATTGTTCCTGGAAACAATTGCGGATCTTGAGCAATGTAACTGATCCGGTTTAAATTTGGTTGAAAAATCTGCCCCGCATTATTTCTAAAAATAATTTGTCCTTGATAAGGCTTGATCTTACCCAAAAGAGCATGGAACAGTGTTGACTTGCCAGTTCCGCTGTCACCTGTAAGCAAAACTTTTTCACCCTTATTGATCACAAAATCAGGGTATTTAATTATTGGACCATTAGGATATTTAAGCGCCAAATTTTTAATTTCAATTTGAGCAATTTGAGCAGATGATCCATTCGGCTTGGATTTAGTGTTAGAAATCAAACTAGCCGTAGTTTGATTGATATTTTTAGTAGATTTAATCTTGACCGCAGCACTTGTAATGGAGGATACAGCTGAAAAAATACCAAAAGCAAAAGAAGTCGAAGCTAATGCCGCCCCAATTTTTATTTGACCAGTTAAAAACAGGATGCCCGCTAAAAAGGCAATGGACATTTGCCCTAAGGTATTGCCAATTCCATTAATTGTATTGGAAGCACAGTTTTTATTGATTTGATTGACTTTAGACTTTTCCAACTTCTCAGCGTAGCTGCTCATTTCTTTATTTAAGATCGTCCATGAATGGTACCTCCGTAGTTCATTTAAGCCATTGATCCACTCGCCAATTCCTGTTAAAAAGGCACTGGTATTTTGCATCACTTTTCTACTTGCCTCTGAAGTCATGCGCGCCATTATTTTGGGTAAGCTTAAATCAATTAGAACAAAAATTGCAGTTAGTAAAACAAAAGACCAGTTTAAGCTAAAAAGGACACCGGCAGAAAGCAAAATGATGAACAAATTGCTAAGAACATTAACCCAGGGCAGAGCAAAATCGTTGGTTAAAGCGTCGAGATTGCTTTGCAGATAATTCTGCATTTGCGCGACTGTCGCATCGTTTTCAGTATAAAAATGATCTACCATTTGCCCTCTTAATTGATCAAGATATTCCTGAATCTGTGCGTTAAAAAGGTAAGTCGCTAAAGGCAGAATAAATACACCACAAACTACCGGGATAAATTCAATTAATTGCCAGCGAATATAAACAGGCAAGTTGCCCACACTAAGTCCGTTAACTGCAAATTGAAAAAAATATTGGTCAAGTGAGCCGGTAACAGCGAAAATAAAATAAAGTAAGATAATAAAAATTGCTCGTCGTTTATTGGAGCCAATCAGTCCCTTTAATGTCATGTGCTTGCGTCTTTCATTTTATGCTAAATCAATTTTATTAAATTTATCTAATAATAAAATGAATGAGTACGGGTGTCAAATTAGCAAGCAAAATATAATGGCTGGTTATAAAAAACTAATTCTTTAAAAAGAATTAGTGGAAAAGTATTTAATTTTTGATTTGTTGGTTTACAGTAATGACAGTAATTAAAAGGTTTTTTACTTCTTTGGTAAATTCTTACTTTCTGAAGTGTATTGTTAAAATTATTAGCCACTCTATTTTTAAAAAATTTGAGTCATTAAAAAATGCTCAATTATAGTTTCAACTATAGTTGAACACTCCTTATTTTTATCTTAATAATAAATTTATTCCGACTTCGAAATAACATTGTCCAACTTGCTGGTGTCACTTAAATTGGCATTTAAAAATTCCTGATTATCTATCGGTAAATGCAATTCAAAGTCTTCTATTGGCTGAACGCTGACTGTTACATCTTTCACTGTAGCTGCCAAAACATGACCGCCAAAGCTTAAATCGTCGGCCAAAAAATGATTGTGAAATCCTGATACTCCAACACCCTGAAAAACAGATGGAATATAATAAGTAATCATTGTTCCAGTGATATTTTCAGTTTCAAATTCGACTTGATTTTCCGCAATTTTCCCTAGAGACGGATATGGCTTATGAGATTTTTTAGAAGATCTCGTGCGAATTTTTTGGAAAACACCTTTAGTCAATATTGCGAAAAATTGATTTTGGGCGTTATTTTTGGTCAAAACATCTTTTAGCATTTCCGCCAATTCGACATTTTGATAGCTTTTGAATTTGTGATAATCCGCAAAACTAACGTCAGCATAAGTCACTTTAAAGTTATCTGGCAGTTTCACAGCCGGACCACTAACATCTATTTTGTAACCGACACCGTCCAATATTACTATTTCACCATCAACGCCATCACCCGTTCCAATGCCGATATTGCCGTGCTTTAACAATTCTGACAGCGGTAAAGTACCTTCCAACAAGCCTTCAACCAACATTTGCATAGTCCCGTGTTGAAATAATACGTTTTCCGTCATATTTGCTGCTCCTTTTTTCAAAGACTTATATATAAAAACAATCAGAACAAACTTAATTTTTACAAATCAGTTTAGCACCAATTTGTTCTCAACTTATTATGTTCTGATTGTTTTTCAACTCTTGCTATTTTTAGTTTAGTAAATAACTAGCTCGATCTAAAAATTCAAATACACAAATTGATTTTCTCAAAGAAATCATTCATGTCAATGCAATCAACATCTAAGTCATCGCACACATCAGGTATTTTTGCGGCCTTATTACAATTTGGATTGTGCAAATTAGGATTCCGAATTTCACTTGTTACAATGGTTAAATTTTCTTCTTTTGCAATAGCAATAAGCCAAGGATCTGCAATTTTCTCATGTGCCCATCCTCTGTCAGCTGATAAAGCTTCATCTTTATAATATTCACAGTCGTCAATATATTGTAGTACTTTGGCCCATTGTATTGCATAGTTTTTATGGTTTATTATTTCTTTTAAATAATTTTTATCCAACCATTTTCTAAATTTAGGGGCTTGGTAGTTTTCATCGACCACAATTTCGGGAATGACAACATATTTATTTAAAATGGCAGGTAGCTTAGCCCAAAAACTGGGAAAATACTTTACCCGATAATACCGTTCATAAAAATTTATATAGATATTAGTATCCAGCAAATATTTTTCCATTACATTCTGCCCCCCGTCAGAATCTTAAACGATTTATAACTAACACCAGCAATATTAAAAGCGTCCGTATAAGTAATCTTATTTTGTTTTATTGCATTTTCAATATAATGTACAAAGGTCTGATCAAAACGAAATCTGATATTATTATCATAGTTTCCACCCCTAGTTTTTTTATCTACCGGGATTTTTGCAAATTCTTCTTTTAGCTGTGAAACTTTTTCATCATATTCATTTTTTTTCAAAATTTTCATGTCATACAATTTACGTACAATAACAAATTTACTAACAGGAAATTCGTGAGCTAAAAATTCAATATCGTAGTTATTCAGTTTTCTAATTTCCTCATTTGGCAGCAATATTTCCGCTGTAACTCTATTAACAAAAGTTTCCGTGGGATCAAACTTGTATGATCCTGTATCAACTAAACTGAATATTTCTTCCTGATCAAGAAAAAGATGAACTAATTCATGAACAAGTGTAAATAATCGACCTGCTTCGCTATCCTTAGAATTGACAAAAATAATGGGAGCTTTTTTGTCACTTAAGACAAAGCCTCTGAATTCTTCTAGCGACAAACTTCGATGCGTGTTGCTTTTTACCGATCCATTAAAGAAGATAAAAATGCCTATTTGACTCATTTTATCTCTAAAATATTTCAACGCATTCTTTCCCGCATTTTTCTGATAGTTAATTGGAATATCGAGATAATTACGAATATCATCTACAACTTGCTGGTAAGCATTTTTAATTGAATATTTTCCGATAAAATCGAGTTCATAATCAATTTCATTTCGCAGAAAATCCTGTTTTGTTTGCATTTCAACAATCGTATCTCTAAGTTCATTACTAATCTTTTCAATCCGATTTGAATTAATCGTTCTAAATTTAAGTGTATTCTTATCAGCCTCAACTGGATCTGAAAGAAGCAGCAAGCCAGTCGGCACATCAATAAGTTTAGCAATTTTTGAAAGTTGATTAAAAGTAGGGGTTTTACTGCCGTCTAAAAAAGCATCAATATTCTGAACTTTCATTTGTAAATAATCTTTAGAAACACCGGAATTGTCAATATAATAAGCCAAAACACGTGGATTTATGTCTAATCTAGTTACCATTAAAAACACCTCCCTTATTAATACGCATTTATACTGCTATTTTCCTCAAAAATTTACATTAATGCAATCTTTAATATTATTTTATGATATTAACTTTGTTTTAAACAACTAAAGAAACTATTTCTAACTCATTTTTATAAAATAAAAATATTAAACATGTTCGCTCATAAAAATTGCGAATGAAAATAAAAAGCTCTGAAAGCTAGTAGCTAACAGAGCTAATTTACCCTCTTACTCCCATTCAATCGTTGATGGTGGCTTACTGGTAACATCATAAACTACGCGGTTAATGTTTGGCACTTCGTCGACAATGCGCGTTGAAATTTTTTGTAAAACATCCCACGGCAAGCGAGCAAAGTCAGCGGTCATCCCATCAATTGATGTAACAGCACGAATACCAATGGTATAGTCGTAAGTGCGACCGTCACCCATCACGCCAACGGATTTGATACCAAGTAAAACGGTGAAGTATTGCCATACTTTTTCCTGTAAACCGGCTTTTTTAATTTCATCTCGCAGGATTGCGTCACTATCACGCACAAGCTTGAGTTTGTCCTCAGTTACTTCGCCGAGAACGCGAATGCCCAGACCGGGTCCCGGGAATGGCTGCCGCCAAACTAAATCATGCGGAATGCCTAATTTTTCACCTAGTTCACGCACTTCGTCCTTAAATAACTTGCGCAAAGGTTCAATTAATTTAAAGTGTAAATCTTTAGGTAACCCACCAACGTTATGATGCGACTTGATTGTCTGGGCGGTATTTGTGCCGCTCTCAATCACATCAGTGTAAAGGGTGCCTTGGGCTAAAAAGTCCACATCTTTAATTTTCTTTGCTTCATCCGCAAACACCTCAATAAACTCTTTGCCAATGATTTTACGCTTTTGCTCTGGATCGGTGACACCCTTCAGTTTATTTAAAAAGCGCTCTTGGGCATTTACCCGAATAATGTTAACGCCTAAATCACGGTTCAAGGCAGCCATTACTTCATCGCCTTCATTTTTGCGCAACATGCCGTGATCCACAAAAATGGCTGTCAACTGGTTGCCAATCGCTTTGTGTAAAAGTGTCGCGGTGACGCTGGAGTCTACCCCGCCAGATAGTCCCAGAATTACTTTCTTATCCCCCACGGTTTTTCTAATTTCAGCAATTTGCAAGTCAATAAAATCGGTCATTGACCAATCAGCCGTAGCGCCGCAAACTTTAAAGGCAAAATTACGCAAAATATCAAGGCCATACTGCGTATTGCGCACTTCCGCGTGGAATTGAATACCATACATTTTAGCTTGATCGTTAGCGATAGCGGCAATTGGACAATTCTTACTTGAAGCGACTGTTTCAAAACCAGCAGGAGTACTAGTGACCAAATCACCGTGACTCATCCACACATACTCATCTTTGGGCAGCCCAGCAAATAAAACGGAGTTAGTGTCTTCAACCTCGATGTCGGCACGACCATATTCAGAATTAGCAGCTTTTTCAACCTTGCCGTTTAAATAAGAAGTCATCAGTTGCATCCCGTAACAAATACCTAAGATAGGAATGCCCAACTTAAAAATTGCGGGATCTACTTTCAAAGCATTTTGGTCGTAAATACTGTTAGGACCCCCAGAAAAAATAATCCCTTTGGGATTAATCTTTCTTATTTGGTCCATACTAATATCATGGGGCAACAACTCGGAATAAATCCCAAAATCCCGCAACCTGCGTGTGATTAGTTGATTATATTGACTACCAAAATCCAGCACAATAATTTCATCAAAATCACTAATATTCTTTTTCACCGACATCCAAGCTCCTTTACTCACTAAATTCATACTATATCAACTTTACTAAGAAATGCAGCAGTGGTCAATAATTTTTTAGCTCTAAAGAGAGATTTTACGAATTATTTATACCTATTTACTTAATATAATTCGCAATTTCATTTAAAATTAATCTTGCACATATTATGCGACTCTGTTACAATGCTTGCAATAGCAAAATAAAAATCTATATATTGCCGTAATGTGGTCGGCAGTTTCTACTCAGAACCGTAAATTCTGAACTATGGATAATATGCATTTAAAGTAGTTAAAATACTGGTTTAAAGGGCTTTTTTTACCATAGTTTTGGTAGGAAAAGCCCTTTTTGTCTTGAAGGAGGAAAAAGTGAAGTTATTAGAAGACCGGATTCGCAGTGACGGAGAAGTTCTACCCGGTAACGTTTTAAAAATTAATTCGTTTTTAAATCATCAAGTAGATCCCGAACTAATGAAGAAAGTCGGAGAAGAATTTAGTCGGCTATTTAAGGATAGTGGTGTCACAAAGGTGTTGACCTGTGAAGCTTCCGGAATTGCCCCTGGAATAATGGCAGCCTATGAATTACATGTGCCAATGGTCTTTGCCCGCAAGAAAAAGCCAGCTACACTTAATGATGCTGTCTATTGGGCAGATGTTTATTCCTACACCAAGAAAGTCACTAATCAAATTTGTGTTGAACAAAAATTTTTGCACAAAGATGATCACCTGTTAATTATTGATGACTTTCTGGCAAACGGTGAAGCAGTTAAAGGCATGATTAATATTGCTAACCAGGCTGGTGCTGAGGTAGCTGGTGTTGGTATCGTAGTAGCCAAAACTTTCCAAGGCGGCAGCGACTGGATTAAAGAACACGGCTATCGCCTTGAAGCATTGGCAGAAATCGCTAGTTTAGCTAACAATCAAGTACGTTTTGTGGGAGAAAACTAATGGCAGAAAAAGAAGTTAGTCAGCAAAAAGCAGCTGTTTTAGGTTTACAGCACCTGTTAGCAATGTATTCCGGTGCTGTTGCGGTACCTCTGTTAATTGGCAATGCATTAAAATTTTCTCCTGCACAAATGACTTACCTTGTTTCAATTGACATTTTCATGTGCGGCCTAGCTACGCTATTACAATTAATGCGCAACAAGTACTTCGGTATTGGTTTTCCTGTCATTTTAGGTTGCGCCATTCAGGCGGTTGCCCCCTTGCAAATGATTGGGCAGAAATTCTCAATCAACGACATGTATGGTGCCATCATTGTTGCCGGGATTTTTGTCGTTTTAATCTCAGGCGTTTTTGCTAAAATCAAAAAATTCTTTCCGCCTGTCGTAACAGGCACATTAATTACTACTATTGGATTAACCCTCGTTCCGGTCGCAATTCAAAACATGGGTGGTGGCAATTCAGCTGCTAAAAGTTTTGGCAGTGGTCAAAACCTGTTTCTAGCCTTTTGCACCATGTTTATCATCTTGGCATTAGAAATTTGGACTAAAGGATTCATCAGGTCAATTTCAGTTTTAATCGGTCTTGTTGCCGGAACTGGTATTGCCGCTTGCATGGGACTCGTTTCATTCACTCCCGTAATGGAAGCATCTTGGTTCCACCTACCTCAACTCTTTTACTTCGGAGTGCCGAAATTTGAATGGTCTTCCAGTCTGACCATGATCATCATAGCTTTAGTCTCAATGGTCGAATCAACTGGCGTATTCTTCGCCATCGGTGACCTCTTACACCATGACGTAACTGAAGAAGATTTGAAAAAAGGCTACCGCGCAGAAGGTATCGCGCAGATTTTTGGTGGTTTATTTAATGCTTTTCCTTATACCACTTTTTCGCAGAATGTCGGCCTTTTACAATTATCAGGCATTAAAACTAAACGTCCGATTTACTGGGCCGGTGGTCTACTAATGGCTATGGGTTTGTTACCTAAAATTGGCGCAATGGTAACTATCATCCCTACCCCAGTTTTGGGCGGTGCAATGCTCGTAATGTTCACTATGATTGCAGTTCAAGGTATCAAGACACTGGCCAAAGTTGATTTAAGTGACAATAACAATGTCTTAATTATTGCTATCTCAATTGGACTGGGACTCGGTGTTACTATTTATCCCCAATTTTTCAAAAATCTACCGGCTACTGTGCAATTGTTTTTAAGCAACGGCATCGTGATTACTAGCTTATCCGCAACAATTCTAAACTTTTTACTTAAAGGAGGTGATAGAAAAGCAAAACAAAATACTCAAACTGCAAATATCACGTAAATGAAATTGTCTTTACCCTTGAGATAATTCTATTTACCCCAAAAAAGCATCTTCAGGTAAGAAGATGCTTTTTTACTTTTAGAGAATAATAGCATTCATGTTGGTTAATTTCTCCTCCGAACTCCCTGTATTTAGAAATAAACTGCAAGTTGCAAGCATTTGCTCTCCAATTTTTTCAAATGGCTTATCCACAATCTTTTCTGTATACTTCATAATTCCAATAGCAGTGATAAAAATGAGAAAGGCCTGTGTCACTGGAGTAATTGCAACTTTCTGACCACATTTTTCATATCCTTTGACAAAAGAAACGATCAATTCTTTATTTAAACCAAAGTCCTGGTAAAAAAGCTTAATGAAGTCTTGATAATTTACTCCCATGCGCGCTCGTTCAAAGTCAATTAAACTAAGATGACCGGCAACGATTTTATAATTGCGCAAGCCGACATCTCCGTGTAAAACAGTATTTGCATGAACTGTTAAATCTTTTTCAATACCTGCTCTTTCGGCTGTAAACTGTGCTAGCAATTTCAGCAGCTTGTTTTTGATTTCGGGCTTATTTAAGTTATCAATGTCGCGTTTTGCCTTATTGAATAGTTGATTATTTTGGTATATGCCAGAAAATGGTTTGACTTTTTGATGGAAGTGAGACAATTCTATGCCCATGTTAAATACCATATCAGGATTGATTTCTTCTTTAATATCAGAAGGCGCCAAATCTTTCATGACCAAAACAAATTGTTGCGTCTGTTTGACAACAAAAGAGTCTAATACACGAGTATTTAGTTGCTCGTTAACAGCTTTTTCAGTTAAAAATTTTCCTGCTTGTGCAAAGACTTTGACAAAAATTTTTTGCTCAAATTTTGCACTATCACCAACAAAAGTGCTGTTTTGTGACTCGTGTGTGATCTTTGTTAAGTCTGCTTGCAATTTTTCTTGTAAAAATTTTTCTATAGTCATTAGCCTAATTCTTTCATTTCACAGATGCGGGCAATGCCACAGCGACTTAGCACAAAAGTAGTTTACCGGTTTTTTGCTAATCAAGGTAGCAGTATGAAAACGCACCATAAATTATGTTTTTCTTAGTATTAATCATTTTAATTCTCGCCTTCATATAGGAATAATTCATCAACTGTTACCCCTAATATCTGCACCAACTGAAAAGCGAGTCCTAAAGATGGATCATACTTATCATTTTCAATGGCGCTGATTGTTTGCCGAGTAACATGAGCAGTTTCGGCTAATTGAGCCTGTGAGTACCTTTGCTTTTACGCAATTGAGCAATTCTATTTTTCACTAGTTCACTCTCCTGTCAAACTTATTTGACTATTTTAGTAAAACAACTTTTACATTTTTCGTCAATCATCAATTAGAATTTAGTTAAAATCCCAACTTCGTAAAAGTAATAATAATTTAGGTTTAAGTTTACTCATTTTTTTGCAAACAGCCCGCCTTTTTTAATACAATATAGATTAAGTAATTTGAAAGGACAGATAAGATGAAAAAAGCAGAATGTACGACTATTCTTGTCGGCAAAAATGCCACCATTGACGGTTCAGCTATGATTGCCAGAAGTGAAGATGGTGGCCGTGAAATAATTCCTGAAGGGTTTGAACTTATTACCCCTGAAAAGCAACCTAAGCACTATGAAAGTGTCATTAGTCACCAAAAGATTGATGATGCAGATTTAGCAGAAAAGCCTTTGCGTTATACCAGTGCACCTGATGTTTCTGGCGAAAGCGGCATCTGGGGTGCAGCCGGAATTAACTCAGAAAACGTAGCAATGACTGCTACTGAAACTATTACCACTAACGCACGTATTCAAGGGATTGATCCACTGGTTACTGAGGGTGGACTTGGTGAAGAAGACTTTGTTACTTTAACATTGCCTTATATCCACAGTGCCCTTGATGGCGTTAAACGGATTGGTTATTTGCTGGAAAAATACGGTACTTACGAAATGAATGGTATGGCTTTTGCCGACCACGATGAGGTTTGGTACCTGGAAACTATTGGTGGCCACCACTGGATTGCACGCCGTATTCCTGATGACGCCTACGTTGTTGCTCCTAACCGTTTGAATATCGACGAATTCCACTTTGGTAAAGATGGCTTCTTAGCTGATGACACCTTAGAAGACTTGATTAAGGAATACCACTTAAATCCTGACCGCGATGGTTACAACATGCGGCATATCTTTGGTAGCTCAACTATTAAAGATGCTCATTACAACAATCCACGTGCCTGGTTTGTTCACAATTACTTTGATCCAGAATTCGGTGGCAAACCAAGTGATCAAGACCAACCTTTTATTTGTCATGCTAACCGTAAGATTAGTATTGAGGATATTTGTTTTATCGAGAGTTCTCACTATCAAGATACGCCATTTGATCCTTATGGCGATCAAGGTACCCCTGAACAAAAGAAGACTTTCCGTCCAATTGCCCTTAATCGCAACTTCGAAACTCATATCCTGCAAGTTAGAAATGACGTGCCTGAAGAAATTGCTGGCGTGCAATGGCTTTGCTTTGGTCCAAATACTTTTAACAGCTTTGTCCCATTCTACACGAATGTCAACAACACACCAGCCAGTTTCCAGACTGGTCCAAAGTTCGATTTGAATAAAATTTTCTGGTTAAACAAATTAACAGCACAATTGGGTGACACTAACTTTAAGGTCTACGGTGAACTAGAAAATGACTTTGAGCAAAAATCATTGGCACAATGTCACTTCATTCAACATGAAACTGATAAAAAAGCAGCTGGTCTTTCAGGTAAAGAAGCTGAAGATTTATTAACTGAGGCCAACCAAAAGATGGCTGATCAAGTTTACAACAACACTATTGAACTGCTGGGTAACATGGTCAATGAAGGTCATAATCTAGCAACACTTAAGTTTGATTTATTAGACTAAAATTGTGAAATACAAAAAACGGTAGAGTATCAGCTCTGCCGTTTTTGTTTGTTAACGATTTTCTCAAAGATCTGTCCCATTCGATTCAATGATTTGCTTGTAATAGTTAAAACTAAATTTTTTGATTCTTTTTAAAGTGCCACTACCGTCATTGTTTCTATCAACGTAAACGAAGCCATAGCGTTTTTTCATTTCTCCTGTACCAGCTGAAACAATGTCAATAGGCCCCCACCATAAGTAACCAATTACATTGCAACCATCTTGAATTGCTTTAGCAATTTGCTCTATATGCATCTTAAGATAGTCACATCGTTCTTTATCATAAATGCAGCCTTTTTTATCTGGATGTTCATCCATACCTAGACCATTTTCTACAATAAAAAGGGGTAATTCGTAACGGTCGGTTAATATGTTTAAAACATAACGTAACCCTTCGGGATCAATCGGCCAGTTCCAAGGTTGTGGTGCTTTCACCTTTAAAAAGGAATTTTCAATACCAATCGGCCCTCCAGTATCTACTTTCATTTTTTTATCTACATCAAAGACACTACTTTTATAATAGCTAAATCCGATATAGTCACATGTAAAATTCTGAATTAGTTCTAAATCCCCTTGCTCAATTTCTGGAGCTAAATTACTTTCTTTCCAATAACGAATAATATACATAGGATAATGTCCCCGGCACATTACATCACTAAAGAAAAATGATTTTCTGGTAAAAAGATAAGCACCAAAAACATTTTTGGGATTTGGGGTATTAGGATATAGTGCAAGCTGAGAAAAGCTACACATTAGTCCCATCTTTGCTTTGCTGTCAATCTTTCTTAATATCTGAATAGCTCGTGCATTTGCCACAAACATGTTATGACTAGCCTGAAAACAATCTTTTAAACTTATATCAGATAGAGGATCATCTAGATTTCTAGGTGGTATCGGTAATATACCACCCGCTACATAAGGATATTTCATCAAATTGTTAATTTCATTAAAAGTCATCCAATAGTGAACTTTGCCTTTATATCGCTGAAAAACAGTTTGACAATACTTAATAAAAAAATCGATCATTTTACGGTTAGTCCAACCGCCGTATTTAGCTACCAAATTAAATGGAGTTTCATAATGACTCAACGTTATTATTGGTTCCATTCCTTTACTAATAATGGTATCAATAAGCTGATCATAAAACTCTAATCCTTTGTCATTTGGTTTATCCTCATCACCCTTTGGATAAATTCTAGACCAAGCAATACTTGTTCGAAAAGCTTTCAAGCCAAGCTCATGCATTAGCTCTAAATCTTCGTCAAAATGATGGTAAAAATCGATCGCTTCATGAGTCAAATAAGTTTTTGTAGGATCTAGATTAAGTTCCCATATTTTCTTATTTTGATTCCATTTGATACTTGGTTTTCGGGAGTGAAGACCAACGACTGTATCAATTACACTTGGTAGCTTGCCGTCTTCAAGCCAGGCACCTTCTATCTGATTAGCGGCAACTGCTCCACCCCATAAAAAATTTTCTGGAAAAACTTTACTATTCATGATGCTCCTCAAACTATAAATATTTAGTCAACTTGTTGTTTTGCTATCTTTTCTGATACTTTCAAAAATGGCAGATATAATATAACGTGAACTGCTACTATGATAATTTGCACTAAAACTACTTTCCAATCTCCTCCACTGGCT
Organism: Lactobacillus sp. M0393; assembly: GCF_016102025.1. NCBI lineage: Bacteria > Bacillati > Bacillota > Bacilli > Lactobacillales > Lactobacillaceae > Lactobacillus > Lactobacillus sp. M0393. Next base: position 8,620 of record NZ_JACFPK010000005.1, on the reverse strand, counting down.
AAAAAGCCATTAATGAATGGAGGAATAGTCCATGGGACTAATACTGTTAGTGGCTTAATAAAACCTATAGCTGTCATTGCGTAACCTATTGTTGTTCCAATAATTGGCCCCAACACAAAGGGAATCATCAAAGAAACATTAAATACTACTGGAAGTCCGAATACAATTGGTTCATTAATATTAAAGATTGCAGGAGCAAGAGCTAATTTTGATACCTGTTTAAACGGCTTATATTTTGTAAATAATAAAATAGCGATTAAAAGACCAAGTGTAGCACCCGTACCTCCCATTTGACCAAAAACAAGTCTAAATGAATAATTAATTATATTAGGAGCTTGACGACCAGCTGCTGCTGCAGTCATATTCTCATTCATAGCAACCATAAGAGGAGCTTTCATAATTGAACTTGTAATGGTTGAAGGGTGAATACCAATTGAAAACACAAAATTCGCAAGCGCAAATAAAAATGTAAAACCAATAAAGCTATTACCAACTTTAGTTAAAGGTTTTTGAATAGCCATTGTAATAAAATCAATTACACTTGTATTCCATAAATCAACTAAGAGAGTTGATACTAAACAGATAATTAAAATGGTTATGAAAATTGGTATCATTAATTCAAAACTAGTAGCAACAGCAGGAGGAATTCCTTGCCCTAAATTAATTTTTAAAGCCTTTAATTTTGACAATTTAATAAAAATTTCTGTCGCCACAAAGCCAATAATAATGCCAGCAAACATACCGTTAGTACCAATTTTGTCAAAAGTTACTACTCCAATAACTTCTGTCACTTTATCGGTGCCTTTTATCGTAGCCTGATTAATTATTGGCATAATTGCAAATAAACTACCAATTGTAACTATTACGGCAGACATTGGGGAATCAAATTTTCTAGCCTTTGCTAAATAATATGAAATCATCGGCGCAACGAGCATTGCTGAAATATTTAATGTTGCATTACTAATTAAAGTTCCAAATACTTGCAATTTTGCTAACAAATCGCCATTCGTTAAAGCTGGAAAAATTACACTATTTAATAATGTACCAATACCAGCTAAGATAAACATTGGCATAATAACTTGGAAAGCATCCCTTAAAATCTTAAGGTAAGTAATATTAGCAATTTTAGCTGCCACAGCAGTAAATCTGTCAGTTAATGTCGCTTTGTTTTCGTTCATTCTATTTTTCCTTTCTAAAAAAATTGTTTTGACAAAAAATAATTAAGCACTTAATCTAAATTTAGTTTATTAAAATAAAGCGCTACCAAAAACAAAATAATTAGTTTCTTTTGTGCAAACTTTTGCTACAACATAATTAAGTAAGGAAAACAAAAATGAGTTACATGCCGATGAACTATAAGGTTAAGCAATTATATTCGACTAATATTATTTCAAATAAAAGTAATAATTTTTCACAATCAAGTCGGTGGCATAATTCTTTCGAACTATTACTTTGCTATTCAGGCAATGCAACAGTTAAAATTGGTTCTAAAAATCATAATTTGACAAAAAATAGAATACTTTTTATAAATAGTCTTAAAAGTCATTCAATAAAATCAAAAGTGCCATTTCAACTATTACGACTAACCATTGAAAAAGAGTGTTTGTGTGAATATAAAGATATTTTTAGCACTTATGAATTTGACACAAAACTATCTGATAAAAATTATATTTCCTTAGTAAAATTAAGAAATTATATGGAAGAATTAAATATTATTCAAGAACGAAATCAAGGGCTAGAGCTAAGTTTTAGGATAAAAGCTTGTATTAATGACATTATTTTTTTACTGTTGACCGAATTTAAAGTAGGAGATTTTGATACACAGATGATCAATACCTCTCAAAAATACGAAGAAATTTTATCAAAAATAATGATTTATATAGAAGAAAATTATCATTATCCAATAACATTAGCGGAAACTGCCAAATTATTTTCATACTCTAGCACATACTTCTCTAAATTTTTTAAAAAGCATTCAGGTATTTCTTTTTCAGAGTACTTAACTAAAGTGCGTTTAAAACATGCATACTTTGACTTAACAATGACAGACTTATCAATCAATAAAATTGCCTTTAAAAATGGTTTTTCAAATTCTAGGTCTTTTAGTTCCTATTTTAAAAAACAATACGGTTACAATCCAAAAAAGTACAGGCTAGAAATCCACTGAGTAAAAATATGTTCCATAATAAAAACCTGAAATTAAAAAAATTAATTTCAGGTTTCGCTATTTTTGTAAAATTACTAAAATGAATTATTCTCTCAATAACCGTTTTGCCAAAGCAAAGTCACCAACAGTCGCAGAACCATTATTACTAATTTCCGGCATAGTGATGTATTGCTCCAATGGCGGCACGTGGACATAATTATTCAATAATGTCGCAAAATCACGCCGCACTTTTTCTAGAAACTTTTCACTAGTAACACCGCCGCCAAAAACAATTTTGTCAGGTCGTAAAATTAAGGTGACTTGCAAGGCAGCCTGAGCTACGTAGTAACTCATAATATCCCAAACAGGATCTGAAAGCGGCACATCTTTACCGGCTTTATTAAGGCGAGCTTCAAAAGTAGGACCTGAAACTAAACCTTCCAGGCAATCTTTATGAAAAGGACAAATTCCTGCAAAATCCAAGTCATCTGGATGACGTTTAACTTTTACGTGACCCATTTCAGGGTGGCCTAAAGAGCCTACCAACTTACCATTAATAATAGCTCCGCCACCTACTCCAGTACCAATTGTATAGTAAACAAGAGAGTCAACATCTTCATTTGATAACTGTGACATCACGTATTCCCCAAAAGCCGAACCATTAACATCAGTAGTAAAGAAAACTGGGACTTTAATTGTTTTAGTCAAAAATCCGACAAAGTCAGTATTGTTCCATCCCTTTTTGGGTGTATCAGTGATAAAGCCATAATTAGGTGCTGTTTTCCGCACCTCAATCGGTCCAAAAGATGCAATTCCAATGGCATCAACGGCAAATTGCTTAAAGTAATCCACTGTTTTCTGTAAAGTTTCTTCTGGTGTCGTGGTGGGAAAAGTTGTTTGATCTTTAATTTGATAATTTTCATTGCCGACTGCACAAACAAACTTGGTACCGCCAGCTTCTATTGAACCTAATAGCATTTATAACTCCTTAATTGACCTTTCATTTTAGTTACTTTTTTATTATAACTCTCAATCAGAATAAAAAATTTTTTTCTCAAATAAAAAGTACGTCTTCCTGCAAGCCATACAAACAATTATTTAATAAAAAAGCCCGAAGCAATCATACTTCAGGCTTTATATTTTACTTAAACTATATTATTTATCTTATCTATAATAAGTCTTTGAACAATTTTCAATCAGTAGTAGCTGTATTACCACATAATTCTATACTTGATCTATTCCTTTAATTAATCAGGATACTTTCCAATTAATAGCACTGGTATTTCTCCCATAGTCCCATACTTAACGAATTCTTTTAGTTCTTTGATAGATGTCAGTGCGATTTTCTTTTCGTGTCCTGTCAATTCATTAGCTAATGTTTCAGCTTTAGCTAATAGTTCTGCAGTTGGCTTATTATTATCTCTAGCTGTCATAACATCCAGCTCTGCCTGCACCAAAGGTTTCAGCTTTTCATCTTCTGTATTTTTGTTATATATACCAGTTAGATATGTAGTAGAACCCTTATATTTACCATCTTTTGAAACTAAATCCACAAACATGCCATTATGAATTGGCGTAACTTTTTTAACTTTAAAAAGTGTATTGTTCTTTACAATCTTTTTAATGACTTTAGTACTATAGGGTTTACCAGTAGACTTATATAAGGCTCCCTTTGTGGCATCAGTTAGTTTAAAAACATAACCGGCCTTAGCAAACTTTTTGGACAAAGTCTTTTTAGAATAGTGAAAGAGTTTTTCTGCGCTTGTAACAGTTTTTGCTCCAACATTGTTTACAGAAAAAACTGCTCCGACAGGAAGGCTTAGCAAAGCCGCAGCTATGACAGTTTTAGAAAATTTATGAAAGTCCTTTTTCATTTTTATACCTCATTATTTCATCTTTTAGTAATAATAATGTAATTATATTACGTTCTTATTACAAAAGAAACAATAAAGTACTTTTTATAATTTTAAAATATAAACAAAAAGTGTCCGGGAAAAAACTAACTCCCAGATAACAAAAGACGATCAATTTAACTCTTAATTTGATCGTCTTTTTCTGTCTTTTTTTATTCTTGAATAAAAAAGAATAGTCCTTAGGCCAGCTTCTGTGCCAATATTTGCTTAAATTCATCATCATGAAGGCTATTCCAACATCGGTTTCTACCTTCTTTTTCCCTCTTAAATGGGTTCGGCGCATGCCAAAGACGTTCTTCAAATGCCCGAAAACGGGCTCGACATCATACTTTCTCATGCTATAGTTGTGTCTGCCTTCGGGACTTTGGAGAACTGCTTTGGCTTTTTCTTTTAAGTACTGCCAGTTAGGATTATAGCGTACTTGGCGTTGATATCCGCTTTTGGTTTTTGCCAATTGCTCTAGTTCCGGCGTTAGTTGTACTTCATCTGCTTCATAGACCTTAAAATCACGTACTTGACCAGTCGAGCGCTCCTGGCGCTGGCTATAATATTTGAAGTTGAATTTAACGCCATTTTGATTAAGGTAGTAATCGTCTTTTTCATTGTAGAACCAGTTAATCAGCTTAGTCGGATCATTCTTATATTTCCGAGTTTGTTCCTTTTCGTACATAGTATAGGGAATGTAGTACTTTTTATTTGAATACTTGTCTTCTAGCAGTGAGTAGTTATATTCACTGCCATAACCAGCATCGGCGACAATCTTGTCAAACTTATCCAGTGTCGTCATTTGTTTTAAAAATGGTTCTAGGGTCTTAAAGTCAGTTGGATTAGGATACAAAGCAAAGTCAACTACATATTGATTCGTAGTCGCTGCTTGAATATTGTAGCCTGGCTTGAGCTGCCCATTCTTCATATGATCTTCTTTCATATGCATGAAAGTCGTGTCATGGTCTGTCTTAGAATAACTATTGCGCCCGGCAAAGATTTTTTCTGCTTCTTCATATTTCTTCATTCTAGGAACATAATCTTTTTTTAGCTGATGAAGCAGCTTCTTAAGACCACGTCTTCTGGCTTTTTTAGGAGAACCACCAGGAATGACTTTAGGCTCTTGCGCAATTTCCTCAGTCAGTTTTTCAATCTCAGCTTCGGTTTCACGCGCTAGTTCGGTCAAACCTTGGCTGGTCTGCACTTGCTCTTGCGCCATTGCTTTAACGACTTCTTTGGTAATCAGTTCGTCATAAAGCTCAACCGCTTGACCTTTTAACTTTTCATGAAACTTCTCGACTGCCTTGCGCCAAACAAAAGTATAGCGATTAGCATCAGCTGCAATTTTTGTGCCATCAATGAAGAGCGCCCCTTCATTGATCAGGCCTTCTGCCTCTAAAAGATTAGTAAAGTAAAGGAAGCTTTTCTTAACCAATTCGTTAGCGTGGTCGCTTGATCTAAAGTTATTGATCGTATGATATGAAATCTGCTGGTGCTCAGCTAATACCATCAGCGGCAGATTTTCTGCTAGCAGCAGCTCAATCTTTCTGCCTGAAAACACTCTGCGAGAATAAGCAAAGAGCAAAATCTTCAGCATCATAGCCGGGTGATAAGCAGGCCGCCCAGTTTTGGCAGTATCACCCAGCAAAACTTCTTCTGGGATCGAGTCAACGAACCAACCAATCACGGTCGCTAAGTGATTATTAGGAATAGTAAAGTCTAAATTAAGTGTTAAAGCAGTTTGGCCTGTGATATAATCTTTGTACATGTTAGTTTCCACCTTTTTGTATTTATTTTGTGGTGATTTAATCATATCAAGGCAGAAACTAAAAGTATAGCAAAAGAGCCATAATAATGATAACTTGTTATTGATAAACTCTTTTAATGAGTTTGATATGAACTTGTATCAAATAAGAAAGACTATGATAAGAAAAGAGTCAACAGAATGATTTATGATTTTTCTATGTATTTGAGTGATCTAGATGATCAACGTCTTTTCCAAGTATTAAAAAAAAGTAATCAACTTGATTTGATTTGGAAAGAAATTTCTTTAATTAGACAAATTGAAATAAACGAAAAAAAGAAAATATTCAAGACCTTGTGACAATTGCAAGTAAAGCCATGAAGTTTACTAATTTAAAAAACCAAGAGTCACTGAGCAAAAAATGGGCTAACTATATTTTGTTTCAAGAAACTGATGCTATATTTGTTTATTTATTTTCTCAGACAAAGTGTTTTCTAAAAAATAATTTAATTATTATAAATGAAGAAAAATTAAATGATATTAAGAGAGGAAATACGATAATTTTTAGTCCACATTGGGGAGATTTTTATTCTATACCAATAATATTGGCGAGTTTAAAAATTCAAAATGTTCCATTAGCTAATGGTGATGAAGGGGAGCATATGCGGTCCATTTTAGATGTAATGTTATCGAGCTTAAAAAAGTACATAACAGAAGTTTTAGACACATCTAACCCAGTTAATGCTCTTTTTAAGTTGGATAATTTATTAAAAAATTCAAAAAATATACTTGAATTTCCAGAATATACATTAGGTCCTAAACCCAAGTATCGTACTAAGTATTTAGATAATTTCTTTCCCGTAGCGTACGGATTAGCAGCCTTAGCTAAACGAAATAATTCAAATATACAACCAGTTACTTTTACAAGAATAGATGATTTTCCTCATTATGAATTAAGATTTTATTCCAAGATAAATATAAAAGATATGACAGTAGGACAGATTAATAATAATATTCACAGACTGATAAACAGTATAATAGTTAAGACTCCTGAAAAGTGGTGGTATTGGTATTTGTTTTCCAAAAATAGAATATCAATCAATTAAGTATTATATATTAATTTAATATACAACGGTGATAAAAATGAAAATAAAAAACATAATTAGATGGTTACCTAATTGGCTCGTATTTTCAATAATAATAACAACAATTATTTCATCATTTGATGGAGTAGTTTTGGCACAGGTACTTTCTTCTATAGCAAATTTTAATCATAACTCAACATTTTTAGAAGTAATGTTTTATGCTGTCAAAAGCTTTTCAGCAATGGCTATTGTGTATTTTTCAATGACTTTAAGAAAAATGTTAATAAATTTAGCAATAAAAAAGCTTAATGTAAAGCTCAAAAGTAATTTTATTTATGGGCAAATTAATACTTCAACTTTTAGTAGTGATACTGCGGATAATGTCTCAAAAATATTTAATGATTTTAAATTGGTTGAAACAGATTACTTTAGTCTGATGTTTGAAGTATTTGCGTCTTTGTTAATGGCATTAATCTCTGGAATTTATATTTTAAGTTTAAGCATACCTATTGGAATTTTGTTTATTTTATTTTCTTTATTACCTATGATAACTCCAAAGATTTTTGGTAAAAAATTAACTGCCACTTCTTCAAAGTGGCAGGAAGATAGTAGTAGATTTTTAAGTAAGGTAACTGATTTATTTAATGGAGCCAATACTATCAAAACTTATTTAGCTGAAAAGTATATGTACAATGATACAGATAAGTATTTAAATGAATCCGAAAATTCTTATTTACTTATGAATAACTGGCAAGCTGTTACTTTTTTTGTCGCTTCAATTCTTTCAGTTGTTAGTTATATTTTACCTATTGGTATTGGCTTGCTTTTAGTTATTCAAAGAAAGATATCTTCTGCAGCTTTGATTGGTATTTTTATGGCTAGTGACAGAGTCGTAGGTCCATTAGGAACAGTTTCAGAGTATCTTAGTAAGATAAAAACTACTCAAGAAATTCGAAAATCTTATAGTGAACATATGATTGAATTTAAAGCTCCTAAAAAAATATCGAAAGATATTAAGCCAAAAATTTGTTTTGAAAATGTTTATTTTACGTACTCAAATGGTAAACAGATTATCAATAATTTGAATTTAAATATTACTTTTGGAGAAAAAATTTTGATTACAGGAGCTTCTGGTGTTGGTAAATCGACAATACTTAATTTGATTCAGGGTTCTATTAAACCAAGTAGCGGAAAAATTTATTTGAGGGAAAAGAATAGTAAAATAAACAATATTCTCGAATCTGGTAGGATTGCTTATATAAGACAAAATCCCAACTTATTTAATGATACTTTGCGTTTTAATCTAACTTTAGGCGAGGATTTCTCAACTAAAGATTGTTTATTTGTTCTTGAAAAAGTAGGATTGATTAATGAACTAGGTAACGATGCTTTAAATAGATATTATGGTGAAAGTGGGAAAAACTTATCTGGTGGACAACGGCAGCGAATCGAAATTGCTAGAGCTCTTCTTTTTAATAAAAAAATTATTTTAATTGATGAAGCAACTTCTAGTTTAGATCCAAAAATGTCGGACAAAATAAATAAAATTATTCAAAATTTAGATTGTACAGTGATTGAGGTTGCTCATTATTATGACGATATTGAATTTAAACATGCACATTTTACACACTATGTACTTGAAAATAAAACTTTAAGATTAAAGGCTCTATAATTTATCCTGTTGATGACTTATCCATGTGGTAAGCTGTTAATAGGTTTTTTATTGCATAAAAAAGGAGGACATCTT
>NZ_JACFPK010000004.1:0-233061 GCF_016102025.1 Lactobacillus sp. M0393 | reverse complement strand
GCTTTTTAGTATTCCGGCTTAGCTCAGTTGGTAGAGCGCTTGACTGTTAATCAAGATGTCGTCAGTTCGAGTCTGACAGCCGGAGTTAATTTGGAGTGTTGTCCGAGTGGCTTAAGGAGCATGATTGGAAATCATGTATATGGGTTAATCCTGTATCGAGAGTTCAAATCTCTCACACTCCGTAAGAAACCCTGTAGTCATAAATAACTACAGGGTCTTTTTTCGCTAATTTTTTAAATCAAAATTTTATATGTATAAAAAACTGTTTTTAGAATCAACTCTAGAAAAGCGCATCAATTTTACCTTCGACGACTTGCTTTTGAAAATACTGAATTTTTTCAACATTAATATTGCGTAAAAGTTCAATAATTAAGCAGTTATCTGAATTAACACTAATTACAGCTTTTGAAATTTCTTCAAGACTAACATTTTTGAGTAACTTTTGTTGAATCTTGATTGAATCTATTGAAGTTTTTTGTAAATACTTTTCATTTTGAGTGCGGTGCCAAACTGCACAATCAATATTTTGGTTTAAAATTTCAAAAGGTACATTGGAATATTTTACTGGTATGTATTCAGCGTTTGGATATATTTCTTTAGTGAGTATAGATTGATCATAGGAGCTATCATCTAAACCCACTCTTATGTTTGATACAAGTCTATTTTCTATTCCTTGTTTTTCCAGTAATAGCAATCCATCTTTCTTATAAAAAGTATGGCTGTTGAATTTTAATGCTATTTTTAACTTTGGACTAATTTCTTTTCTATCTTTAGCAGAGGCAAGTGAAGAAACAACAAAATCTTCTTTTGACTTCTTACTTAGAATACGATCAAATCTAATAGCTGAACCATACCCATATACTATAACAAGTGGTATATTTAAATCGTTTAATGCTTCCCTGATCCCCATTGCTAATCCCCGCATTTCTAAGCTAAGCGGTTCAGGAAATAATCCCACAAGATGACGATTTGGCAAAAATCCCCATAGCTTTTTGATATCTTTAGAAATCAAAATCGTTCCATAATGTGGTTGAGCCTTTAGTTTAATGATTTTCTCTTGCTCAAAATCCTTAAGTGCACTTTGAATAGTCCCAGTACCAACCTTTAATTCGTCATGAAGAAAACTAAAAGTCGGTATTTTATCTCCTATCTTGCAGGATAAAAGTATTTCAGCAAGCTTTTGTTGAGTGTGTGCAGTCTTACTCGAAAATATATTAATCGCTCCCATACTATCAATTTTTATTTAATAATCTGATATTTCCAACTAAAAATTATATTGAAATCATAGATTTAGAGTTGAACATTATTAAATATCATTATACACCGAATAGTGAATGTCTTTAAAAAAACAAATTATCTATTAGAGTAGTACTTCTAAAATAATATTTTTAATATTTGTTTGATTAATTATACAAAATACTGTATTATGTATTTGAACAAAAGTAATTTAGTTTTATTCTTGTATTGTAAATATGTCTTGTAAAGGGGGTAATTAAGTGAATATATTAAAGGGAGCCATTGATTGGTTTATTGGTCTTGGAGGAACGTATTTTGTTCCAATTGTTATGCTAATTATTGGATTAGTGTGCAAAGCTGGTTTTGCGAAAAGTCTAACAAGCTCATTATTAATTGGAATTGGATTAACGGGTTTGAACTTGATAACTGATTTTTCGGTTCAGGCTATGCAACCAGTAACTAAGGCTTTGTCTATAAGACTACATGCAAACTTTTCAGTAGTTGACATTGGATACGGTAGTGTTACTGCTGCCTGGGGATGGCCAGGAGTTCCTTGGATAATTTTAGGAATTGTCGTTGTGAATATTATTTTAGTAACTTTAAAACTTACTAACACTTTGTGGGTAGACATGTGGAATATTTGGCATGGCTCGGCTCTGGGTGTTATGTTTTGGGCTTTCACTAAAAATTTATTGTTAGGCATTATTGCTGGGATTGTTACTCTTGTAATTTCAATGTTTTTAGCTGATTTTCATGCCAAAAAGTTTCAGGAATTTAATAAACTTGAAGGCGTAACTATTCCTGCGCCATCAGCAACATTTCCTGCAACTTTTGCCTTTTTTATGATGAAAATTATAGACATTATACCTGGGTTAAATAAAATAAAAGCTTCTTCTTCTGATATCAAAAAGAAATTTGGTATTTTTGGTGAAAACAGTGTAGTTGGTGCATTATTAGGAGCAGTAATCGGCTTAATTGCAGGAATAGGTATCGCCTCGACTATACAATTAGCAATAAAATTAGCAGCTGTGCTTGTAATTTTACCGGCTATGCTTCAATTTGTTGCAGATGGGATTTTACCGATTACCACTAATTTGTCTACTTTTATGAAAGATCGTTTCCAAGGAAGAAAATTAAATATTGCTGTTGATCCAGTAATGTTATTAAAAGATCCATCTGTAATGTCAACAGTAGTTATTATGTATCCAATTGCAATATTTCTTTGTGCTTTCTTACCAGGTAACAATTTTCTTCCAGTTGCAAGCTTAGCCGCTTTACCATATTGGATTGGCGGAATGGCTCCATATACCAAAGGAAATATTGTTTATAACGTCATTTTGACAACTATTTGGATAAGTTTAACAACTATAGCTGCAACTCAACTAGCTCCACTTACAACTCAAGCTGCGCAGATGACTCACGTTCTTAATGGAGTCGTTGGTGGAAAAACGTTAGTTAGTTGCTGGGATGAAGGTGGAAATTTATTGATGTGGATTGTTGTATACTTTTCGAAATTATTAGGATTTGGAAACTAGAAGTTTTAAGTAAGAGGTTAAAAATATGAAGGCTTTACAAATTGTTGATAAAGAGAAAATGGTTCTTAATGAAATTGAGCCACCCCAAATTAAAGATAATGAAGTTTTAATTAAAGTTGCTTTTTGTGGTATATGTGGCTCAGATTTACCGCGCTACTTTCAAGGTGCAGTTCACCAATTTCCTCAAATATTGGGGCATGAATTTTCAGGAACAATAGTAAAAATAGGTAAAAATGTTCAGAGTTTAAAAAAGGGGGAAAGAGTCACTGCTGCACCTTTGACGGTATGTGGTTCATGTGAATATTGTTTAGCGGGATATCCAGAATTATGTGAAAATTATGGCTTTATAGGTTCTCATCAACCAGGAGCTTTAGCTGAATACGTGGCTGTTCCAGAAACAAATATTATTAAATTACCGAGCAACGTAAGTCTTAAAACAGCAGCTTTAGTTGAACCCTTTACGATTGGACTGAGCGCAACACAAAGATTCTCGCTAAAAGTTAATGAAACTGCAGTTATATTTGGCGCAGGAACTATCGGTCTGATGATCTTAACCGCTTTAAGGGCAGAAGGTTTGGGGAAAATTATTATGATCGATATTAATGATAAAAAATTGGATTTTGCCCATAAATTAGGAGCTGACATTACTATAAATTCGTCAAAGACAAATTTGATTGATTATTTTAATGATCATGAATGCCCTACAATTACTTTTGAGGCAATAGGCAATCCAATTACACAAGTGCAAGCCATATTAGTAACTAAAAAAAGAGGAAGGGTAGTATATGTTGGAACTAGTACCCATGATGTTACCTTTAAGGCAAATGAATTTGAAGAAATTTTTCGTAAAGAATTGTTAGTTACTGGTTCAATGATGTCATATTCAGCGCCATTTCCAGGCTATAAATGGCCAGCAGCAATTAGCTTATTAAAACGGCGATTAATTAATTTAGATCAGATGATAACGGCAACTTATTCGTTAGAAGACGGGGCAAAGCCTTTCTATGATCTAACTAAGAAAGATTCAGCTAATATTAAAGTTTTATACCAAATAGGGGGTGAAGAATAATGACAGATGCACTTTTAGGAATTGATATAGGAACATCAAGTTGTAAGTTAACTGCTTTTACTATTGACGGTAAAGTTATTATTTCTGTTAGTGAAAAGTACCCCACTTATTATCCTGCTGAAGGTTGGGTTGAACAGAAGCCTGAAGAATGGTGGCATGCTGTTTGCGAAGCTACTAAGAAAATTGTAAGTAATAAAAAAATGGTAGATGTTACTATCCAGGGAATTGGCGTAGATGGTCAGGGTTGGTCAATGATACCAATTGATTGTAATGGAAAAGTCATTTTTAATAACCCAATTTGGATGGATACAAGAGCTACAGATCTTTGTAATCGTGTAAAAGAAGAAATTGGAGAGGAAAAAATATTTGAAGTCAGTGGTAATCCATTTCAACCCACCTACAGTTTACCTAAACTGTTATGGTTAAAAGAAAACCATCAAGAAATATTTAAAAGAGTTTATAAAGTGCTTCAATCTAATAGTTATATAGTTTATAAATTGACAGGTAAAATAACTCAAGATATTTCACAGGGGTATGGTTTACATTGCTTTGATATGAAAAAAGGTGAATGGAGTGAGGAAATGTGTGACGCGTTCGGTATTCCTTCTACCATTTTTCCTTCAATTTACAATAGCGATGAAGTTGTAGGTCACGTTTCCAGTAAAGCATCAGCTGAAACATGGATGGCAGAAGGGATACCCGTTGTTGCTGGAGGTGTCGATGCCGCCTGTGGTGCTTTAGGCACAGGAGTTATTTCAAATGGGGAAACACAAGAGCAAGGCGGTCAAGCTGAAGGAATGAGCATTTGCTTAAATAAATATATTGCAGATCCACGGCTAATCATGGGTTATCACGTTGTTCCAGGTCACTGGCTCCTTCAAGGAGGCACTGTTGGTGGCGGTGGTGTCATTGATTGGGTAAAAAACAATTTTTGTTTTGAAGAAAAGTCTAATGCACATTATCACGGTACTAGCACATACTATGAAATGGATCAATTGTCTGCACGAGTTCCTGCAGGTTCGGAAGGAGTAATATTCTTACCGTACATGAAAGGTGAACGCTCACCTATTTGGAATCCATATGCTAAAGGTGTTTACTATGGCTTAGATTTTACTAAGACCAGATCTAATATTATTAGGGCTTCGCAAGAAGGAATTGCATACTCACTAAGGCACAATTTAGTTATTGCCGAACAATTAGGTGCTAAGGTAAAAGAGCTGTGGGCAATGGGTGGCTCAGCTAACTCTACTATATTGACACAAATAAAAGCTGATGTAACTGAAAAAATAATTCGTGTTCCTTCATCTGATACTGCCACTACTTTAGGAGCAGCAATTTTAGCTGGTGTTGGTGTCCATGTGTATAAAGATTATGAAGAGGCTAGAGCAAAAACAGTGAGAATTCAAAAAGTATATAAGCCCAATAAAAATAATTTAGAAACCTATAATAAAGGCTTTGCAAAGTACTTAAAATTGTATGAAAGCCTGAAAGGCTTGATGAAATGACATGAGGCGAATACAAATTGATTTTAACTGTAACACTAAATGCTTCGGTTGATATTACATATCTACTTGATAAATTTCAATTAGGGAAGACAAATCGAGCCTTAAATATTACAAAAACTGCAGGTGGTAAAGGTCTAAATGTTACTCGTGTTTTAAATCAAGTTGGTAATAAAGCTGTAGCAACTGGAATTATTGGCGGAACTACTGGTAGTTTTATTAAAAGTCGCTTAAATGAACAAGAAATTAAACATCACTTTTTTGAAATAGACCAAGAGTCAAGAAATAATATTTCTATAATTACTGGTAAATTACAAACTGAAATTTTAGAAGCAGGTCCAAAATTATCATCAGAAACTTGCACGAATTTTCTTAACTTTTATCATGAGATTATTAAAGATTTTGACACAATAGTCGTTTCAGGTAGTTTACCGCAAGGATTAAATCATGATTATTATAGTAAATTAACTGAAGTTGCTGTAAACGAGGGGAAAAAACTATTACTTGATACTTCCGGTTCAGCTTTAAAAGCTAGTATTTCAAGTTCAATAAAACCAATGCTAATCAAGCCTAACGAACATGAATTGGAAAGCTTGATAAACCGAAAAGTTGAAGTTAAGGATATGGGTGTTTTAAAAAAATATTTGTCTATGCCACTCTTTAACGGTATAGAATGGATTGTTTTAACTTTAGGGTCTGAAGGTGCTCTTGTAAAACATCGTGAATGTTTTTATGAGGTTAAGGTACCAAAAATTAATGCAATTAATGCCATTGGGTCCGGTGATTCGGTAGTCGCTGGCTTGGCACTTGGTATAGATCAAAATGAATCAACCGAAAAAATTCTTTTACGGTCAATGGCATATGGCGTTTTAAATGCTCTTGATGAACATCCAGGACACTTAAAGCTTGATGAATTAGATGCGATTAAAAATAATATTACTATAAATAGAGTTTAAAAAGGAAATAAAAATGGATTTAATAACAGATAAAGCTGAAAAAAGGAAACATATTAAAGATTGGTGGCCGGCTTCAATGAAGTGGACTGAAGAGCAAATAGATAATCATTTGCCTGCGGGAATTGTCGTTCCAAAATCAGTTGATGAAATTAAACAAGCTGTTAAATATGCTTCTGAGCACAAGCTGGCAATTGTAACATATGGCGGAGCTTCTGGAGTTTTAGGAGGGATAGTTCCTGAGCAACCATCATTAACAGTAGATATGCAAGAGCTGAAGGGAATTATCAATTTTGACGAAAATAACCATTTAGTGACAGCATATGCTGGAACTTTAGGTGGCGAAATCGAAAAGTATTTAAATAAAAAGGGCTATACATTGGGACATTATCCACAATCATTGTATTTAGCTAGTATTGGTGGATTGGTTGCAACCAAATCTGCTGGAACTTTTAGTAGTAAATATGGCAATATTGAAAATATTGTACAAAGCTTGGAAGTAGTTCTTCCAAATGGTGAAATATTTGTTAATAGAAATATTCCTCGTTCAGCAACAGGCCCTTATATTCCTAATCTTTTCGTTGGCTCCGAAGGAACACTTGGAATAATTACTAAAGTTACTTTAAAGATCTGGAAAATACCTGAAACTAAAGAATTTAGAGGTATTGAGTTTGATTCTATTGAGGATGCAATTTTTACGGCGCGTGAATTTTATCGTAGGGATATAGTGCCAGCAGTAGTACGTATCTATAATCCTGCTGAAGCACAAAATTTATATTCAACAATTAACTATCAATCAAATAAAGTTTTGATGATTATAGGCTTGGTTGGTGCGAAGACAGTTGTACCAGAAGTATTAAAACAAGTTTTAATTACCGCTAAGAAAAGAACGGGTCATGATTTAGGGGCATCAATAGGAAACAATTGGGAGCGGGATCGCTATAATGCTGCATGGCTCAAGGAAGGAAATGATAGTAATACAAAGATTGCAGATGCAATTGAGGTATCAGGAAATTGGACAATGCTACCAAAAATGTTTCATCTTGTTTCAGAGAGATTGGAAAATAAAGTAGATAAATTATGGGCACATTGTTCTCACTGTTATCCAAGTGGAGCTAATATATATTTTATTATTTTTGCTACTGGTAAAGATGCAGCTGATACTTTAGCTAAGTATAATGAAATTTGGAAAATTGTGATGGATTCAGTTCATGAAGTTGGTGGTTCTGGTGCCCACCATCACGGAATTGGACGTCAGAGGTTGCCATGGTTCAATGAAGAAGTGGGTCCTGTCTCTTTTGATTTATTGAAAAAAATAAAATCAAGCTTTGATCCCAAAGGGATGTTTAATCCAGGTATTTTAAATTTAAAAAATGACGAAAAAGAATAGTCATTATAAAAAGGAGAATTTTATGGTAATTAAATGCACAAATCAAATTGGTAAAGAATTGAGACTAAGTCGCTTCTTGAATCCTAAATCAAAGCGATGTGTAATGGTAGCGTATGCACATGGTATTTTAATCGGACCCAATCCAGGAATGGCTACAAAAGAAGAAATAAAAAGGCAAAATGAAACTTTAAGAGAAGCAGATGCAATTTTGATGCCAATGGGATTTCTTCCCGCATGCCAACAACTGTTTACTGGGAAAAATGCGCCTGAGATGATTGCATTATATGATTGGCAAAATGTTTCAAGATCAAAAAATCAAGTTGGTTATGACGAAGGAGTTGCTGAATCAATTACTTCAATTGAACGCGTCCTTTCAAGTGGAGCAATAGGTGTAATGACTTATCTTTACATTGGACAAGATAATCCTGAGGTTGAAGCCAGAGAAATGAAACGCAACTTTGAAGTAAATGAGCTTTGTCAAAAATACGGGCTCTTGCATATTATTGAACCTAGAACAATTAAAAATAAAGAAAAAGAAGAAGACGGGACTATGAAATTTGATTTAATGAAAATCAATACTCGTATGGCCGCAGAAATTGGTGCTGATTTTATTAAGGTCAAATATCCAGATACGCCAGAACAATTGCAAGAATTGCAAGAAATTTCTACCGCACCATTAATGGTTGCCGGTGGCTCGAAGATTGCTGAATCTGAAGCTGATAAAATGGCTGAAGCTGCTGTTAGTGCAGGAACGGCAGGAATAGTATTTGGCCGTAACATATATCAGTCAAAAGATCCTGTAGCAGCTTTAAGACGCTTCAGAAAAATTGTCCACCAACAATGTTAACTACTTAGAAATTTTATTTATTCAATACTTTTAGTATTAAACTTTAACTCTATATTTAATTAAAGAAGCTGAAGAATAACATGCATAGTTATTTTTTCAGCTTTTTTGTTAGAAATAGCTTCTATTAGGTTAATCTAGAATTTTTTTAAAAAAGTGTAGACATAAAAAGAAACTTATGCTAAATTATTAGAAGTGGTCGAGAGACAACAACAAAATGGAGGATTAGCTCAGCTGGGAGAGCATCTGCCTTACAAGCAGGAGGTCACAGGTTCGAGCCCTGTATCCTCCATAATAATGGTGGTGTGAAGGGAAGTTCGCGCCGCCATTATTTATTGATTTAACTAATAAATTGAATCCTTGCATTTTCTTTCAGAATAGGTATACTATTGAATGTGCTTTGATTCAGAACAATGACCCGTTGGTCAAGTGGTTAAGACATCGCCCTTTCACGGCGGTAACATGGGTTCAAATCCCGTACGGGTCACTTTGGAGGATTAGCTCAGCTGGGAGAGCATCTGCCTTACAAGCAGGAGGTCACAGGTTCGAGCCCTGTATCCTCCATCGTTCTATGGCTACCGAACATGCGGTAGCCTTTTTTATTATCAATATAATATATAAAAATATAGAACGAAGAGTAAAAAAAATCGGTTCAAGTCCTGAGAGGATCCTTTAACGGAGATGCCTTGTAACCGAATAGCTATTGTCTATAGGGGGACTATTATGGAAAAACGTTTATTTACTTCAGAATCAGTTTCTGAAGGTCATCCAGATAAAGTTGCTGATCAGATTTCAGATGCAATTTTGGATGCTATTATCGCCAAGGATCCGCAAGCTCATGTTGCTTGCGAGACTATTGTCAATACTGGAATTGTCTATGTTTTTGGCGAAATTTCTACCACTGCATATGTTGACATTCAAAGCATTGTTCGCAAGACTGTTTTGAGAATTGGTTATGATAAACCTGAGCTTGGTTTTGATGGCAATAATTGCGCCGTTTTAATTGATATTGATGAACAATCACCGGATATAGCTCAAGGTGTTGATCATTCACTTGAAACACGTGAAAATCAATCTGATGATGATCAGCTAGATCAAATTGGTGCAGGTGATCAAGGCTTGATGTTCGGCTTTGCAATCAACGAAACGCCTGAATTAATGCCTTTACCAATTTCACTAGCTCACCGCTTAATGCGGCAAGTTGCAAAACTCCGTAAAGATGGCACTTTAACATGGCTTAGGCCTGATGCTAAGGCTCAGGTAACGGTTGAATATGATGAAAAGCAAAAGCCTAAACGGGTTGATACTGTGGTCATTTCTACTCAAACCGATGATAAAGTTTCTAACAAGGAAATTCGTCAGGCTATGATTGATCTGGTGATAAAAAAAGTAATACCTGAGAAGTACCTGGATGAAAAGACCAAGTTTTTGATTAATCCGTCGGGTCGCTTTGTTATTGGTGGACCGAAAGGTGATTCAGGTTTGACTGGCCGCAAAATTATTGTTGATACTTACGGTGGCTATGCTCGTCACGGTGGCGGTGCATTTTCAGGCAAAGATCCAACAAAAGTTGATCGTAGTGCCAGCTATGCGGCAAGATATGTAGCCAAGAATATAGTTGCTGCAGGCCTAGCTGAACGTTGTGAAGTTCAATTGGCTTATGCAATTGGTGTCGCTCATCCTGTTTCAGTTATGATCGATACGGCAGGAACGGGAAAAGTTAGCGATGATTTATTGACCAAAGCTGTCCGCAAAGTTTTTGATTTACGTCCAGCCGGTATTATAAAAATGCTGAATCTTAGACGACCGATTTACGAGCAAACGGCAGCTTATGGTCATTTTGGCCGGACAGATATAGATTTACCATGGGAAAAGACCGATAAAGTTCAAGAATTGTTAGACTTTGTTAACGAAAATAAGTAATTTTTTTCATAAGTAAGGGAGTTGTAATTTTGAAGAAAACAAATGTACGAGTAGTAATGATTGCGATTTTTATGACCACATTTATGACTGCTATTGAAGGTACGATCGTTTCTACTGCAATGCCGACAATTGTTTCTGATCTAAATGGGTTGGAAATTATGAATTGGGTTGTTTCAATATTTTTGTTTATGACCGCTGTATCAACTCCTTTATATGGCAAATTAGCAGACAGTATTGGACGTAAACCAATTTTTTTGTTTGGAATAGCGTTATTTGTTATTGGGTCTGCACTTTGCGGCCAAGCTCAAAATATGGTTGAACTGATTTTATTTCGTGTTATTCAAGGATTGGGTTCCGGAGCAGTTCAGCCAGTAGCTATGACAATCATTGCTGATTTATACAGTATTGAAAAAAGAACAAAAATGTTAGGCCTCAATTCAGGATTTTGGGGCGTAGCTTCAGTCATTGCCCCATTACTAGGTGGCTTTATTGTGCAAAACCTTTCGTGGCACTGGGTTTTTTATATTAATGTGCCAATAGGGATCATTGCATTACTATTAATTATCTTTTTCCTAAAGGAACCCAAAAATAAGAAAAAATCAAAACTTGATATTAAGGGAACATTTTGGTTAATAGTTTTACTTTTGACTTTGATGTTCACATTGCAAGATTTGGGAACAATCAAACCGCTTGTTTTAGCCGCTCTAGTCGCTTTAATCGTTATCAGTGCTGTTATCTTCTATCATGAAGAAAAACGCGCAGAAGACCCAATAATGCCACTATCAATGCTAAAGGGCAGAGAGTTCCTAGCTGTAAATATGATTACGCTGTTAGTCGCCGGCGTAGTTATTGGCTTCGAATTTTATATTCCAACTTGGATGCAGGGCATTAATGGTACATCTGCTACAATTGCCGGTTTTGCTGTGACCCCAAGCTCTGTAATGTGGGTTGTAGGATCATTTTTAATTGGCGGTATGTTAAGCCGTTGGGGTGTTAAGAAAACTTTCTTTGGCTTATTAGCAGTGTTGTTAGTGGCAGATTGTATGTTGCTGATTGTGCCGATACACACACCGTTTTGGGTATTCTGTGTGATTGCTACCTTAAATGGCTTTTCCTTTGGGGGAGTTTTAACTGCTTCACAGGTGCGCTCACAAGTTTTAGTTTCTAAAGAAAATATCGGTGTAGCCACTTCTTTTAACACCTTGATGAGATATTTAGGTCAAACCATGATGGTTTCAATTTTTGGTATTACCTTTAATACCATTGTGGCAAACCAACTTGCTAAACATCCCAACTTGACACAAGGTATGATGAATAAAATTGTTTCGTCAGCTAAGGCTCAAGAACTGGCTGCAAACTTAGTACCTCAATTAAGACAAGTGTTGTTTAGCGCCTTAAAAGGTGTTTACTGCGTTTCACTTGCTGCAATTATTATCTCCGTTATTTTTAACTGTATTTATCAAAAAGCAGATAGTAATAATTAATAATACAAAATTTAAATAATACCGCTGGAAGAATTGTCCAGCGGTTTTTTGCTTAAAATGTCTTCCTTAGTAGAAATATCTTTTCTTAAAAATTATAATTAATACTATTAAAAATAAAATTTAACGGGAGCAGTAAAAATGGTAAGGGAAATTACAAATTGGCGTTCCTTAGGCGGAAATGTTGGCGCTGACGGAAGAAAGGTCAAAGATGGACTTTTATTTAGGTGTGGCCAGCTATATAATCTAACCGCCTATCAAAAAGAACAGGTGCAGAATAAATATCAAATTAGGAGAGTTTTTGATTTTAGGGGTGAGGAAGAAAGAAAACAATATCCGGATTACTTGTGGTCAGGATTAGATTATGTTGTAATTGATGTTTTAAAAGACGCTCAAGTTAATCAGGCAAGTGTAGATGAAATTATTTCTGCTAACAATCAAGCTGAAGAGGATATGCTTACCACCTATGAAGAATTAGCACTCCAAAATTCAGCACAAAAAGGCTATCACCAGTTTTTGCTGACACTAATAAATGATCCAGTGCCGACTGCCTTTCACTGTTTTGCTGGTAAAGATCGTACGGGTGTGGCAGCGGCTTTGATTTTGAAAAGCCTGGGAGTGAGTGATGAGCAAATTTTTGCTGATTACTTAAAAACAATAACGGCTAGAAAACAAGAAAATCAAGAAATTTTGGACTACTTAAGAGACCAATTAACCAGTTCCCAATTACAAGATGTGGCTGTGGCTTTAACTGTGCAAAAATCCTATTTAGAAAGATATTTTAAGACTATTAAGCAAAATTATGGTGATTTTGACAATTATTTGATTAAAGGGTTGGATCTGCCGCTTGACTTTAAAACTAAAATGAGACAAATTTATTTAGAGTAAAAAACAAAAGAGCCCGGGAAAAATATTTCTCCCAGACTCCTTTATTTTTAACTTATTTGACTATTATTACCTAATTTCTTCATCTGCCTTGAAAGCCATGGCCATGAAAAATTAAGGATTGTGAGCATGACAATTGAGACTATCAGAACTCTAAAGCCAAAAATAAAATTAAGCTGTGGGTTGTTAAATTTGGTTGCTAAGTTTCCAGTTGCCACCTGAGTTGAAAGCAGATAAGTCATTGGTATGTATTGCACAACTGCGGTTTTAGTCATTCCTTCAACACCAGAGGTTGATTGTAAAATAAATGGTAAAATTACACCACCTAACAGTATGAATAGTGCTAAGAAAAGACAACTTAATTGATTACGGGTAATTTGAGCTAAAAGCTGTACCAAAAGCACGATGAAGATGCACGCTAAGGTAGATAAAGCAAGCGCAGGCTTTAACCAAACAGAAAGTGGTTGATAAGTATTTTTGAGCATTCCTGGCAAAATAACTCCTTGAATTGGATAAGAGAGTGAGCCACTACCAAAAAGCAGACTGCAAAGTCCCCAGATTAAAACGCTGCTGAAAAGAGTTAGTGAAAAAGCAATTAGTAATCCAAAAGTGATATCTAGGGTTACACTGTGCTTGTTTGGTAACAACACGGCACGATTTAAATGATCAACATACTTTGATGCGAAAATATTACTTAATATAAAACAAAGCATGACGATGATCATTGCAGGCAAAAATCCTTCTGAAAGTTTAAATAGGAATAACCAGCCCTGTTTAGGATGCTGCTCATTTTGTTCTGGTAAATTTGCTTTTTTTAGAGCATGCAAACGGGCATTTTTCTGCTTAATTTCTTGTCTAAGTTCAGCCCCACCAATTTTGACTTGCGCTGCTTGCCTGTTGTTTTGACGAATCATCAGGTCATATGCATGATCCCAATTTTCATTATCTAGGGCTTTTAATATCTGCCGCTCATTTCTATTTTGATTTTTAACCGGGGGCAAATTAGCTTGGGACTGTTTCTGCTTGTTTAAATCCTGGTTTATTTGGTAACGGATTGTAGTTTGATCACCTTTTAAAGCATTATAGCCTAGAATAAACCCTGCACATATTAGCACTATACTTAAAATTAGCCATGTCAAAGTATTTTTAAATACTTTTTTAAATTGTAATTCGAAATAGGCCATAGCTCTATCCTCGAACTAATTGGTGGTGCTTTAATGTCAAAGTATCATCAACAATTCCTGCTACTTCATCTTGATAATGAGAAGCCATAATAATAAGCTTGTTTTGCTTTGCTAAATTAGCCAATTCCTGATAAAGAGTTTGCCGGCTATCACTGTCCAGGCCATTATTAATTTCATCCATTAGTAAGTACTGGGCATCACTTAACTCGTAAAGGGCAACCACCAATTTTTGCTTCATCCCCAATGAATATTTTCTAATTGCAGTTTTGATGTAATTATTCATTTCCCAGCGGTTTATGATATCTTGTAGATCCTGGTTTGAATGCCACTCGTTTTTAACAAATTGCATATAATCAAAACCTGAAAGATTTTTGTCAAACCAGTCAGAAGTTTCCAAGTAAAAAACTTGGCTCTTGACGTTAGCGAATGGCTTACCATCAAACAAGACTTGGCCTGAACTTGGCGCCAGTAAGCTAACCATAGTTCTGAGGACGCTGGTTTTCCCAGTGCCATTAAGTGCATGAAGCATGTATATTTTGCCATTTTGAAAGTTAAAATTGGCATTTTTGAGTATAGGTTCACGTAATGTAAGGCTTAGATCTTTAATTTCAATCATTTTGTTTTCCTCCCTTTTTGGGCTTTCTGCGCGATAAAGTAGTTTAAAAATAACAGGAGAATAATTCCTAGAGCTAAAACTAGCATGCCATTAGTAAAATTAACTTTTGGATAAGTAACTAATTTGGTTTCATCTGCAAAGACATAGGCATTACTGATGCCAAACATACCATCGACTGGTTGTAAGGAGAAAAAGTAGCTCATAGGAATAAATTGAGCAAAATTTCTCGCTGCTACTACGTATTGTGGGAGAACCATACCACCAACTAATATCAGAACAGAAATGAATAATGCCAACAGACGGTTTTTAAATACTTGTACGAAAAGCAAAACCACACTTGCAATGAACATAAAGCTAAATAATTCTAAAATTAAAGTAGGGCAAAACAACTGATACATTGGAATGAAGATATTCCGTTTAGCTACTGCGTCTATGCCCATCATCGGATATTTAAAGTTACCAGTACCAAAAAATATACTTGGAATAATAAAAAGCAATAGAAATGCTAATAAAAAATAGCCAAATCCAATTAACGAACCAGCGCCAAATTCAATTAGCAAATGCTTTTTTTGCGGTAAAAGATTTGCTAGACACATCCGTTCATAAAAACCGGACGAATATAACTTGATCAGAATAAAAATTATGGCTAAAACTGCTAAAGGTGGCAAGACTTCCTGCATCATTTCTAATATAAAAAAACCACCTTTAACAGAATAGTGCTCATTTTCTTCTGGTAAGTTATTTCGTTTCAGATACTGTAATTTTTGAATATTACTTTCAATTGCCAGTATATTATCTTTACTGGCATTATTACGTTTTGCATCAGCAAGATTGTATTTTTCTTGCCTTATTATGATTTGATAAGCCTGCTGCCACTTATTTGTTTGAATTGCCTTAATTAAGGTCTTAAATTCTTTCATAGTTGACTTATTTTCAGCCAGTTCCAGTTCAATTTTGCGGCGGGTTGTTTTGGTCAAATTAGCTTTTTGTAACTGTTTTTGATAATACCTGACATTTTTCTCTTCCAGAGCTATATTTTCTTTAGCTTCTATTATGCGCGGATTAATATAGCGAGAATTGTAGTTTTTTATCCAAAAATAAAAACATCCGAGTAAAATGGCTAAAAGGCTAATCCAGGTAAATTTACTTTTGAGCACCTGTTTGATTTGTAACTTAAAATATGGCATTTTTCTCACCTCTTTATATAAAAATTAAAAAGATAGTTTAGACGTTTTAAGATAATATTGATAAAGTTAACTTGTTTTTATTCCTTTTTGTGCTTTTTCGGCGACAAAGTAATTTAGAAGCAAAAGAATTAATATTCCTACTAGTAAAACAATTACACCGTTAGTAAAATTTACTTGCGGATAAGTTATCAATTTCGTTTCATCTGCGATGACATAGGAATTACTGATACCAAACATGCCATTCACTGGTTGTAAAGCAAAGAAGTAGCTCATCGGAATGAACTGAGCAAAACTCCGTTCAGCTACTATGTATTGTGGTATAACCATACCTCCAACCAATACCAGTACAGAAAAAAGTAACGCAATAATAGGATTCTTAAAAAACTGAACGAAAAATAACACCATGCCTGAGATAAAGATAAAACTTAACAATTCTAACATTAAAATTGGCAACAAGAGTTGATGCATTGGAATAAAAATATATTCTTTAGTCACAGGGTTCATGCCCGCAATTGGATAGTTAAAATTGCCAGTTCCGGCAAAAAGACTAGGTATCAAAAAAATCAACAAGAAGGTAACGAGAAAATAACAGAAACCCATTAAAGAACCAGTAGAAAATTCGCTTGATACCAATCTATTTTGCGGTAATAAGTTGCCTAACCTCATACGGTCAAAGTAATCATTGCAAATATTTTTACCAGAGCAAAAATAACGGCTAGGACTACAAGTATAGGTAAGAATTGTTCCATAACAAAAATAAGAAAGAAACCGCCTTTTACTGGATTAATAGTCTGTTCTTTTGGTAAATGTTGTTTGGCTAATGTTTGCAGTTCCAATAAATCACGTTTACTTATAGCAACGGCTTCACTATTCGAGCCATTTTTCTTAGCATCAGCAAGCCAAAATTTAGCTTCTTTAATCATGATCGGATAGGCTTTTTGCCAATCTTTGGACTGGAGGGCCTTAATGAGTTTTTGTTTTTCAGCTATATCTGATTGGGAACCCTTTAGACTTTTTCTTATTTGCTTCTTATTGTCCTCATCTAATTTTTTCTGTTTGAGTTCTTTTTGAAAATATATGACGTTTTTCTTTTGAATAGCTACATTAGCTTTTGCAGTACTAAGTTCCATACTGTCAGACTTGCTAGCATAATAATTCTTTGTCCAAAAAGAGAGGCAACCTACTAGAATAGCTATCAGACTGATCCAGGTAAATTTACTTTTGAGCATTTGCTTAACTTTTAACTTCATGTACGGCATTTTGGTCACCTCTTAATCTAGGTTTAAAAAAACTGCTAGATTAAAATTATTGATCTAGCAGTTTTTATGACTTTAATATTAAAATTAATATCACAGCAATAACACAATACCTTTTAAGTGCAAATATTTTGTTACTTGATGATATAATATTATTTCCTTTTTTGCAATCAAAAATTCATATAATATTTATTATCCAAAGGGTAAATTTAATTAATAAAATTGAAAAATTAATAAGTAGTTAAACTTTTGTTTTAAAAATTACTAGCTGACTTTAAAGAAAAAATGCGTTAAATTTGTATATATAATTTGAATTTTTGTTAAGGAGAAAATATGAAACGTGACGATTATATCAAAGCATTAAATCTTGAACCTCACCAAGAAGGGGGTTGGTTCAGGCAAGTTTATGCCAGTGATAAGCAGTTTTATGATGAAGATAGTAAAGCAGAGCGCTTTTATTATACTTCCATCTATTTTTTGCTTGATGACACAAGTTGCTCCCACTTTCACCGTTTGAATCATGATGAAATGTGGTATTACCATGACGGTGAAGCGATTACTATTCACTGTATTACTCCAGAAGGTAAATATTCAGCCGTTAAATTGGGTAAAAATGTTTCTGCTGGTGAAAGAATGCAATTCAGAGTTCCGAAGAATACCATTTTTGCTTCGGAAGTTGTAAAACCAGATAGTTTTTGTTTAGTAAGCTGTGTAGTTTCGCCAGGATTTGATTATCACGACTTTGAACTGCTTAAAAAGGGAGATTTACTCAAACAATATCCAGCCTACAAAAAAGTCATTGAGCGATTAGCGCTAGATTAGAATGATTTTGATATCAAAAAAAGGATTCAAAACTTTAAATCAGTTTGAATCCTTTTACTTAGTATAAATTGCTTTGTGCTCTTTGACTTTCTAAATAATAATGGTAAAGAAAGGAGTATCCAATTAAGAGAAATGCGATTCCCTCTAGAAAACCCCCAATTACGTCAGATGGATAATGGACATGACTGAAAATTCTGGTGTAACCAATTAATATTGGAAAGCAAGCCCAAACAAGACATAATACTGTTTTAGCAGCTTTATTTTTGATTAATAAAATTGTTAGAACAATTAAAATTCCAAATAAAGTAGCACTGCCAACAGAGTGACCTGAGGGAAAACTGTAACCATGAGCTGCAACAAGATGTTCAGTAAGTGGTCTTTGCCTTGCAATTGCATGCTTGATGATCCAATTATAGCCATTAGCACCTATCATGGTTCCTGCAGTAAAAACAGCACATGCAAATCTTTTGCTAAGTGCTAAAACAATCACCAAAATTATAGTTTCAATTGTGATTACATTTGTATTTCCTAAATTAGTAAAAGTTGTCGCAAACTTGATTATAATAGGATTATTGTTGCAGATAATATTAATCATTGTTTGGTCAAAATTGTGAATAAATTGATTTTCAGAAGCAACTAAAATTGCCCAGATAGCGTACAAAATCAAAAATATGGTCGCAGGTATTATCGTGTCTCTCTTTGTTTGTATCGTTTTGTTCAAAAATTTTCTCCCCTTGTTTTTTTTTGCATTTGTGGTAAATTATAATCATTATTGGTCAAAAAATAAAGATCAGGAACTAGTAGCAGTTTTATTTTTCTATAGAGAAAAGTCGGTTGGTGCAAGACTAGAAAAAAGATTGTGAACTGAGCCTGGAACAATTCTAACGTTTGCTATCCGCGTTAAGGGGCAAGAAGTGTCACGCTTTCGGCGTGGAACTTAGGTGGTACCGCGATTATTCGTCCTATGAAAGAATTTCATAGGACTTTTTTTATGAGGTAAAAATATGTACAATCACAAAGTTGTTGAAAAAAAATGGCAGGATTACTGGGAAAAAAATCAAACTTTTAAAACAGGTAACGACCCCAAAAAGAAGAATTTTTATGTTTTAGATATGTTTCCTTTTCCATCTGGTAAGGGACTTCACGTAGGACACCCCGAAGGGTACACAGCAACAGATATCATTGCAAGGATGAAACGTAGCCAAGGCTATAATGTACTGCACCCAATGGGCTGGGATGCTTTTGGCCTTCCGACTGAACAGTATGCTCTTCAGACTGGGCAAGACCCAGCAGTTGTTACTACTGAAAATATTGCCAATTTCAAACGGCAGCTTAATACTCTAGGATTCTCATACGACTGGAACAGGGAACTAGCAACTTGCGATCCTAAGTATTACAAGTGGACGCAGTGGACATTTGAGCAAATGTATAAAAATGGTTTGGCCTATGAAGCGGAAGCACCGGTTAACTGGTCACCTGATTTAGGTACAGTTGTTGCTAACGAAGATATTGTTGATGGTAAGACTGAACGCGGTGGTTATCCTATCTATCGGCGCAACATGAAGCAATGGATGCTGAGAATAACTAAATATGCAGATCGTCTTCTTGCCGGTTTGGATAATCTTGACTGGCCAGAAAATATTAAAGAAATGCAACGTAACTGGATTGGGCGGTCAGTAGGTGCCCAAATTACTTTTAAGGTTAAAAATTCTAATGAAACATTTGATGTCTTTAGTACCCGACCAGATACTTTATTTGGCGCAACCTATGCTGTTTTAGCTCCTGAAAATAAATTAGTCCAAAAAATTATGACCGCTGGTCAAAAAGATGAAGTTAACGCTTATATTAAGCAAATTGAATCTAAGTCCGACCTTGAAAGAACAGATTTAAATAAAACCAAAACTGGAGTCTTTACTGGCGCTTACGCCATTAACCCCGTAAACAACAAAGAAATTCCAATTTGGATTGCTGATTATGTTCTTGCTAGCTATGGGACTGGTGCCGTAATGGCTGTACCGGCCCACGACACCCGTGACTATGAGTTCGCTCGGAAATTCAATTTGCCTATTAAACCAGTTATTAAGGGCGGAGATGTTGCACAAGAAGCATATACTGGTGACGGCCCGCATATAGATTCAGAGTTTTTAAATGGACTTAACAATGCAGAAGCAAAGGATAAAATCGTTGGTTGGCTTACTGAACACCACGCTGGAGAAAAAAAGGTTAATTACAAGTTACGTGACTGGGAATTTAGTCGTCAGCGTTATTGGGGTGAACCAATTCCAGTAATTCACTGGGAAGATGGAGAAACTACATTGGTTCCAGAAGATGAATTACCTCTTGTTTTACCTCACGCTACTGACATTAAGCCGTCAGGTACACCTGAAAGTCCATTGGTAAACTTGAAGGACTGGGTAAATGTAGTTGACAAAAACGGTCGGAAAGGTAAAAGAGAAACTAATACCATGCCTAATTGGGCAGGTTCATCATGGTATTTCTTACGCTTTGTTGATCCACATAATGACAATAAGCTGGCTGATTACGAAATGCTAAAGAAGTGGATGCCAGTTGACCTTTATATTGGTGGCGCAGAACATGCTGTCCGGCACCTGCTTTATGCCAGATTCTGGAATATGGTATTGTATGATTTAGGTGTTGTTCCTAATGAAGAACCATTCCAAAGACTATTCAATCAAGGATTAATCTTGAAAGATCATGATAAAATGTCCAAATCAAAAGGCAATGTAGTTAATCCTGATGATGTCATTGATGAGTATGGTGCAGACAGTCTTAGAATGTATGAAATGTTCATGGGACCCCTTGATGCATCTATTGACTGGGATGATAATGGTCCTGCTTCAACCAAGAAGTTTTTAGACAGAGTTTGGCGTCTGTTTGTTAATGATTTGGATCTTAAAGCCATACCACAAGAAAATATTGTAGCTGAAAATGATGGCACTTTAGATAAAATTTATAACGAAACTGTTAAAAAAGTAACTGAAGATTTTGATGACTTACATTTCAATACTGCAATTTCTCAATTAATGGTCTTTGTTAATGCTGCGCAAAAAGCAAAAACGATTCCAAGAAAATATGCGGAAGGTTTCATTACGCTTTTAGCCCCAATCGCTCCGCACATGATGGAAGAAATCTGGCAAATCTTTGGTCATGAGCAATCCGTAACTTTTGCCAAATGGCCAACCTATGATTCAGCCAAACTGGTTGAATCAACAGTCGAAATTATGGTTCAAGTAAATGGCAAGCTGCGTGGCAATTTTAAGGCGGCTGTTGACATGGATAAAGATCAAGCTAAAAAACAAGCATTGGCATTGCCTCACGTCCAGAAATTTTTAGAAGGCAAAGATATTAAAAAGGTCATTGTTGTACCAAATAAGATTGTCAATATTGTAGCTAAATAAAGTTAATTTTTCCTAAAGTGCAAAGTATATTTGTTGTTAATTGCCCATTTTCATTCACAATAATATAGTTAGTAGACTAGATTTAGGGAACTTTAATGAAAGAAAATAATTTATCTGAACAAAATACACAAAATACCTTTATTAAGGGCAGTGCATGGATGACTTTCGGCTCTATTACCTCACGTATTTTGGGTGCTCTATATATTATTCCATGGTTTTATTGGATGTCGCCCTATGGTAATATTGCCAATGCCTTAACTGCCAGAAGTTATAACATTTATAGTATTTTTATTTTAATATCCACTGCGGGCATTCCAGGTGCTGTTGCTAAACAGGTGGCTAAGTATAATGCGCTTAATGAGTACGGAGTTGGACGTAAGCTTTTTCATCGCGGCTTAATATTAATGGTATTTCTAGGAATTATTTCTGCTGCAGTGATGTATTTTGCTTCACCTTTTTTAGCTTCTAATGGTTCACAAATTGATCCAAGACAAGTAAGGGTAATGAGAAGCCTGTCTTACGCCATCTTAATTATTCCTGTATTAAGTATTATGAGGGGCTATTTTCAAGGCTACGAAGACATGATGCCGTCAGCAATGTCCCAGTTTGTAGAACAATTAGCACGAGTAATTTGGATGCTACTAACTGCTTATATTATTATGCAAGTACAGCATGGTAATTTTGTTGATGCGGTGGTGCAATCAAATTTGGCTGCTGCGATTGGAGCAGTTTTTGGCATAGCTATTTTAACGTGGTTTTTGCTGTCTAGACGTAATAAACTTAACGAGTTAGTTGAAAATTCCAATAATGAAATACAGGTTTCAACTTCTGCTCTTTTTGCTGAAATTATTGCCCAGGCAATTCCTTTTATAATTATTGATGCAGGTATTCAACTTTTTTATCTGGTAGACCAATATAGCTTTCACCCAATTATCTCCAGTTTAGTTAGCGCAACTAATAATACAATTGAAACTTGGTATGCATTATTTGCGCTTAATGCCAATAAGTTGATAATGATCATTGTGTCTTTAGCAAGTGCAATGGCAGTGACAACAATTCCTTTGTTGTCTGCAGCTCACACTAAGCATGATTTTCGTGCAATTTCTGACCAAATTGGTAATACTTTAGACTTATTTCTATTTGTCATGATTCCCGCTTCCTTTGGCATGGCTGCGATTTCTACACCAATCTATACCATCTTTTACGGATATGACAAACTAGGATCAAATGTACTTTACCTTTCTTCCTTTACAGCTATTAGTTTGGGCTTGTTTACGGTATTAATGGCTATTTTACAGGGCCTATCGGAAAATGGACTTGCAATTAAATATTTAGTATTAGGGTTAATCATTAAGATTTTAATGCAATACCCCATGATTTATGTCTTTAAAATATTTGGCCCATTGATTGCCACTAATTTAGGAATGCTTGTCATTATCTTTATGGCGATAGAACACCTTAAGATTAATTACAATTTCAATCAGGATCGTACAAGACGACGTTTTATTGGCATTACTGCATTTTCAGTTATCATGTTTTTGCTGGTTTTGGCAGTAGAAAAAGGACTGGAGTTGTTCTTAAGTCCTGCAAGCAGTTTACAGTCACTCGTCATTGTTTTTGTCGCGGTCGTTGTGGGTTGCTTGTTTTATGGCTTTGCGGCTATCAAGTCTAATTTAGCACAGAAAATTTTAGGCAATAAAATCATTCCAATATTGGAAAAACTGCACATTCGTGCTTAAACAAACCCCAATATAATTAAATTTGATACCGATATTCTTTCGGTATCATTTTTTATTTTATTTAACTAAAAAACTTAAGATTAATTATGAAGTACGTAAAATGTGAGAAAAAATGAAAAAGCTCGTAGGCTGCTAGAATGAACTCTGGCGCTTGCTGAGCTTTTTTAATATAATAATCTTTAAATTATTCTTGTAATTTTATACGTGCTACTTATTATAATTCAAAGTGTAATCTACACAATCAATAATTTTTTGTACACCTTTTACTAAAATTCCTTTTTCGGTTGAAAGAGAAATTCTGAAGTATCTGTCTGAACATTGGAAATCACTTCCCTTGGCCACAATTACATGAAAGTGTTTTTCCAGCAATTTATAGTATAGGTCAATGTCCTTGATGGTTTCTGGTACTTCAATAAACATGTATAAGCCACCCATGTATGAGGAGCAAGGAAAATACTTACTCTTAGCAAAAAGTCTGGTTAATTCTGCACCGGTCTGTTTAATTTCCTCAATATGGTGGGTATATTTCTCTGGTTCTTCCAAAATTATTTCCCCAATGAATTGACTAATAGTTGGGGCACTGAAAGTGATCCCTTCATTATAAAAGCCGTCCCGCTCAATAATATTGGCTGGTGCAATGACATAGCCAAGACGTATTCCTGGTATGGCAAAACTTTTGGAAAAGCTGCTTACTAAAATTTGATGGGAAATATCAGTTGAGATTGGCTGGTATTGATATTTACAGGGATAATCGCTGTAAACATGATCGTCAACCACGAAAATATTTTTCTCTTCACAGAGATTATTCAAGAATTCCCGGTCCGTTTGCGACAAACTGGCTCCAGTAGGATTGTTAGGATAATTAATAATGATGGCCTTAGTATTTGCATTGACGGCTTTTTTGATTTGCTCAATTGGCAGTGCAAAAGTAGGAGCCTCTGATTTAACAATTACTGGAGTTGCGCCCACTCCCGCAATTAAATTTAAGTATGAAGGGAAAAATGGGGCAATAACAATAATTTCATCAGATTTATTTTTGATGATAGATCTTAATGATAAAAAAGCACCGTGCAGACATGAAACGGTGATTTGAATATTATTGATGTCAATATCCTTGATACCGTAAGTCTCACTGTAGTATGACACAATTTTTTCTCTCAGTTTAGGCAGTCCCAAACCCGGAGTATATCCATTTCCAGCATGCTCAACTCTTTTTACCAATTTATCAATTATTCTTTTGTTTATTCCAGAACGAAAATCTCCAATAGACAAATCAATATAGTCGGAGGGAAGTATATTAACGTCTAAGCTCATAATACGCTAACCTTTCTTTAAGTAAATTATTGTCTAAATCATATTCTTTAATTAAAAAAAGGTCAACTTAACTAAAAAATAAATCCAAGTATAAATGAGCAGTTTTGCCCATATATACTTGGATTTTTAGCTGATCTCACATTAATTTAGTTTTGAAAGGCTTAAATAACGTGTTGAAATTCAATTTATATTTTTACAATAAGTTTAAGGCTTATGAAATTCACCATCAAGAGTATCATCATGACGATTTTTTTCAGGCATCACAATAGCAGCAATAATATATAAAAGCAGTCCGGGAAAGGTTGTACATAGTATTAATGCTGCACCACCAATTCTGGTCCACGCTTTATCCCAACCGAAATATTCTGCCACACCGCCAAATACGCCGGATATAACTTTATCCTGGGATTTTGTTAATCGTTTTTGCATGACTGTGCCTCCTTTTGTATTAATTTTAATACAAAATAATCATTAAAGTACATATTAAAATATTTTTTATTATAAAAATACTAGTTACAATATCAATATGGGAAAAATCAAATTCAAAGCATCCCACACAAAAAAATTTTTAAAAATATATTATTGTTTGCAACATATAAGGATTATGATGTTGGTTTCATCAGAGTCGAGTAGTTAAGTTGGAGTCAGGGTCTTTGGAGCTTTCACTTTTATTGCTTGCGCATCGCAAAAGTATCAGAATAGCAAAAGAGCTAATCCCTAGAGATTAGCTCTTCCTACACAAATGCCCCGAAAAAGATTCGAACTTTCACTTAGTTACCTAAACAGCGACCTGAACGCTGCGCGTCTGCCAATTCCGCCATCGGGGCTTATTATTTTTAGCACAGTAATAATCATACCAAAAATTTGGTAAAATGTAATCATAAAACGTAAAATAATTAAAAAAAATCAGGAAAGGGTGATTTGTACTTGAAAAAGAAAGCTAAAGCGATCATTTTAATTTTTATCAGTTTATTACTTTTAGTGGTTCCTGTGGATGTAAAAGCCGCCCCAGAGTTACCTGATAACTATAATAAAAATGAAGTCAACATTGATGCCAAGGCGGCAATTGCTATAGACAGTAAAACAGGACAGTTGCTGTATGGTAAAAACATTAACAAGCAATTACCTATAGCTTCGATGACCAAACTGGTGACTGTCTATCTGACACTAAAGGCGATTGATCAGAATAAAATAAACTGGGATACTAAAGTAACGCCAACTCAGCAAATCTTTTCTGTTGCAAGTAACAGAGAATATTCCAACGTTCCACTGCGTATGAAGCATACCTATACAATCAGGCAGTTGTATCAGGCAACGTTAATTGAATCGGCTAATGGAGCTGCAATGATGCTAGCACAAGCAGTTAGTGGTTCCCAAGTAGCTTTTGTCAAGCAAATGAGACAGCAACTAAATAAATGGGGTATTAAGAGCGATCAGATATACACGACTTGCGGCTTGCCTAACAAGAGTGTGGGTAACGATGGCTATCCGGATGCAGATAAAAATGCCGAAAATATGTTGTCGGCCAAAGAGATGGCAATCATTGGGCAGCATTTAATTCAAGATTTTCCGGAAGTGCTTAAAACTACTAACATTGCTAAAATGAATTTTGTTGACCAAAATATGGCAATACCAATGAGCAATTTTAACTGGATGCTAAAAGGGCTGCCGCAGTACCGCAAACGGTTTAAGATTGATGGCTTAAAGACGGGAACAACAGATGCTGCTGGTGCTTGTTTTATTGCAACCGCGCGCCATCAGGGTGGCAGAATCATCACAGTCATCATGGGAGCAAAACATTTAACCAATACTGACCCAGCGCGTTTTATTCAGACTGGCAAGTTACTTGATTATGTTTATCAGAACTATCAGCCTCTAGTCTTTCAGCGTAATGAAGTAATTATTGGTCATACTAATGTAGAAGTTCACAACGGAGAAGCCAGACAAATAAATATTGGTATGAAGAATAAAAGTCTGATTTGGGTGCCTCAAAATGGTCCAAAATTTAAAGTGGGTTTAAAGGCAAAAGTTGTTGAAGCTCCCATTAAAGAGGGGCAAAGAATTAATTACTATTTCTTTAAAGCCGGTAAAAATAAAATTATTTCTCTGCAACAGCCTAATGGCTTACTTTTACCTGCTCAGGCATTACAATCAACTAATAAAGTTAACTTTTTAATTCGATTTTGGCGTTGGCTATTTGGAGGCCAATCATGTCTGAAATAACTGCAAAGATTTTGACAAAAGTAATTAAAAAACGACCCAGTAATTCACATAAGGGTAATTATGGCAGAATCCTGTTAATTGGGGGCAATGAAAATTATGGTGGTGCAATCATCATGGCAGCTGAAGCTGCGCTTAATAGTGGTGCAGGTCTAATTTCAGTAGCTACCCATGCTGCTAACTTGAATGCACTACATGCTCGTGATCCTGAGGTAATGTTCATTGATTGGCGTGATCGGAACTTACTAAATTTAATCACTAAAATGGATGTTATTGTTTGCGGACCAGGGTTAGGAACTAACTCTTTTGCTCATCAAATGATGCTTACTCTTTGTCAGAATGTTTCCTCAAATCAAACATTAGTTTTGGACGCAAACGCTTTGGATTTAATTGGACAAGACTCTAAGCTAATCCCGACCAGTGCTGGCTTGATCGTTTTAACACCTCATCAAATGGAATGGCAGCGTTTAAGTCAAATTAGAATTCCTTATCAAACTGATAGTGCTAATTTGAGTGCTTTAAAAAAGATTTTTCCTAGCCAAAATGTTATTTTGGTTTTAAAATCAAATCGCACTCATGTTTATACTAGTACTAATGAAATTTTTGTAAATACTAGCGGTAATCCTGGTATGGCTACTGGTGGAATGGGAGATACATTAGCAGGGATAATTGGTGGCTTTATAGCACAGTTTGGTGGCACGCTAGATCCAGTCCTGGCTGCAATTTATCTTCATTCCTTAGCTGGCGATAGAATTGCTGAAACGGATTATGTTGTGCGCCCAACTAAAATAAGTGCAATATTGCCTCAGTTGATGAATCAATATGCTGACAAAGGATAGATTTTCCGTTGAAACACAAATATGATTTGGAGAAAAGTTATTATATGAAAAAAAGTCTATTAAAAGTTCTTACTGCTTTTTGTATTATTCTAATATGCGCTATCAGTCTTGCGCGAGTTTTCATGCCTACTCAGCCCAAAATGGATAATAAAACTAAGGATGCCAAGAAAACAGTGGTTATAAAAACTGCTGCATCTTACCGTCCTTATCAAGACCCTAAAGACTTGCGTTCTCCTTTCAATTGGAAAAAAGCGAGTGAAACTAAGCCTTATCCCAAAATAAAGCATTCTGAAAACAATTTGAAAATTAGAGTATCGCTTAAAGGTAATCGTGTTTATGTTTTACGTGGCAATCAAAGAATATATACCATGTTAGCGAGTGCAGGACTTTTTAAAAAGAATAAATCGTTAACACCAACCGGAACATACAAAATAAAGTATGATCGTGGAGATTCTTTTTATAATCCTGAATTAAACGAGGGCGCTAATAATTGGACCAGCTGGGACAAGGAAAATGTTTATCTTTTTCATTCGGTTCCGACAAAAAGTAATGGCAAATACAACATTAAAGAGGCTGAAAAGTTGGGAGTAAAGCCTGCTTCTCACGGTTGCATCAGATTAAGCGTTCCCGACTCACGTTGGTTGGTTGAAAACATTCCTGCCGGCACAAAGGTAATTATCAAAAATAACTAAAAAATTTGGCGCAGACATTATTTGCTGTTATAATCATTTGATGAAAGTAGTTAGAAGTAGTAGGCATTTTTTCCAATATAGCGAGCTTGAGATTGATGAGAGTCAGGCTGGAAAAATGACTGAAGGCGTGTCTAACCGACCAATTAGAAAATTTAATAAGCGGATACTTTGTATCAAAAAGAGTGGTACCGCGGGTTATACTCGTCTCTTCTTCAAGTTAGTGAAGGAGAGACTTTTTTTGGCATTTAGGAGGGAAAAATGGATTTTAAGAATAAGGTTGTCGAGTTGGTTGCTGGACAGGTTGATCTTTCCAAAGAGCAGATCAGTTCGTTAATTGAAAGGCCCAAAAATGAAAACATGGGTGACTATGCATTTCCAGCCTTTGCTTTGGCAAAAGTGGAACACAAAAATCCTGCAGTTATTGCACAAAATATTGCCAGTGAGCTAAAGAGCACTGATTTTGCATCTATCACAGCTGTAGGTCCATACGTTAACTTTTCAATAGATCATAGCAGATTGATCTCACAAACTCTTGCAGAAATTTTGCAGCAAAAAGAGCACTTTGGTAATCAAAACTTAGGAAAAGGCAATGTTCCGATCGATATGTCTAGTCCTAATATTGCCAAGCCAATGTCTATGGGCCATTTAAGGTCGACTGTGATTGGTAATTCAATTGCTAAAACTTTGGCAAAAGTTGGCTATACGCCTATAAAAATTAATTATTTAGGTGACTACGGCACTCAATTTGGCAAATTAATTGCTGCTTATAAGCATTGGGGCGTTGAAGAAGATGTGAAAAAAGACCCCATCATGAATTTGTTTAAGTACTACGTAAAATTTCACAAAGAGGCTGAAAAACATCCAGAACTGGATGATGAAGGACGTGCTTGGTTTAAAAAACTAGAAGATGGCGATCCCGAAGCAGTTAAATTATGGCAATGGTTCCGTGACGTATCTCTAACTGATTTTAATCGTATTTATAAAGAACTCGGTGTAACTTTTGATTCTTATAAAGGCGAAGCTTTCTTTAATGATAAGATGCAGCCGGTTATTGATGAATTAAAAGAAAAAGGACTTTTGCATGAATCTCGCGGTGCACAAGTTGTTGACATGGGTAAAGATGAAAATCCAGCTTTGATTGTGAAATCTGACGGCACTAGTATTTACTTAACACGTGATTTGGCAGCAGCCATTTATCGTCAAAATACGTATCATTTTGTCAAAATGCTTTATGTTGTCGGTAATGAGCAGTCCCAGCATTTTGTGGAGTTAAAAACCGTTCTGAAGAAAAT
The DNA here is from genome assembly GCF_016102025.1 of Lactobacillus sp. M0393. Taxonomy (NCBI): domain Bacteria; kingdom Bacillati; phylum Bacillota; class Bacilli; order Lactobacillales; family Lactobacillaceae; genus Lactobacillus; species Lactobacillus sp. M0393. The sequence continues at coordinate 203,663 of NZ_JACFPK010000004.1, read as the reverse complement.
GGGCTATGATTGGGCTGACGAAATTTATCATGTTCCTTTCGGCTTAATTACTCAAAATGGTAAAAAGCTTTCTACTAGAAAAGGGAATGTAGTTTTCCTTGATCAGGTTTTACAGGATGCTGTTAACTTGGCGCAAAAGCAAATTGAGCAAAAGAATCCTGATTTAGCTAATAAAGACCAGGTCGCTCATGATGTGGGAGTTGGAGCAGTAATTTTCCACGACTTGAAAAACGAGCGGACTGAAAACTTTGATTTTGATCTTGACGAAGTTGTCCGTTTTGAAGGAGATACTGGTCCTTACGTGCAATACACAAACGCGCGTGCTCAAAGCGTTTTGCGTAAGGCTGCTGAACAAGGGCATAAACCCGGTCTTTCTAATATAAAGATAGATGATAACTGGTCTTTTGGAGTTGCTAAATCTTTGGCCGACTTCCCTCGAATCATTGCTCGCAGCAGTGCTAAGTTTGAACCGTCAATTATTGCTAAATATGCACTTGATTTAGCTAAGAAGTTTAATAAATATTATGCTAATGTCAAAGTGTTGGTTGATGATGATCAAATAAGTGCTCGATTGGCACTAGTTCAAGCAACCTCAATTGTTTTAACCGAGGCTTTGCGACTATTAGGTGTCAATGCTCCTAAAGAAATGTAAAAATTTTCAAAAATAACGTTTTCATCAAATAAAAGATTGTTCAATGCTTAATTAATACGATACAATATGACTGTAAGTTTATTAGGAGGTATATTTAATGGCATATTTAGATAATGGTAATCAAATCTTTAAGGATGCTCGTAAAAACCATTATGCAGTAGGTGCTTATAACACTAACAACTTGGAATGGACACGTGCAATTTTGCAAGCAGCTGAAGAAACTAGAACTCCGGTTTTAATTCAGGTTTCAATGGGTGCAGCTAAGTACATGGGTGGCTATAAAGTTGCTAAAGACTTAGTTGAAGATGAAATGGATGCAATGGACATTTCTGTTCCAGTTGTATTGAACTTAGACCATGGTAGCTTTGAAGCTGCTAAAGAATGTATTGCTCTTGGTTACTCATCCGTTATGTTTGATGGTCATGCTTTACCAACTGAAGAGAACTTAGCTAAAACCAAGGAAATCGTTAAGTTGGCTCATGAACGCGGTATTTCAGTTGAAGCTGAAATTGGTAAAATTGGTGAAAACCAAGGAGCCGATGGTGGTGAATTAGCATCTGTTGAAGACGCAAAAACTTTCGTAGCCGCAGGAGTTGACAAACTTGCTTGTGGTATTGGTAACATTCACGGCGTTTACCCAGAAGGCTGGAAAGGTCTAAACTTTGATCGCTTAAAGGAAATTGCTGATGCAGTTTCTGTTCCATTGGTACTACATGGTGGTTCAGGTATTCCTGAAGAGCAAGTTAAGAAGGCTATTTCCCTTGGAATTTCTAAAGTTAACATTAATACTGAATTCCAATTGGCTTTCCAAGCTGCTACTCGTAAGTACTTTGAAGCCCACAAAGATGAAGACAAGGACAACAAGGGTTATGACCCTCGTAAGCTTCTTCTTCCTGGTACGGAAGCAATTACAGCTTCAATGAAGGAAATGATCACTTGGCTTGGTACTCCATCAATTGATGACAAGATTAAGTCAGCTGGTTTTGATAAGAGTTCATTGAATTTGGAATAAATTGATAATTAAGTAAAGGGAGATCAACTGTTTAGGTTGATCTCCCTTTTTTGCTTATTTTAGCAGCTCGGATTAAATATTGATTGCAAACGAAAAATACCATCTTCATATTCATATTTTAAAACGGCACAATTCCGAATGTGATCTTTTCGCTTAAATGTATTGTATTCTTCCCATTTCCTATAGAAATTAGCTATAGCACCTCCATGGGAGACAATTAAAATCTGTTTATGGCAAGAAAATTCTGTGATCTCTGTAATTGCTTTATTAATTCTGGCAACTACTTGTTCTTGAGACTCTCCACCAAACTGAACAAAAAAATCTTTGTATGGTAAAGGCGGATTAAGGTGCTCTCCTTCACCTTCATACGTACCAAAATTCCATTCTCGTAAATCTTTATGAGTTTTAAATGGTAAATTGGTGACTAATTTTAAAGTATCTATCGCCCTTTCAGAAGTGGAGCAATGAGCTTCTTCTAAAGTAATCTGTTCATTTTCAAAATATTCTTTTTTCGTAGTTTGTGCTTGTTTAATTCCCAGAGTGGTCAATGGTGAATCACAAAAGCCCTGTATTTTATGTTGGACATTAAACAAAGTTTGTCCGTGACGCATTAAGTAAACATATTTCATAAATTTGCCTTCTTTTATCTATTTAAACTAAATTGTAACTAAAAAAGTTTTAAAAATCTAAATGAAAAATGATTGACTTAAACATGAAGTTAAGCGTTATACTCAAGAAAAGGCATAAGGAGGGAAAAATTATGATTTTTGAAGAAACATTTACACTTAATAACGGGGTAAAGATCCCTAAACTGGCATTGGGAACTTGGAAAATTCCCGATAGTGAAGTGGCTTTACCAGTCGAATCTGCTTTAAAAATGGGCTATAGGCATCTTGATACTGCTCAAGCTTATCATAACGAGAGTGGAGTAGGTCAGGGGATTAAAAATTCAGGTATTGCTCGTGACCAAATTTTTGTTAACTCAAAAGTAGAGGCTGAAATTAAAGACTATCAAAAAGCTAAAAAATCTATTGATGAAACTCTTTTGCGAATGGATCTTGATTATTTAGATATGATGATTATCCATAATCCGCAGCCATGGAAAGAGGTAAACCAATCTGATGATCGGCATTTTGCAGGTAACTTAGAAACTTGGCGCGCTTTAGAAGACGCTTTGAAAGAGGGGAAATTACGTGCTATTGGAGTTTCTAGTTTTCAACCGGAAGACTTGCAGAACTTAATTGACAATAGTGATGTTAAGCCTATGGTTAACCAAATTTTGTGTCATATTGGTGCGACACCTAAAAAGCTAATTGATTTTTGTCAGCAGCAGAATATTGTAGTTGAGTCTTTTTCACCTGTTGCGCATGGCGAAGCTTTAAATAATGCTGTAATTCAAAAGATGGCAGAAAAATATCATGTTTCAGTTGCACAACTTTGTATTCGTTACGATTGGCAACTTAATACCGTAGTTTTACCTAAGTCTGTCAATCCAGAACATATGAAACAAAATTCAGAATTGAATTTTGAAATAAGTGAAGATGATATGGCTACTTTGGAAAATATTAATAGTTTTGATTATGGCTCTGCCAGTCATTTTCCAGTTTTTGGCGGAAAAAGATAAAACATTACAAATATTCATGAAATGGATTTAATTATAGCTTATGTCAAATATTTTTGATGTTGCACGACTTGCTGGAGTTTCAAAATCAACCGTCTCAAGGGTGTTCACAGGTAATGGTTATGTTTCAAAAGCAAGTAGAAAAAAGGTGTTACAATCGGCTAAAAAGTTGGGTTATGTTCCTTCTATATTAGCTAGACAACTGGTAGAACAAAGTACGAAAACAATAGGATTTGTTGCTAAAACATATTATCCTGAAGTTGGGCAACTACTTGATTTGGTAACACATTATGTACAAAAAAAAGGTTTTAAAATTGCAGTATATTTTACTCGTAATAAGCAAGAAGAACTTTTAATCTTGAAAGAGTTTAAACTTCATGGTTTGGATGCGCTATTTTTTGTGGCCAATCGCAATAGTTGGAAAAAAATTGCTGAATTTTCTCAATATGGACCAATTGTGACTTGGAGGAGAATAGATAGTAAAAATATTTATTCATCATACATTGACCATTATCCTTTATACAAAGACATACTCAAATATTTAAAAAATCGTTATGGAGATATTTCGGTAGGTCATATTCTTAATGACCCAAGAAAAAATAATACAAAGGCGAGAATAAAAGCAATAAAGGAATTTAAATTGGAAAATTCAAAATTTGATTCTTGGGAGGTTTTTTATTCAGAACAAACAGGTGCAGGTGAAAGTGCGGCCATGGAGTATTTAAAACTTGAAGACCCACCTGAAGCCGTTATAGCTTATTCTGATTATGTAGCAGCTGGTTTCATTTCAACTTTACGTAAGTATAAAAAAAGGATACCTACTGATGTTAAGGTTTTTGGTTTTGATAATAGTGATTACGGTAAATACATGGAAATATCAACTATTGACTCGTTTCTTTCACTTCAAATTAAAAATGACATGAATAAAATTATATGTAGATTGGAAAACACAGAATTTAAGAAAATAACAATTCAGCCTAAAATGATAATTAGAAAAACCTGCTAAATAAAGTTATTCAATTTTATTGAATAACTTTATTTTTTTCTTGACATGGGAACGTTCCCATAAATTAATATTATTTTGTCAATATGAAAGCCGGCTTCAATTGATAAATCATTAATTAAGGGAGGATTTACAGTTGAAGTATTTAGATTTAGCTACCGATATATTGAATTATATGGGTGGAGCAAGCAATATTAAAAAAGTGTGGCATTGTGCAACGCGGTTGAGATTTAACGTTAAAGATAATAACAAAGTAAATCAAAAGGAGCTTGAAAAATTAAAAGGTATAATTCAAGTTGTTTATGGTCATGAACAATGGCAGCTTGTAATTGGTACTCAGGTGGCAGATGTGTATGATCAATTAATAAATATGAAGGAAATTAAAGACAGTAAAAATTTAATTAAAGAAAAAGAGGCTAAAAACAAGGAAAGGACAGGCTTCTTAGGTTTACTTAATAAATTTATTTCCTTCATTTCTAGTCTTTTTATGCCCTTTCTTAACGCTATTTGTGGTGCAGGAGTTTTAAAAGGGGTGTTAGCTCTATGTACAACAATGAAATGGCTTAAAGAAACTTCGGGAACGTATGTATTATTAAATGCAGCTGCCGATTCACTTTTTTATTTCTTACCAATATTTATTGCTTTTAATGCCGCTAAACAATTAAAAGTAGATCGGTTTGTAAGTGTTACGATTGCAGGAGCATTGTTATATCCACAAATTACTACTTTGGCAACAAAGAATATCACCATTAAATTTCTAGGTATTCCCGTTATTCCAATGTCTTATTCTTCTTCTGTAATACCAATTATACTGTCAATTTGGCTTCTAAGTTATTTAGAACCCATGTTAAAAAGGTTAATTCCAGATAGTTTAAAGTATGTTTTTGTTGCTCTGATTGAATTAGTAATAATGGTTCCACTAACATTAATTGTGGTTGGTCCAATTGGCTCAACGATTTCAAGCGCTTTGGCTAACTCCATCATGACGATATATAACCACGCTTCATTATTTGCAGGATTGTTAATAGGTGGGTTGTGGCAAGTAATAGTAATGTTTGGATTTCATTGGATGATTTTACCTTTAATTATGAGTAATATTGCAAAACTGGGGCAAGATCCAATTTTTCCTATTGCCTGTGCTGCAGTTATGTCGCAAGCGGGTGCAGCTTTAGGGGTATTTCTAAAAGCAAAAGATAATAAAACAAAACAAATATCAGGTTCTGCATGCATAGCTGCTATTTTTGGAATTACTGAGCCAACCCTCTATGGTGTGACGCTCAAGTATAAAAAGCCGTTTTATATTGCTATATCTTGTAGCGCATTAGGTGGAATTGTGATTGGACTTTCAAATGTAGAAGCTCATGCTTTTGCCTTTCCAAGTATACTTTCAATTCCAACTTATTTAGGGCATGGCTTTGTCGGTGAAATTATCGGTTTAATAATCAGCTTTGTTGGCGCTGCTATACTGACTTATTTTTGGGGGTTACCTAATGAGCTAAATAATAAAGAAGATTTTAGGATACCAGTTGAGGGTAAAAAAGTTTCTTTAAAAGATGTTTCTGATCCAGTATTTTCATCTGGAAAATTGGGCGATGGAATAGGTATTGTACCTATGTCTAATGAATTAGTAGCACCAATTTCAGGAACAATCACAGCAACGTTTAAAACAAATCATGCTATCGGAATTACTGATGATTTTGGCACTCAAATATTAATACATATTGGAATAAATACTGTTGAACTTAAAGGAAAATATTTTAAATGTCTTGTAAAAAAAGGAGATAAGGTAAGAAAAGGACAAAAATTAATCATTTTCGATTATAAACTAATCGAAGAAGCTGGATATGATTGTACTGTGATTATGACAGTTTTAAATGACAAGGATCATTTGATAAATAAAAATTTAGATGATTCAGATACTAATGCATTTTCAATAGATTTTTCAAGTTTAAATAAATGAAAGAGGTATTTCTAATGAGTAAATTTCCTAAAAACTTTTTATGGGGTGGAGCTACAGCAGCAGATCAGTATGAAGGGGCATACAATAAAGATGGGAAGACTTTATCTTCAGCTGATATATTACCTTTAGCTGGAAATGGAAGAAAATGGGCATTAAGTCATCCCCTTGCAGCAGCAAAGAAAGATTATGAATTTTATCCTTCTCGCACTAGTATTGATGGATACACACACTGGAAAGAAGATTTAGAATTGTTTGCAGAAATGGGATTTACTGTGTATCGTATGTCGGTCTCATGGCCTAGAATTTTTCCTAAAGCTAATATGGATAAACCAAACGAATTAGGTCTAAAATATTACGATAATGTTATACGAACTGCTAGAAAATTAGGAATGGACATAATTTTAACTATTGATCATTTCGATACACCTTTTTGGGCAACAGAAAAATACAACGGTTGGATTAATCGAAAAATGATAAAAGAGTATCTCAAACTAGCTAGAACCCTTTTTTATCGCTATAAAAAAGAAGTTAAATATTGGATTACCTTTAATGAAATTAATGCCCTTTTAAATTATCCTTTTTTTGCAGGTGGGATTGATATTTCTAAATGCGATAATCCATTAGAGGCAAGATACCAAGCAGCTCATAATCAACTAGTAGCCTCAGCTGAGGCAGTAACTATGGGTCATAAGATAAATCCCAATTTTCAAATTGGTAGTATGATCGCGGGAGTAGTCAATTATCCTAACACCCCGAATCCGGAAGATGCTTTATCTGCTCAACAAACTACTAAAAAGTCATACTTTTTCCCTGATGTACAAGCTAGAGGATATTACCCACGCTATGCTCAAAAATTTTTTGATAAAAAGAATTTAAAAATTAATTTTGAAAAGGGAGACAAAGCAAAATTGCTTAATGGGAAAGTTGATTTTGTTTCATTTAGTTATTATAGTTCTAGTGATGTTTCAACTGATCCTAAAATAAAAACTAAGAAAAATGCAGGTAACTTTTCAATAACATCATCAAAAAATGATGGGGGTACTGTCACTTGGGATGCAGATAATACGGTTATTAATCCTTATTTGAAAACGAGCTCTTGGGGATGGGCAATTGACCCTATAGGCTTAAGATACTTGTTAAATGATATTTATGATAGGTATCAAAAACCAATTATGATAGTTGAAAATGGAATTGGTGAATATGATGTTTTAAATAAAGATAATCATATACATGACAAATATCGTATTTCTTATATGAAAGATCATATTAAGCAAATGGCGTTAGCTCTAAATGATGGAGTTGATCTTAGAGGTTACACTATGTGGGGTCCCATAGATATCATAGCCAATTCGACAGGTGAAATGTCAAAAAGATATGGATTTATATACGTTGATCGAGATGATAATGGAAATGGTACCAATAAAAGAATAAAAAAAGACTCTTTTAATTGGTATAAAAAAGTTATTGCATCCAATGGTGAGGAAATTTAATGATAATCTATCACTTTTTATATGAAAAAGATTGATTGCAATTAGATCCGTTACCCAATAACAGCCAATAAGGTCATTACTAAAATTCTGAATCTTATTAATATGAATAGTTAGATTATTAAAAACTCCAATTTTTCATGTTTTGTATAAAAAATTTGTTTAGTGTGTCAAAAAGTAGTTATATACATTTATACTATTTAAATAATAGTATACTATATATTGTATTTTACAACTAAAAAACTTACACAAGGAGATAATTGACGTGCGTGAAGAATTACGGTTTTTAAAGTGCATTGATCATGAAGTGCCGATAGAGATTGATATTCCAGATAGTGGAGATAAATTTCCGGCTATGTTGTTGGTTCATGGCTTCATGTCCTCTAGAAACAATGATAATCATATGCTGGCAAGAATCAGTAAAAAAATAGTTGAGGCAGGAATAGTAGCAGCTAGAATAGATTTATGCAGTATGGGTGAGAACCTATATTCTAGAGAAAATTATGGTATGAAAGTAATGACAGAAGAAGTCAAGGCCAGCTTTAGCTATTTACAAAACTTACCGTATGTTGCAGAAAATAATGTTGGCTTGTTAGGTCATAGTCTTGGTGGCCGTTTAGTATTTACCTGCTCAGATTTACCAGCTAAAATTATAGTTTCTTTAAATGGTGCGATTAATACTTCAGAACCATTGGAAATGGCATATGATAAATTTGAAATGGATAATTTAGGCTACTGCATTGTTCATACTAGTAGCGGTGGTGTTGAACTCGTATACCGCAGATTCTTTGACGAATTGAAAACAACTTTGAATGATAACATTAAAAACTTTAAAAATCCGATTTTAGTTGAAGTATGTACCAGTGATCCAACTTTAGACCCTAATATTAGCTTAAACTTTATTAAAAATTGTCATATGACCAACGTAGATTCTTTTACTTTAGAAAATGCAAATCATACTTATAATGTTGAAACTGGCGATTTTACCAAGCTTAATGAGCTAATAGGTAAAGTTGTGCCATGGATTAGTTCGCATATCAAATAAAAAACCAGCTTTCTTAATCAAGCTGGTTGCCTAGAAAATATTATGAGCCTAGCTTTAATGTCAAAAAAGCTAGGCTTTTTAGTTTATCTTTTTAAATACTGTTGGTTTGTTAAGTGCGCGGTCAGTCCATAATAAAACTTGTTTTTCCTGAAGTTCAATTGGCAAAAGTTCGTGCTGGTACAGCCTTTCTTCTACAAACATTTTGCCTTCCTCATTTACAAATACCGGGTAGTCCCATTTACCGATGGTAACCAATAAATCACCATTTTTTTCTTTTAGTGTAATTAAACCATAGCCTGGGTTTTCATAATCACCTAAAAGATTATCTTCTGCTTCAGCACTTTGTGGGATTTCCCCTATTTGTTCTTTAATTCTTTCCTCACGAGTTGCTGCTTTTTTATCAACTATCTTTTTAATTTTACTGGTCCAGTCTGGTTCGTGAATATCCAGAACATTATCAATAGTTTGATAAGCTAAAGCAAAAATGGCATCAGTTGAATCCATATTTGTTGTTGAGACAAAAGCTAAGTCAAGGTCAGGAACAAAGCCCATGAAAGAACAATAGCCAATATATGAACCGCTATGGTAGAAATATTTATGTCCCCGGTAATCTTCCATCATCATGCCCAGACCATAAGCGCCAAAATTTGCGCCGCCATACGCACGGCTAGGAGACATAATAGATTGAGGCAGAAAATGCTCAGCCATTGCGTTATTTTTGCTTTCTTTTTGCAATTTTAATTGGTATTTGGCCCAAGTTAGCAAATCAGATATAGTTGAAAGCATGCTGCTGGCACCACCAACTTTTCCAGGCGCAATAAATGGCACTTCTTCGGTAACGTCATTATCTCTAATATACGGCTTGACTATTCTTTCACGTGGTGCTTCGTGATGATTAACATAGGTATTATTCAAATGCAAAGGCTTCAGTAAATGCTCGTGCTCATAAATACCATAATCTTGATTAATAGCTTTTTCAAAAGCATATGTCGCAACAGCAAAAACCAGGTTACTATACTGCATTTTGTAACGCAGTTCATGATTAGGCTCTAAAAAACCAACATGTTCTGCCTTTTCTTTTAAAGTAAGATCGTGCTTGTTCATATTAGTAAAACGCATTAAGTCATGAGCTGGCAATCCACTTTGGTGACTTAGAGCATCCCTCCAAGTTAAATGGTCTGCGGCATATTTATCTCTTAGTTTGAAATCAGGCCAATATTTTTTTAACGGGTCATCCAAAGTAATTTTACCTGAATCAGCTAATTGGCAAACTGCAGTGGCAAAAAATGTTTTTGAAATTGATGCTAAAGGATACAAACTATTTTGCTCTGCATCACCAAAGACGTGACTGTAACTTTCACCTTTATGATAAACGCCTACACCTAAACTAGGTAAATTAAACGTGTCAATAACATTTTTTGCTAAATCAGCAATTTTTTGATTATTCATGTTCACTCTCAATTTCTTTATATAAATTTTCAATAATAGAATTATACAAGAGCATCTGGTAATTTACACTAATGAAGTCGCGTAATTAAGATAATAATTGTGCTAAATGTGATATTGGTTAGATGACCATTGTTTTATTATGGGAAACAGCAACAGGATTTTTAACTACTTAATACCTAAGTAAAAGCTCTTGAGGGATTTTTTACTTGAGCAAAGGTATTTTAGCTTTAGGCAGATTGACTTTTAATTCTTCAAATGAAAATGGCAGTACCACAGAAATTTGATAAGCGGTTAAATGTAAATATTCTTTGCTTATAAAAGTAGGATTATATAAAGGATCACCCACAATCGGACAACCTATTGCCGCTAAATGAACACGGATTTGGTGTGTTCTTCCTGTTTCTAAGTCGAGCTTAATTAAAGCAGTATTATTGCTAAAGCACTTTAGAATTTGGTAATGTGTGATTGCTTTAAGTCCGTCAGCAACAATCTTGCGCTTGCGCTTATCAAGTGGGTCTCGTCCAAGGGGCAGGTTAATTATGCCAGTATCTGCTATTGGCTTAGTCATATTGACTACTGCTAAGTATTCACGGTGAAAAATTTTACTGCTTAATTCACGATTTAAAATAGGAACAACTGCCGGATTCTTAGCAACCAAAAGTAAACCACTGGTTAGCATATCCAAACGATGTACAATAAAAGGAGAGTACCTTAAATAAGTAGCACAATCATTCAAGGCAGTGTTGGTTTCATTTAAGTTAGGATGTGTTTTTTGTCCTGCTGGTTTATTAATAATTAACAGATTTTGATCTTCGTAAATCACTTCTGGCATTTGTCCGCTTGCTGGGTAAGTATTTTGACTACTCTCAATGTGTTTTAGCCACAGCTCAATTTTATCGTCTGGAAAGACCATTTGATTAAAATAATGATAAGTGCCGTTAATCAAAATCTGGTGTTCAGTTCGTAAGTAATGACGCCATTTGCGTGGGATCAGCAAAAGACGCAATAAGTCGTTTACTGAGCATGGTTTGAGATTTTGGGGAAAATTAAATGTAAAATAATAGCTCATAAATATTTGTTAAATCTTTTTGAAAATAAAAGTAATATCCTCTAATATGATACAATTTTAATTGTTTCTAAAGGAGCAGATAAAATGGAAAACAATGAACCAAAGAAAAACGAGAAACGTGGCTTATGGTACCGTTTTGATCATCGTTTTTTTATCGGTCGCTGGATCATTTTGATTTTGCTTACCGTCATTCTCTTGGTTTGTACTTATTATACCGTTAAAGTTAAAACATCCAATATATCAAATTTAAAAGCGTCATTACCTGTTACGACGGGAATTTATGACCAAAAAAACCAACGAGCAGGCTCATTATACTCACAAAAGGGAACTTATGTTGAATACAACAAAATTTCACCTAACGTGAAAAATGCTGTAATTTCGACCGAGGACAGGACTTTTTGGAAAAATCCCGGCTTTAGTATTAAGGGAATGGGGCGTGCCGCTCTAGGTATAGTGCTTAATCACGGGCAAATTGCCGGAGGCGGTTCAACTATCACCCAGCAATTAGCTAAAAATGCCTTATTAACTCAAAAACAAACATTTTCGCGTAAAGTTGAGGAACTTTTCTTTGCTATCGAACTTAATCATGTTTATTCCAAAAAAGATATACTAACTATGTATCTTAACAATTCATATTTTGGTAATGGCGTCTGGGGCGTAGAAGATGCCAGCCAAAAATATTTTGGCAAGAATGCCAGTCAGCTGACAGTTGGTGAAGGTGCCACGTTAGCAGGTATTTTGCGTAATCCTAGCAAGTATAATCCCATTGATCACATGTCTTATGCTTTATCGCGACGCAATTTAATTTTGAATTTGATGGTTGATAATAAAAAATTATCAAAATCACAGGCTGAAAGTGAACAAAAAATTGGTTTAACTTTACGTGATACATATCATAATAAAGATGGTTATCGTTATCCCTACTTCTTTGACGCTGTCGTGGATGAAGCAATTAATCGCTATGGCTTAAAAGAAGAAGATGTCATGAATAAGGGCCTGAAAATATACACTACTCTTAATCAAAATTATCAGAGTCAGCTGCAAGAAAGGTTTAACCAGGATTACTTATTCCCTCAAAATGCCGCTGATGGAACTAAAACTCAGGGTGCTACGGTAGTGATGGATCCTACTACTGGTGCAGTCCGCGCTGTGGTAGGAGGACGGGGCAAGCATGTCTTTCGCGGTTATAATCGCGCGACACAAATGAAGAGACAACCTGGTTCTTCTATTAAACCTATTGTTTCTTATGCGCCTGCCTTGCAGCAAGGATATCATTATGATTCCCAGCTTTCTAACAAATTGCAGCGCTTCGGGAAGAATGGCTATCAGCCCCACAATGTTGACAACGGTTATTCGGATAAAATTCCTATGTATGTGGCTTTGGCGCAAAGTAAAAACGTGCCTGCTGTTTGGCTATTAGACCGCATTGGAGTAGCTAAAGGCGTCCAGTCTGCTAATAATTTCGGCTTGAAGGTAGCAAAAGAGGATCAAAATTTAGCTTTGGCTTTAGGCGGATTATCGACTGGTGTTTCACCTATTCAAATGGCTCGTGCCTATTCGGCTTTTGCTAATAAAGGTAACTTACCGAATAATTCTTACTTTATTACCAAAATTACTGATGCAAGTGGCAATGTGATTGCGGAAAATCACGATACAGGTACTCATCGAATTATCTCTGAAAATACTGCTAAAGAGATGACCACAATGCTGTTAGGCGTATTTGCAGGCGGTACAGGAACTTCAGCTCAACCTGCCGGATATCGAGTTGCCGGCAAAACCGGTTCTACCGAAGTTCCTAATTCTTACGGTTTTGGCACTAAGGACCAATGGATCGTTGGTTATACTCCAGATGTTGTTGTAGCAACTTGGGTCGGCTTTGATCGCACTAATCAGCAGCATTTCATGCACGGTGTATCCGAAACTGGTATCACAAGGCTTTATAAAGCTGAAATGGAAGGTATTTTGCCGTATACAGCACAAAATCAATTTAGAGAACAAGCGCCAAGGCAAATTATTCAAAATAACGGTGCTGGTACTGATTGGACGCAAGGTTTTGGTAAAAAAATTGAAAAAGGGCTCGGATCTGCCAGTGAAAAGATTAATGAATGGTATAATGACATAAAAGGACTTTTAGGTCACTAATTAGGAGGAAAAAATATGATAAATATTTACGATTCAGCAAATCAGGTGGCGACAGATTTCCAAAAGCTTGATGAATTTAAGGCTTTAGAAAATGCTGTCAATGCCGTGAAAAATAATGAGGAAAGTGCAGCTTTATTCAAGCAAATGGATGAGATGCAAACTAAAATCATTAATTCTCAAACTGAAGGAAGAGACTTTCCTAAGGATTTAGAGGAAGATTATAAAAAGTTGAATGAAAAAGTGCAAAAGAATGATCAAATATTGCAACTTTTGCAAGCTGAGCAGGCTGTCTCTAAAACAATTGAAGATGTTCAAAAGGCAATTACCAAACCCATTAATGACCTTTATGACGGCCTTAGAAATTAAAAAATAACGATGAAATTTATCCATTTTGCTGACGCACATTTAGATAGTCCATTTTTGGGGCTATCTTTTTTACCATCTAAGAGCTTTAATCAAATTCAAAAAGCTCCAATGCAATCTTTAACTAACATTGTCGATTTAGCTATTAGGGAAAATGTTGATCTAGTCTTAATTGCAGGCGACACTTTTGACAGTTTTAAGCCTAATCCCAGCGCCCAGATTTTTTTTGCTCGCGAAATTGAGCGGCTAATCACAGCTGAAATACAAGTAGTTATGGTTTTAGGTAATCATGATCATATGGCAAAAGAAGACCTATTGGTGCCTGAAAGCCCGTATTTTAAATTATTAGGTGAGGACGAAAAAGTTGAAACTGCCTCTTACACTACCAGAAGTGGTTTTGACTATGATGTGACTGGTTTTTCATATTTGGCTAATCACATTACAGATGATCTTGCTGCCCAATTTCCTCCTAAACATAACCATTACACTTTTGGTATTATGCATGCTCAGGAAAGGGCGGGTTTGAGCTCTCAAAATGTATATGCTCCATTTACCTTAAGTGAATTACAAAATCTTAATTATGACTATTTTGCTCTGGGTCATATCCATTTAAGGCAAATATTGTCAGAAACGCCACTAATAGTTTATCCTGGTAATATTCAGGGCCGTCACATTAACGAAACTGGTCCCAAAGGCTGTTATTTAGGCACTATTGATGAACAAACAAAGAAAACCAAAATTCATTTTGTTCAGACTAATCTTATTACTTGGGATAAAAGGCAGCTTGAATTAACTAAGCCAATAGCAAAAACCGAGCTGGAAAAGATGATAATTAATTGTTTGCCAGCGACTACCACTAGCTATTTTTGCCTACAAATAATCGGTGCAGATTTTTTAAATGAAAAAGAAGCCGAATTAATTCAAGACAGTGATTTTTGGCAAATGATTTCAGAAAAACTTGCTCATGGTTCTCAACTGGTAGATGTGCGTTTCCTTAATGGAAGCAAATTAGCTGTTGCTGTTAATGATCAAAAATATTTTACACAGGCTGAAGAAGAGATTTTTACGCCGGATCAATTTGCCCAAATTAGTAAAGACTGGTCCTTAAAAACTGAGTTTACCAATAATTTGGCCCAGGACCCAAGTTTTATTCAGGAAGTTAAACAACTGGCAGAAGTCAAGCTGAACAGTAAATTGAAAGGAGTCAATGATGAAATTAATTAAACTTAAGATAATTAATTTTGGTCAATTTTCAAATTTCACTTTTGATTTACTTAATCCCGACGTTAACGTCTTTTATGGTACAAATGAAGCAGGGAAAAGCACAATCGTTGCTTTTATTAAACAAATTTTGTTTGGCTTTCATCTTGCTTCACACAATTCCCCTTTTTTTGAAAACTACACTCCTTTGGCCCAAGTTAGCCCAATGGGAGGGTATTTGCTTTTTGAAAATGAAAAAGGACAGCGCTATGAACTGGAACGCCTTTACGCCCACGGCAAAGGTTCTAAATTGGGCACACTAACAGTTAAATGTGATAATCAAGTAGTGCCCGAAAATGTTTTTTTTGACCAAATAAAGAATATTGACGGTGACTTTTATGCCGACAGTTTTATCTTTAACCAGGATATGTTGACAAAAGTTGACCAGATCAAGCAAAATGACTTATTAGAACGTATATATTACTTGGGCGCAGCCGACAGTGATAAATTGATAACTGTGCGCGATAATTTTGCCAAAAATGCTGATAATTTATTTAAAAAGAGGGGCAGAAAACTTCCGGTTAACCAACTTTTACTGCAGATTCAAGAGCAGCAAAGTAAAGTCAGTGATTCTGAAAATGAATTTTCTGTGTATAAGGAGCTGAATAGTGACTTAAAAAAACAAGAAAAGCTGCAACACCATGAAGAAGCAAAAAGACTAGATCTGCAAAGAAAATATGACAACTTGGAAAAAGTTGAAAAGCTTGTACCCAGTTACGAAAAATTGCAGGATTTACAATGTCAGACCAAAGCAATTCATTTTGACTCGGAGCAATATCAATCTGCCCAAAATTTAGCAATTCAAGCAGAAACTTTGCGTAAAAAACAGCAAAAAATCACGGAAAAGCTAAATGAATATTCTCAAGTTAAAGATGAGGATAATAGTGAAACAAAGCTGCTGCAAAAAAAGCCGGAAATTTTGCAGTGGCAAGCGGAATACCATAGCTGCTTACAAAAAGAGACGCAAATTAAAAGCGAACAACAGCAGCTCATTACTCTTGATCCCAACTTGAACAAAATTGCTGCATTGACTCAAGAGCAAGTAATTAAGTTGCAGGAAGATTTTCACAAATTACCGCAAAAAGAATCGTCTATTAGCCAAGATAAAAGTACAAAACCAAGGCAATTTCTTTTGCTAGGTGGAACTATTCTCATTTTAGGACTAATTTTATTGTTCATTACTCGTGCCCTTGGTTTTTTGGCTGTTGGTGTTGGTGCAGCCTTTGAAGTGCTTGGTTACTACCAGCAAAAGCAAGTGCAAAAATCAAATGAAGCACAGTCTGAAAAAAGCAGAAAAGTTAAAGAGCAACGATATTTATTTGAGCAACAATATGGCATTGATCCTAGCAATTTAGATCTTAATAATTTGATCAACGAATGGCGGCAGTACCAGGTTTTATCCCAAAACTTAAGGAGAAATCAGTTACGTAAAACAGAAATATCTGATTTGCTCACGCCCTTTGCAATGCAGTTAGGTCAAGAACTGAAACAAGCAATAGGTACTAATTTTTCTGATGTATTGACTGCATTAGATCAACTTGCTGAAAAAATAGACACGGATCGTAAGCACAGAGAAGAGCAAAATAGTTTAAAAAACAATTTAACTGAAAATAATGAAGAGCTCCAAGAAGTTAATATTAAATTGAAAATGATTTTGGCAAGAGCTCAAGTTAGCAGCTTAGATGAATATCGAGAAATCCAAAAACAAAAGCTGAGACAGGATAATATTAAAAACCAGATTAGTGCTCTCAAATCCAGTTTGCAAAACGACCTTATCCAGCTGCAAGAATATGTACATGATAAAAGTAGTGGACAAAAGAAATTACAGGATTTAGCTGCTCAAATTTCCTTACTAAATGAAAATATTAACCTTTTACAAAGTAAAAAGGCTGAAACTAAAGTCAAGATGGAAAATCTGGCCAGTTCAACGGCGGTATTCGAGGAAAAACAAAAATTAGCAAACTTAAGAACCAGACTTAGAAATTTAAGCGCAGAGTATTTGGCTAATTTATTTACTGCCAAGTGGATTAGCCGCGCACTTGATCTTGCATCTAATGAACGTTTTCCGAAAATGCTGATTACTGCTAAAGAATATTTGCGACTATTAACAAATAATCGGTATAATAATATTGAAATAGGTAAAAAAATAACCGTTACTCGTTTTGATGGTAAAAAATTAGCGGTGGAATATCTTTCTCGGGGTACCTCTGAGCAACTTTATTTTGCTTTGAAATTGGCTTTTGTTGAACAAATAAAGGATCAAATTAATTTACCAATTTTGATTGATGACTCTTTTGTTAACTTTGATGACCAAAGGATCAATGAAATTGAAAAGTTGCTGCAGACAATTGCGCAAAGCAACCAGGTATTGATCTTTACTGCTCAAAAAAGCCTTGTTGATAAACTGCAATTACAGCCGCTAACTTTTAAGAAAGGAACCGAACATGTATAAACGTTTGCTGGATTATAATGATGGCGAAGAGTTAGAACTGGTCGTGTTAATTAAGAACTCTCAACTAAGACATACCAAAAAGGGTAAGCTCTATTTAGCAATGTCATTTGGTGATTCATCTGGTGAAATTCGCGGTAATTTTTGGGATGCCAATGACCAAGATGCCTCTACATTTAATTCAGGAACAATTGTTGAACTTAACGGCAAACGGGAAGAATATCAGGGGCAGCCACAAATAAAAATTTATAGTCTACGGGTTGTTGGCCCTGAAGAAGGTTATGATCTCAGGCAGTTTATTAAATCAGCCCCAGAAAAAGTTGCTGATATGAAAGAAGAAATCAATCAGTACGTTTTTGAAATTTTGAATCCAACCTGGAACAGGATAGTACGGTTTTTATTAAAAAAATGGGACAAGCGGTTCTTTGAGTTTCCAGCTGGAAAAAGTAACCACCATGCCGTGCGAGGAGGTCTGGCATACCATACATTATCAATGTTGCGGGATGCTAAAGGCCTGGCAAATAATTATGCGCAAATTAATCGTTCATTATTATATGCTGGCTGTATTTTACATGATATGGGTAAAGTATTGGAATTAACTGGTCCGGCTGCCACTCAATATACTAATGAGGGTAACTTGATTGGCCACTTGGTTTTAATTGACGAGCAAATAATGTTAGCGGCGCAACAACTAAATATTGACCTTGAATCTGAAGACTTGCTCTTATTGCGTCATATGGTTTTGTCTCATCATGGTAAATTTGAGTATGGCTCACCTAAATTGCCGGCACTCCTTGAAGCAGAATTGTTACATCGCATTGATGATTTAGATGCGTCAATTTACGCTATTACTAATGCTTTACAACATACACGACCGGGCAATTTTACCGAAAATATTATGAGTCAGGGTGGCCGGAAATTTTATAGACCTAAAGATGATGAATCTTTAGCTAAATCACATAAATTAGAATAATTGCTTAGAGAATATGAGAAGCAAATAACTTTATTGAGGGTTAGCAAAAAATATAAAATATTAGCTTTATACTTGCAAACGGAGAGCTAGAAAGCAGCTAAAAGTACGACATTACTTTTAGCTGCTTTTTCATTTGCCTTAATTTAAGCAGAATTTCTCGTTCACGCAACATTTTGATAAATGTAAAAATAATTTTGATCAAACTGCTTTTTTATAATCTTAAAAAATATGATGCCGTGCTTTTCATGGAAGATAACACTATTACTGTAGAAGGTTCTTATGAAGAATTGATTGAGCAAAAAGGTGATTTATATAATCTATGTAGTTTAACTGCTAATTAGTTAGTAAATTGTGTCAACTTAGTTATTCAATCAGAATATTTTAAAATTAATGCAAAAAAATCCCGTTAGCCGCCATTTATAAAAATGACTGTTAACGGGATTATTATATTTTCAGCAAAGAACTAGTCTTAACTGTAATAGTTTTAATTACTTCTTATTTGTTGAAGTAGAAACATAAGCAGCTAAAACATCCTTTAGATCATTATCCTTTATGTTGACTCCCGCCTTTTTAATTACCTTGGCAAGGACATCATGCATAGTTTGTTGATCTTGAGACATTGATTGATAAATTTGATCATCAATTTCTTTTTTATGTGAAGCAAAAGAACCTTTGGCAGGGTGTTTAATCATTCTAATTACGTGGTAGCCTGATTGAGATTTAACGGGGCTCTTCGTAGTTTCACCGGTCTTTAGCTTAAATGCTGCATTTTTAAAAGCAGGATCTAAACTAGTATCAGTGGAATCAAATGCTGGCAGTTTACCTTCATTACTTTTGGTTCCAGTATCTAAAGAATACTTTTTAACTAGGCTCTTGAAGCTTTTACCATTCTTTAATTCTTTAGTAATTTCTTCGGCTTTAGATTTCTTAGAAACTAATATGTGTTGCACTGTAACTTTAGGCTGATATGCTTTCCAGACTTTTTCTTCTTGGCTCTTTGAGATCTTTTTAATATCTTTCAAGGCGGCTTCGGTCAGCAAGTTTGTTTTTAGGTTTTGCTTGAAACTTGCAGTAGTCATACCATTTTGTTGCAAAACGGCATCAAACTGACTACCATATTGTTTCTTATAGTTGCTATATTGTTTATCAACTTGCTTTTTTGAAACCTTATTGCCATATTGTTGCTCTAAAACACGATTAATAATCATATTTGCCAAAGCGGTTTTACCAGCCTGAGATTTTTTCATATCATCATAATACTCTTGCTGGGTAATCTTGCCGCCTTTATAAGAAGCAACAGTTTTGCCACCATTAGAACAAGCAGCTGTTGATAATGCCATACCGGCTACGGCAATCACAGCTGCAGCTTTTTTAATATATTTTTTCATAAAATAAATTCTCCACATCCTTAATAAATTAAGTCACCGACAACTAATATAACATAAACTGGCAAAACTGGTTTTCATTTTTATTTTTTTAAAACAAAAAAGAGAGTTTCTTTACTATTTTTTAGAACTATTAGTTTCAGTTGCGTTATTGGAATTAATTGTCGCAGTTTTGGCTTTCAGCTTGCCGACGATACGATTAATGCTGATCTGATAATATTCTATTTCGTTTTGTAACTCAGAAACAGCTTTCTTTGCTCGCGGTAAAGATTTTTTTAATTCTTGCTGAGCAGTTTTAAATTTACTACTTGCAGCAGAAATGTCATTAATATCTTCTTTTAATGACTTTACTTGCTTTTGCACAGGTGGAAACAGGCGGTTGCCATTTTGATCTTTGAACAGTGAAAGGATCACGCCAAAGCCTGCACCTACAGCCAATCCTAAACTAAAACGTTTCATCTTGTCACCTTAAAATTGTGCTCTAATGGCAGCAGCAACCTTTTCATAATCTTCGTCAGTGTATTTTTCCGCATTGTTACGGGTGGCAATCTTTAAGCCATCACCTTCAAATCGCGGAATAAAATGAATATGTGAATGCATAACTACTTGACTTGCACTGGCACCATTATTGCTGCTAATATTCATACCGGTGATTCTCGGATCAAATTTTTTAATTGCATTAGCAATTGTAGGAATATATTGTAAATAGCGTTGAGCATCTGCCTGGGTATAATCAAAAAAGTTTGTGATGTGTTTTTTAGGCACCATCAAAGTATGACCAGGATTAACCTGGGATAAATCTAAAAATGCTTTAACATCGTCATTTTCAAAAACAGTGTAGCTGCTGGCTTCCCCTTTAATAATTTTACAAAATAAACAATCTTTATCTAAATCTTCCATTTTAAAACCTCTACATTTCAAAATTTAGTTTCTTTTAATATCATGCTATCATATTAAATGAGTAAATTCATTAAAAGAAAGATAGGAATTATGACTTTAAAAATTGAGCATTTGACTGGGGGCTACACGGGTATACCAGTCATAAAAGATATTAACTTGGAAATAAAACCCGGGGAAGTTTTAGGAGTGATTGGCCTAAATGGTGCTGGTAAATCTACTACTATTAAACATATTTTAGGATTACTCAGACCGCAAAAAGGGAAAATCACTCTAAATGGCATTGATTTAACGGCTGAACCTACTAAATTTAAAAGACAAGTCGCATATATTCCCGAGACACCAGTTTTATATTCAGAATTGACTTTAAAAGAGCATCTTGACCTGACTATTCTTAGTTACCAGCTAAATGAAAAACAGGCTTGGGCAAAGGCTCACGAGCTGTTACAGCTGTTTAGGCTGGATGACAAGTTAGATTGGCTGCCGATTCATTTTTCAAAGGGTATGAAGCAAAAAGTAATGATTGTTTCAGCGTTTTTAGCAAATACTGACTTGCTGGTAATCGACGAGCCGTTCACTGGACTTGATCCGTTGGCAGTGGCCAATTTGGTGCAATTGATTAAAGAAGCTGCTGGTCAGGGCAAAATGGTGTTAATGTCAACACACATTTTAGCTGACAGTGTGCAGGCAGTTTCTCGTTATGCGGTCTTAAATAATGGCAAAATTCAAACTGCTGGTACTTTGGCTGAAATTCGCATGCATTATGGCCTAAAGGAGACAGATTCATTTGACCAAATTTACCAAATTTTAAGTCAGGAGCAACAAAATGCGTGATTTGGCTAAAAGAAGGCTGCAGGAAAACTTGCGCCAGTCTTTGAAATACCTAGTATTGGTTTTTAATGATTTCTTTATCCTAGCTCTGATTTTTCTTTTTGGAGCACTCATGTTCTGGTATGCACAGGCAATGAAGACTATGCCTGAAAATCTGTGGTATTACCGTCCCCTAGTTGGTATTTTGCTGTGGTTGCCACTTTTAATAGGCAAACTGGTAACATTGCTAAAACCAGCTGATTTACAATTTTTACTGCCTGAAGATGAAAATTTAGCATCATATTTGCAGCCAATGCTAAATTACAGCTTGATTGTACCTACAATTTGCTTAGTTTTAATGGCGGGAATTATATTTCCTTTTGCCACGATCAAGGCAAAGATTGAACCGTTAGATTATGTTTTCGCGGTTTTTGCTGTTTTTCTGGCCAAAGTGATGCAGCTGAAAATTATGGAATATAATTTATTCTTTAACCGTAAAATTTCTATCTCAATTTTGAATATTTTCTTACTGCTTTTATTCATTTTGGGAATGTTTAAACCAAAAAGTATGATATTTATTGCTGGTTTGCTGTTAATTATTGTAATCATTTTTATTTTAAAACCGCAACATGCAGCACTTTTTGACTGGCAATTTGCCATCGAGCAAGAAGAAAAACGTAAAAACGTTGTTTATAACGCTTTTAGCATGTTCACCGATGTTAAGGAAAGGCAAACTAATATTAAAAGACGGAAATATTTGGACTTTTTATTACCTCATAATTTGACAAGAGAAAATCCTAATAAGTTTTTGTATAGGCGCTCAGTTCTGCGCAATCCGGAAAACATTAATCTAGTAGTTAGAATGACTGCTTTTGCAATTCTAATTTCGTGGTTAGTGCAGAATTGGCTTTGGGCATTAGGCTTGTCCTGCTTAGTAGTATTCTTAACTATTTACCAATTAGTACCGATGGTTGATGAATTTGACACCAATGTCATGTATCGTGTTTATCCTATTGCGCGTACTAAACGAGGCTTAGACTTAGTTTCTGCACTTACTGGGATAATGTTGGTACAATGGTTGATTATTAGCATTTCATGGCTGATTACACTGCCTATTAGTTTGCACTTGTTTGAAGCAATGGGGATTTTAGTTGTTTTCAGTTACGCGGTATTAAGGTTATACTTACCAGCAAAAGTAAAGAAAAGGAAGTTGTAAATAAATGAGACTACGTAACAAACCGTGGGCTGTAAAACTTGTGCAAGAGCATCCAGAAAGTGTGATAGATCGTCCAGATCCAACCCAAAAGATTGATTGGTCAAAGCGGTTTGCTGACATTTCAAAACCATTAGAAATTGAAGTTGGTCCGGGTAAAGGGAAGTTTATCACCACAATGGCTGAAAAGCACCCTGAAAAAAATTTCGTTGCTCTTGAACTGCAGATGACCGCAGCTGGAATTATTTTACGGTCAAAACTAGCTCAAAATTTGCCTAATTTACAAATTTTATGTGCAGATGCTGCTAATATTGATTGCTTTTTTAAAAAACATAGTGCAAATACCATTTACCTTAATTTTAGTGACCCGTGGCCTAAAACCAGGCACGAAAAGAGAAGGTTAACCTATAAGACTTTTTTACAAAAATACCAAACTGTTTTACAAGAAAATGGTCAGATACAGTTTAAAACAGATAATGCAGGTCTTTTTGCTTATTCTCTTCAAAGTATGAATAATTATGGGATGTATTTTGATTTTGTTACAGTGGATCTGCATAATGAGAAAGAAGATATTTTAACTTCAAATATTGAAACCGAGTATGAGCACAAATTTGCCGGCCAAGGTAACCCAATTTATGCCCTGCATGCTGATTTTGGGGTAAAATAAGTAATAATAAGGATTGAGAGGTTTTTTCAAAATGGAACAAATAAAAGAATTAAATCAAGAAAAATTAGATGATATTACCAAAAATGGTCGTGTGGTTTTGGAATTTTCTGCTGGTTGGTGTCCAGATTGCCGCTTTTTGGATCCGTTTATGCCGGAGATTGAAAAAGATTTTTCTGACAGTAAATTTTATCAAATTGACCGTGACGGTTCTGTAGATGTAGCTAAAGAAATGAATATCATGGGTATTCCTTCATTTGTGGTCTACCAAGATGGTAAAGAAATTGGTAGACTAGTTAATAAGGACCGTAAAACTAAAGAAGAAGTTGAGAGCTTTTTGCGGTCACTGGACTAAGTGAAAGAGGATAATTGATTCATGATTACTAGTATTAATAAACGCAGCTATCCCAATACCTTAATTGTGATTTTAGGTCAGGATAAGGGCAAAAGTGAGTATGAAGAAAAAGGTGATGTCACACGTATTACTGATGAAGAAGGTAATGTGACCGGATATAATTTCTTCAATGTCGACCAGGTAATTGATTATGACAGACTAGCAGACGGCCAAGTCAAGTTGACTAATGACGATTTAGCAGCATTAAATAAAAAGTTGGCAGAAGTTGGTTTTAATGATCAACTTGCTTATGGTAAACCAACGCTGGTTTACGGCTATGTGAAAAGCTGTGAAAAACATCCTGACTCTGATCACTTGCATGTGACCACTGTTGATGTTGGCCATGGTGAGGAACAGCAAATCGTCTGTGGTGCACCTAACATTGCTCAAGGACAAAAAGTAGTAGTTGCCTTACCTGGCACCTTGATGCCAAATGGTCAAATGATTTGGCCGGGTCAGCTGCGCCATGTGGATTCTTATGGGATGATCTGTTCAGCACGAGAACTAGGTTTGCCCCACGCACCACAAAAACGAGGAATTTTAGTAGTTCCAGACGATTTTACTGTGGGAGACGCCTTTGATCCTGAAAAATGTGATGAACTTTTGGCAAGTGGGCAGATTAAATTATAAGATTAAAGGACTTTATCAAGTTATTGGTAGAGTCCTTTTTCAGTAATACAAAGTAAGATTATGATTTTTCATGGCTTTTCAATGATTCTGCTCTTTTTCCGTTAGAAATGGTAAAATAAGAAACAATGATAAAAAATATGGAGCTTGGGAAATGTTAGATAAAAATAAGCAAATTTGGTTTATTGGAATTAAAGGAACGGGAATGGCTTCTTTAGCCTTAGTGTTAAACGATTTAGGCTTTCATGTTGCCGGTAGTGATATCAAAAAGTATACTTTCACACAAGAACCACTTGAAAAAGCAGGAATTAAAGTAACAGAGTTTGATGCAAGTAATATCAAAGACTCGGGTCAGGTCATAATTAAGGGCAATGCTTTTAAAAATGATAACGTTGAAGTTAAAGCTTGTGAAGATAAAAATATAACTTGGCAAAGTTATCCTGATACCGTAGAAGAAATAATCAAGATGCATACTGGTATTGGTGTTTCAGGAACTCATGGCAAAACATCTACTACCGGTCTTTTAGCTCACGTTTTAGGTGAAGCAGCGCCCACGTCTTATCTGATAGGCGATGGTGAGGGTAAAGGAGTTAAAGGGTCACGCTTTTTTGTTTATGAAGCTGATGAATATCGCCGCCATTTCTTGGCTTATCATCCTGATTATCAAATCATGACTAACATTGATTTTGACCACCCGGATTATTTTAAAGACCAGGCAGATTATACTTCAGCCTTTCAAACTGCCGCTGATCAAACTCAAAAAGGTCTATTTATATGGGGAGGTAATGACAGACTAAGACAATTGCATTCCGCCGTTCCCAAATACACTTATGGTTTTGAAAATGATGATGATTTCCAGGTGGTTGATGTCAACCGCACTACTGCAGGTTCAAGTTTTACGGTTTTGAGACAAGGTAAGAAGATAGGTGAATTTACAATTCATCTTTTTGGCGATCATAATATTTTGAATGCTACGGCCGTAATAGCAGTTGCTTATACCGAAAACATTCCTCTTAGAGATATTCAAAAGGGTTTACTTACTTATCAGGGGGCCAAACGACGCTTTTCTGAAAAAGACTTTAAAGATATTAATATCATTGATGATTACGCCCATCATCCAACTGAAATGCGTGCGACAATTCAGGCTGCTAGGCAAAAGTTTCCTCATAAAAAACTAGTTGTCGTATTCCAACCACATACTTTTTCCAGAACGAAGAAATATGCGCAAGATTTTGCAGAAATTTTGCGCGGAGTGGATAAAGCATACATTACTCCCATTTATGCTTCCGCAAGAGAGACTATCGGCGACATTTCAAGTAGTGATTTAGTAGCCGAAATTCCTGGCTCTGAAGTGATTGATCTTGATAATATTGCTGACCTAACGCAGAACAAAGACAGTGTCATTGTTTTCATGGGCGCAGGCGATATCCAGAAATACGAAGATGCTTTAGAAAAATTACTAAAATAAATTAAGTTATTAAGATCGAGTTTCAAGACTTGATCTTTTTGCTTTATATAACAGATTTTACATGTCATAAGGTTCAGGAAAATCGGTATTATGCAAGATGAATGGAAAAACTGTTAAAATGGTAGTTGAATAAAGAAACTTGGTTTAAATTTAAGGAGATCAAATGGCTGATAAAAAATTACTTTTAATTGATGGTAATTCAGTTGCCTTTCGTGCTTTCTATGCACTATACCGCCAACTTGAAAATTTTAGAAATCCTGAAGGATTGCACACTAATGCCATTTATACATTTAAAAATATGCTTGATGTCGTGCTAAATGACGTTGAACCTGACCATGTTTTGGTTGCTTTTGATGCAGGTAAAACTACTTTTAGAAATAAGAT
The DNA here is from genome assembly GCF_016102025.1 of Lactobacillus sp. M0393. Taxonomy (NCBI): domain Bacteria; kingdom Bacillati; phylum Bacillota; class Bacilli; order Lactobacillales; family Lactobacillaceae; genus Lactobacillus; species Lactobacillus sp. M0393. The sequence continues at coordinate 177,336 of NZ_JACFPK010000004.1, read as the reverse complement.
GTATGCTGACTACAAAGGTGGCAGACAAAAGACCCCATCAGAATTATCTGAACAGCTGCCGTACATTCAGGAACTTTTGCATGATTTGGGCTTGTCTACATATGAGCTTGATAACTATGAAGCTGATGACATTATTGGTACTTTTGTAAGTATTGGAGAAAAAGAGGGCTTTAAAGTCACGGTTGTTACGGGCGACAAGGACTTGACGCAGCTGGCATCTCCTCAAACCACTGTTATGGTTACTAAATCAGGGGTTTTAAACTTGGAAGCTTATACCCCTGAACACATGAAAGAAGTTAATGGTGTTACTCCAACTGAATTCATTGATATGAAAGCATTAATGGGTGATAATTCTGATAATTATCCTGGTGTTACTAAAATAGGACCCAAAAAAGCTTCGCAACTTATCCAGGAATATGGCTCAGTAGAAAATTTATATGATCATATAGATGATATGAAGCCTTCTAAAATGAAGGAAAACCTGATTAATGATAAAGATAAGGCTCTACTGGGTAAAAAGCTGGCGACAATTGATCGTAATACCCCGTTAACCATTGGGATTGCTGATGTAAAAAGGCGTGCAGTCGATTATCAAAAATTGCGCAGATTCTATGAAAAAATGAATTTCCGTAAGTTTTTGAGCCAGTTAAACCCTGAAAACGCTGCTGGGCAAAAAGACCAACCAGTAAAAAATAATAAAGCAGTTGCTTTTACAGAGCTTAAAGAAAATGACATTAATAATTTTGCAGTTAAAGCTGGCCAAACTATTACTTTTTACTTAGGAATGTTGGGTGCCAATTATCATTTAGCGCAATTTGTTGGCTTTGCCATTAAGATAGATAAGCAAATATATGTGAGTCGCAATGTTGACCTGTTAAAAAAGCCGCAACTTAAGAATATTCTGGAAAATAAGCAAATTGCCAAAAATGTCTTTGATTTAAAACGAACTACAGTTGGTTTGAACCGATTGGGTATTCACGCTTGCTCTATTGATTATGATATGCTACTTGCTTCATATTTAATCAATAACGAAAATAATTCTGACGACATGGGTGAAATTTGTCGCATGTATGGTGATAATTCGGTTAAAAGCGATTATGATGTTTACGGCAAAGGTAAAAGCGTCCATATTCCAGAGGACGATCAGGTGTTGTTCAACCATTTGGCTGGCAAAATTGAAGCAATCGCAAACTTAAAAGATACTCTGCTGGCTAAACTAAAAGAACATGAGCAAGACGATCTTTTTGCCAATATTGAAATACCGGTTGCGCGGGTTTTGTCTGTCATGGAAATAAACGGTATCAAAGTCCAAGCTGATACCTTAACGCAGCTCCAAGATGAATTTGCGGTTGACCTTAAGAAAATGGAAAAGCAAATTTATGATGAAGCCGGTGAAGAATTTAATATTAATTCACCTAAACAATTAGGTCATATTTTGTTTGAAAAAATGGGCTTAAAGCCTGTTAAAAAGACTAAAACCGGTTATTCGACTTCAGTTGATGTTTTGAATCAGTTAAAAGATGAAAACCCGATTATTGATCAAATTTTGACTTACCGGCAAATTGCTAAAATCCAGTCAACTTACGTCAATGGCTTACTGGATGTTATCCAAAAAGACGGTCGGGTTCATACCAGGTATTTACAAACATTGACTGCTACTGGTCGTTTGTCCTCAGTTGATCCTAACTTACAAAATATTCCTACCAGAACGGAAGAAGGAAAGCAAATTAGAAAAGCCTTTGTGCCAAGTGAACCAGATGGCTACATTTTCTCTTGTGACTATTCTCAAATTGAATTACGAGTCTTGGCACAGGTTTCCGGTGACGAACAAATGCAGGAAGCTTTCAGAACGGGTTATGACATCCACGCTCATACGGCTATGAAAATTTTTCATCTGAAATCAACTTCTGACGTTACGCCGTTAATGCGTCGCAGAGCAAAAGCGGTAAACTTCGGTATTGTCTATGGTATTTCTGATTATGGCTTATCTAAAAATCTCAATATCAGTCGCAAACAAGCTAAGGAATTTATTGATAATTACTTTGAACAATATCCGCAAATTAAGGATTATATGGATAAGGCAGTTCAAGTTGCCCGTGAAAAAGGTTATGCCGAAACAATTATGCACAGAAGGCGCTATTTACCTGATATTCATGCCAAGAATTATAATGTGCGGTCATTTGCGGAAAGAACTGCGATTAACTCACCAATTCAAGGTTCAGCTGCAGATATTATCAAGATTGCGATGATTAATATGCAGAAAAAATTGGATGAGATGCATCTTAAAACTAAGATGGTGGTTCAAGTTCATGATGAATTGATTTTTGATGTACCAAAAGATGAATTAGAAACTATTAAAAAGATTGTGCCAGAAGTTATGCAGTCTGCTGTGAGACTTGATATTCCTCTTGTAGCTGATTCTGGTTATGGTCACAATTGGTTTGATGCTAAGTAAGGAGTAATTTTAATGCCCGAAATGCCAGAAGTTGAAACTGTCAGGCGGACACTACTTCCCCTGATTAAGGGAAAAACGATTAAAGAAGTAACTGTTTGGTATCCTAAAATAATAACTGGTGATGCAAAAGAATTTAAAAAGCAGTTAGCTGGTAAAAGAATAGAAACAATTGATCGTTATGCTAAGTATTTGCTTATTCGTCTTAGTGGTCATTTAACTGTGGTATCGCATTTACGCATGGAAGGTAAATATCGTTTAGTCAAAGTAAATACCAAAAAAGATAAACACGATCATGTGCAAATTGTTTTTAACGATAATTCTGCTTTGCGTTACAATGATGTGCGTAAGTTCGGGCGCATGCAGTTGATTACAACGGGCACAGAGAAAGAAAGTACCGGTATTGGCAAATTAGGCGCTGAACCAAATTCACAGGCGTTTACAGTTTCATACTTGCAAAAAGGCCTAGCTCGTAAAAAGAAAAATATCAAAAATACCTTGCTTGATCAGTCAGTTGTGGCCGGTCTTGGTAACATTTACGTAGATGAAGTTTTGTGGGAAACAAAAATTCACCCATTAAGTATGGCTAATAGTATCCCAGCAAAAAAAGTAGCAGAACTGCATGATAATATTAATTCGTTGATAGAATTGGCCATAGCAGAAAGGGGCACTACTGTTCATACATATCTTGATGCTAATGGCAAGACCGGCGGTTTTCAAAAAATGTTGCAGGTCTATGGTCATAAAGGCGAACCTTGTGAACGTTGCGGAACTCCTCTTGAAAAAATTAAAGTAAACGGTCGGGGCACTACTTTTTGCCCTAAATGTCAGGTGATTTATAAATGACAACTATTTTGGGCTTAACTGGTGGAATAGCCAGCGGTAAAAGCACAGCAGATATCTTTTTTAAAGAAAAGCACATACCCGTGATAGACTGTGACCAAATAGCTCATGATATTTTAAATGTTGGTAATAAAGGTTATGAATTGGTTAGAAAACAGTTTGGTCTCCAAATAATTAATGAAGATCAATCAATCAACCGATCAGTTTTAGGCCAAATGGTTTTTAATGACGCAAAGCAGCTTGACATTCTTAATAAAATTACCCATCCGTTGATTTTTAAAGAAATACAAGCTAAAATTGCGCTAAACAAGGTTGCTAAAAAGCCTTTAATTATTGTAGATGCACCAGTTTTGTTTGAAGCAAATGGTCAAAAATATTGTGACTGCACTTTATTAATTGCCATACCTGAATCTTTGCAGTTAAAGCGGCTGATGTTAAGGGATCATTTAAGTAAAGATGCTGCTTTGAAACGTATTCGCAGTCAGATGTCCTTGTCTCAGAAAGAAAAACTAGCTGACTTTGTAATTAATAATGTTGGTACAAAGCAAGATCTGAAATATCAACTTGAGCAGTTGCTTCTTAAAATAAAAGAGGAGTATTAATATGGAATGTCCTAATTGTCATAAAAATGCATCAAAAGTAATAGATTCTCGCCCCAGTGATGAAAATCGTGCAATCAGACGGCGGCGTGAGTGTGAAAACTGTGGCTTTCGTTTTACTACGTTTGAAAGAGTCGAGACGACACCACTACTGGTAATCAAAAATGATGGCACTCGTGAACCTTTTAACCGGAAAAAAATTTTACACGGCGTCATGGCTGCGGGACAAAAGCGTCCTATATCTAGTTCGCAATTTGAAGAATTAGTTGATCATGTAGAAAACAAAGTACGTCAGCAAGGAGTTAGTGAGATTTCTTCCAAAAAGATTGGTCAATTGGTAATGGATGAACTAGCTAAAATTGATGATGTCGCTTATATTCGTTTTGCCTCTATTTATCGTGAATTCAAAGATATGTCTAGCTTCATGAAAACCATGGAAGATATGATTGCAAAAAGGGAGAAAGGTAATTAATTATGTTTGAGACAAATGATCCCAAACAACCATTTTTCATTGCTAACAGGGTGGATATTTTTCCGAAGGATTTACGGGTTTTAATCAAATTATACCAGCCGCTCATAGGATCTCTGGCGCTGGCAGTTTATTTAAGCTTAAATGAAGACTACAATCCGCAAGCGATGCTCTCTGATGCCAAAGGTCTCTATTTTTTGCAGGAGCAAGCCGACTGCGATATCAAAAAATTATTTCCCGCGTTGCATAAACTTGAAGCTGTCGGTTTAATTGAAAGCCATTTGCTTGCTAACCAAATTATGGGTCAGGTTTTATGTTTTAAACTTAAAAGTGTTCCTTCCAGCAGTGAGTTTTTTACCACCGCACTTTTAGCAAGTTTATTAAAAGAAAAAGTGGGTGTTACAGCCTTTAATAAATTGAGCCATGAGTTTGCTAGAGAAACTAAGCAAAGTCAAAGCAGCATCAGTGGAATTAAGGAAGCACCTAACGTATCTGCATCCTTTATGGAAGTTTTTCATTTACCTGACCAAGAAGCAATTGATCCTTCTATTGATGTGAAAAAAGCTGCTAAAGAAAACAGTTCTGTTTCTAAAGCTTTTGCTACCGTCAATGATCAAGAGCATATTGACTGGGATTTTATGAAACAGCAATTTGAAATTTATCAAATCACGGGCAGCGAAATTGATCAGAATGAAGATGCTATTCGAGCTGTTATGCGCATGTACGGACTTTCCGAGCAAGAATTTGTTGATGAAGCAATACCTTGCTTACATGGTGATTATCATTTGAATATGCGTCAAATTAAGCAATCTATCGCTAACAGTATTCATGGAACTGATACGCGCCGGCATTTGCCAAAAAAAGAAGAACTAACAGACAAGCTTGTCAATAATAGTCACTTAAATGAAGATGAACAGCAGCTACTGCAGAAAGCTCAATCTGATACTCCAGCCCAGTTTTTGTATCATTTAAAAACTGAGCGGAATGATTTTGTTGATGCCAGTGAATATCAAGTGCTTGATAATTTATATAACGATAAGGGAATACCGGCAGAATTGCTTAACGTTTTGACTTATGCTTGTTTAAAAAGTGGTCCTAATATCTCTTTTCGCTTGGCAAATAAAATACTTCATGATTGGCTGCAACACGGGGTAAAGACTGCAAGTCAAGCCTTGGAATACATGGACAAGAGAAAAAGGGCACAAATGCAAAGAAGCAATCGGTATCATGCTTATACTGCCAGAAAAACGGTTGAAAAGGGCACTGACTGGAATAAGCAAAAGCCAAAGGTAAAATCGGATGTTTCCAGTGCAGAATTAAAAGAATTTTTCAAGAATTTTGAAGATCAAAACGGCATGAAGTAGGTGAAATAAAATGCAACCCATCAAAAAACTTATGGTTAAAGGACAAACAGCTAAAGCAGGTGAGGAAAGTACAGCTAAAATTAAGCAAAAAGTATTGGCTGAACCCAAAGTGCAACAATTTATCAGCCAGCACCAAGAGCAGCTTAACGACAGCATAATTGATAAAAGTCTGCCCAGCCTGTTTGAATTTTATCTTAGCCAACATAAAAAAGATCCGGTAACTCAAGGATACTATCCTGATTTAATTATGAATAAAAATGCCATTAGTCTCAAGTTTGTTCCTGAGGACAGTAAGCTGATTCATGATAGGGAAATTAGTATCAAGAAACACTTGCGCTTAATTAATTTACCTGAGGGATTGCATGATATTCGTTTGAGTCAAATTGAATTGACTCCGGCAAGAAAAGAAGTAATGACAGCTATTCAAAAGTTTTTATATCATTATGCGCGAGATATTCATCAAAAGGGCTTATATTTATCAGGTAATTTTGGTATTGGTAAAACCTATATATTGGCGGGACTGGCAAATCAGGTTGCTGCTATGAACAAATATGTTGTTTTTTTGCATGTTCCTACTTTCATTGCCAGTCTGGCAAGTCATTTTAATGATAATAGTTTGCAAGATGAAGTTCAAAAAATTGCAAATTGCGATTTATTAATACTTGATGATATTGGTGCGGAAAATTTGAGTCAGTGGTCACGCGATGAAGTTTTAGCGGTAATTTTACAAGCAAGAATGGATAATGTTTTGCCAACCTTCTTTTCGTCCAATTTTGCTATGAATGACTTAGAAGATCATTTTAAAGAGACCAAAAATGCCATTGAACCAGTAAAGGCTGCCAGATTAATGGAAAGAATACATTCTCTAGCCACTGAAATTGTAATTTCTGGGCACAACCGGCGGCATTAGTGATTAAAAAGTCTAGTTTGAATTTTTTTAATGAAAATATACTTGCATTAAAAAATTATTGGGTTATAATTAACTGCAATGAATGAACATGTTGTAATACGATTCAGAGAGAGAAGCATTATTCTGGAAGCTTCCATTAGTGTTACAACCCACTCATTCGTACCTGAAATTAAAAAATGGGTTGGATCCGTTATAATCTTGAACGAGATAGTCTGGAGTCCAGACTAAATTTTGGGTGGAACCACGTTAATTAACGTCCCAGTGCTTAACTGCACTGGGATTTTTTTATTTATTTGATTTTGGAGGAAAAAATGAGTTTTGCAATTACTTTGCCGGATGGTTCTAAAAAGGAATATGAAGATGCAGTATCAGTTTCTGCTTTAGCACATGACATAGGTACATCCTTAGGTAAGGCTGCTATTGGAGCAAAAGTAAACGGTCAAGTTGTTTCTTTGGACTACGAATTAAATAAAGATGCCGAAGTTGCAATTATTACAGACAGGGATGAAGCAGGCTTAAATATTTTACGGGCTACGGTAGCTTTTGTATTTGAAGCAGTTGCTAAAAAAGCTTATCCTGAGATTCATTTTGGTGAGCATGCGGCGAATGAAGATGGATTTTTGGTTGATACTGACAAGGAAAACCAGATTAAAGTTAACGAACTTCCGGAATTAGAGAAAGCAATTAAAAAGGTTATTAAAGCTGGAAATAAAATTGCATCTTCTTCCATGTCAAAAGCGGAATTATCTGAAATTTTTAAAGATGATCCGTATAAGAGTGAATTGCTAAAAGCAGAAAAAGATGAACAAATTCATGTATACAAGCTGGGAGACTTCATCGACTTTGGCTTCGATGCGTTACTGCCTAATACAGGAAAGATTAAGCAGTTTAAATTATTATCTGTTGCTGGTGCTTATTGGAAGGGCCAATCTTCTAACCCAATGCTTCAAAGAATTTCCGGTACAGCCTTCTTTAAAAAAGCTGACTTAGATGCCGATATTAAGCGTCGTGAAGAAATTAAAGAACGCGATCACAGAACAATTGGCCGAGATCTTGATTTATTCTTTGTAGATCCCAAAGTTGGAGCTGGTTTACCTTACTGGATGCCAAAAGGTGCCACGATTCGCCGAGTAGTTGAGCGTTACATCATTGATAAAGAGGTCGCTGACGGTTACCAACACGTTTATACCCCAGTGCTTATGAACGTTGACGCTTATAAAACATCAGGCCACTGGGCACACTATCGTGATGACATGTTTCCACCGATGGATATGGGTGACGGGGAAATGCTTGAGTTGCGTCCAATGAATTGTCCGTCACACATTCAAATCTATAAGCATCATATTCGTTCATACCGCGAGTTACCAATTCGCATTGCGGAACTGGGTATGATGCATAGATATGAAAAATCTGGTGCTCTATCTGGTTTACAACGCGTAAGGGAAATGACTTTAAATGATGGTCATACCTTTGTGACCTTAGACCAGGTTCAAAGTGAATTCTCTAAGATTTTGACTTTAATTCTGGATGTATATAAAGATTTTGACATTACCGATTACTACTTCAGACTTTCATATCGTGATCCGAAGAATACTAAGAAGTATTTTGCCAATGATGAAATGTGGGAAAGAAGTCAGTCAATGCTGAAAAAGGCAATGGATGATATGGGCCTTGATTATGTCGAAGCTGAAGGTGAGGCTGCATTCTACGGTCCTAAACTTGATATTCAGACTAAGACTGCTTTAGGTGCTGATGAGACCATGTCCACTATCCAACTGGACTTCATGCTCCCTGAACGCTTTAACTTAACTTATGTTGGTCAAGATGGTGAAGAGCATCGTCCAGTTATGATTCACCGTGGTATTGTTGGAACTATGGAGCGTTTCATTGCTTACTTGATTGAAATATACAAGGGTGCTTTCCCAACCTGGTTAGCTCCAGTTCAAGTTGAAGTAATCCCTGTTAACCTGGACGCTCATTCAGATTACGCTAAGAAAGTTCGTGATGAGCTCAATAAGAGAGGCTTTAGAGCTGAAGCCGACTTACGTAATGAAAAATTAGGCTACAAGATTCGTGAATCACAAACACAAAAAGTACCGTATACTCTTGTTTTAGGTGACAAAGAACTCAAGGACAACAGTGTTAACGTTCGCCGCTATGGTACTGAAGAAGAAGTAGCAAAGAGTTTTGACGAATTTATTCGTGAAATTGAACAAGATGTTAAATCATATTCACGCAATGAATAAAAGAGTAAAAGCTAATAAAAATAGTTTATATAGATGGCAGAAATAATTTGATAACTTAAACCATAATATAAAACCGCTAAAATTTGCACGTCGAGTAACAAAATGTAGTGTTGACGGGATGCACTTTTGATTAATTAATCAATTGATAAGAAATAGGTTGGATAGTTAAATTAAAACTGCTAAAAGGAGCATTAATTATGTCAATGGTAGAATTTCATGACGTGCAGAAATTTTATGGCAAATTTCACGCGTTGTATAATATCAATTTACAAATCGATAAAGGTGAAACTGTAGTTTTAATTGGACCTTCTGGTTCTGGTAAAAGTACACTTATTAGAACAATAAATCGGTTAGAATCAATTCAGGGTGGCAAACTGATAGTCAACAATCAGGATTTATCCAATCCCAAGACTGATTCAAACAGGTTGCGCCAAGATGTGGGAATGGTTTTTCAACATTTTAATCTCTATAAAAATAAAAATGTTTTGGAAAACGTCATGTTGGCGCCCAGAATTGTAAGTCATTTACCGGAAGACGAAAATAAAAAGCAAGCAATGCATCTGCTTGATATGGTTGGCATGGCAGATAAGGCCCAAAATATGCCGGCGCAAATATCCGGTGGACAAAAGCAACGTGTCGCTATTGCTCGGTCTTTAGCAATGCATCCCAAATTATTACTATTTGATGAACCAACATCAGCACTTGATCCGGAAATGATTGATGAAGTGCTACAAGTAATTAAAAAGGTAACATCAGCCAGCGATATGACTTCCTTGATTGTGACTCACGAAATGGGCTTTGCTAAAGAAGTAGCTAATCGCGTTATCTTTATGGATCAGGGTCAGATTGTGGAAGATGATGACAGTACATCCTTTTTTAAGCAGCCTAAAACAGATCGTGCTCAACAATTCTTAAGCAAAATAATAGCGCATTAAGATGGAGGGCATTATCATGAAAAAAATAATTTGCTCAATCTCACTATTAATAGGAATGTTCTTTTTATCTGGTTGCGGTAATAAAGTTGCCGATCAATCAGCTTTAAAAAATGTTCGTTCATCCAATACTATTACTTGGGCTGTTGAGGGTGATAAAAAGCTATTTAGTTTAATTGATATCAGAGATGATAAAGAAAAAGGTTTTGATATTGATATGGCTAAAGCTATTACCAAAGAAATTTTAGGTCCTAAAGGACAAGCTCGCTTTACTCTTGCCACTTCACAATCAAGAATACCTTTGCTGAAAAACGGAAATGTCGATGCGGTAATTGCCACCCTAACAATTACTCCAGAAAGAGCCCAAGTAATCAGTTTTTCTAAATCATATTTTCAGGCCGGTAAATCTTTTCTTGTTCCTAAAGGATCAGATATTAAAAAGCCCAGTGATCTTAATGGCAAAACTGTAATCGGGATCGTTGGCGATAACTCAGTTGAGGCTGTAAAGAAAGTTGCCCCCAGAGCAAGAGTTGTCGCTATGCAAGATTATGGTCAAGCAGTATCAGCTTTGAAATCTCATCAAGGCGACGCTTTGACCAGTGATAATGGTATTTTATATGGTCTAGCAGCACAAAGTCCTGATAGCCTTGAAGTAACTGGAGGAACTTATACTAAAGAACCTTATGGTATTGCAGTAAATAAAAATCAAGAACCTTTTCATAGAGCAATAAATCGAGCCATTGACAAGATTCAGAAAAGTGGAGAATACAATCGCTTAATCAAAAAGTGGTTCGGTCAAGTTCCTGGTTTTAACTATAAGGAGATGTATATTAAATGATTCGGATCTTCAATGATTTTAGTAGTCAACTATTCGCAGGGTTTGGCTGGACTATTTTATCAAGCTTGTTAACACTAGTATTTAGTCTGATTTTTGGTATTTTATTGGCTCTATTAGAAGTTATTCCGAATAAAATAACTAATAGGATTGGCAGGATTTACGTTGAAATCTTTCGTAATATTCCATTATTGATTATCGTAATGTTCTTTTATCTAATAGTACCTAAATATTTTGTTCAAATTGACGGTTTCACCGCTGGAACTATTGGTCTGTTCCTATATACCTCAGCTTTTATTGCGGAAATTATTCGTTCAGGTATTCAGTCGGTATCTCAAGGTCAAATGGAAGGTGCCAGGTCAACCGGTATGACTTATAGTCAGGCTATGCGTTATGTAATCTTACCTCAAGCACTTAAGATTGTTATTCCACCGCTTGGTAATCAATTTGTTAATTTAATTAAAGATTCTTCAATACTGGCTTTTGTCGCAGGTTTTGATTTAATGTATCAAGCCAATGCAATTGCATCTGTAACTTTTGATACATTTAACAGCTACTTTGTAATCGGCATATTATATCTGGTAATTACTATGCCACTAAGTTATTACATGCGGCACTTGGAAAAGAAAATGGCGTAGGGAGGCGACTTAAAATGCAAACATGGATTGATGCTCTATCATGGTTAAACTTTGGTTTTTTGTTAAAAGGTCTGGCTGTTACACTATTTATTTCGGTTTTTGCAATTGTATTGAGTTTCATTTTAGGTTCAGTCCTAGGAATAATTCGCTATGCTAAGATTAAATTTGTTTCGGCAATTGTAGGTTTTATTATTGATTTAGTTAGAAATCTGCCTTTATTATTAATTATCTTTTTTACATATTTTGGCCTACCAAATATTGGCCTCAGGCCAGGGGCAATTTTATCAGCAATTATTGCTATGACAATCTTTGAGTCCAGCATGATTGCAGAAATTGTCCGCTCTGGTATTCAATCAGTAGCAATTGGCCAAATTGAAGGAGCCAGATCAACCGGGATGACATTTGTGCAGTCATTATGGCATGTGGTTTTGCCACAGGCATATCGGCACATGATACCTACTATTATTGGACAGTTTGTTTCTTTAATTAAGGATACTTCTTTAGCAACTATTATTGTTGTCCCTGAACTTATGCAACATGCGCAAGTCATCTATGGTCAAAATGCTAATTATATTGTGCCAATGTTTGCGGCTTTAACGTTTTTATATTTTATCATCTGCTTTACATTATCTGTAATTGGTAATAAACTTAATAAGCGTTTAGTATAGATAAAGCAAAAACTTTATTTTGAGATTTATCTTATTGACACGTATACTGAAGACGAGTATAATCATTTTAGTTGAGAACAAGAAGAAGCTTCCCGCTTCTCGCCTAAGTTAAGTTGACCTCTAGGCTGATCGATATTTTCTGTTGATTAAGGGCGGGTAAAGTTTACCCGTCTTTTTCTTGTCCTCAGATTAACACGGAGGTGAAGAATTATTCCAAGGAATTTGATATTGAACGATCAAATTCGCGCTCGCGAAGTTCGTTTAATTAATGAAGATGGTGAACAAGTTGGTGTTGTTACTAAAACTGAGGCTTTACGCCAAGCAAGTGTTGCAAATTTAGATTTAGTTCTAATTTCGCCTAATGCCAAGCCACCTGTTGCTCGTATCATGGACTATGGTAAGTACCGTTTCCAGCAACAAAAGAAGGTTAAAGAGTCCCGTAAAAAGTCTAAAACGGTCAGTGTCAAAGAAATCCGTTTAAGTCCAACGATTGAGGGTAACGATTTTAACACTAAGTTAAAACATGCGCGTAAATTTATCACTAAAGAAGGTGCTAAAGTACGCGTTTCGATCAGGTTCAGAGGTCGAGCAATCACTCATAAGGAACTAGGTCGTGAAGTATTGGAAAAAATGGCTGAAGCTACATCCGATATTGCTACTGTAGTTAGCAAACCTAAGATGGAAGGCCGTTCAATGTTCTTAATGCTCGCTCCGAAGAGTGACAAAAATAATTAGTTAATTTGGAGGAATTAGAAAATGCCAAAAATGAAAACCCACCGCGCTTCTGCTAAGCGTTTTAAGAGAACTGCTTCTGGTCAATTAAAGCGTCATCACGCTTTTACCGGCCACCGTTTCCATGGCAAGACTAAGAAACAACGTCGTCATTTGAGAAAGGCTGCAATGGTTTCACGCAGCGACTTGAAGCGCATCAAACAGATGCTCTCTCAAATGCGTTAATTACATAAATCAAACGATATTTAGGAGGAATTTTAGATGCCAAGAGTTAAGGGTGGAACAGTTACACGTAAACGTCGTAAAAAGATTATGAAGCTTGCCAAGGGTTACCGTGGCGCAAAGCATATGCAATTTAAGGCCGCAAGTACACAGTTATTTGTATCTTACAGATATGCATTTCGTGACAGAAGAAGACGTAAGAGCGACTTCAGAAAGTTATGGATTGCCAGAATCAATGCTGCAGCAAGACAAAATGATATTTCATATTCTAAGTTAATGCACGGCTTGAAATTAGCTGGTGTTGATATTAACCGTAAGATGTTAGCTGATATTGCTTATAACGATTCAAAGACCTTTGCAAAATTAGCAGAAACTGCTAAGAAGGCTTTAAATTAACCAAAATAGCGCTTATGGCGCTGTTTTTTTATGTCAAAATTTAGCACTTGCAGCTGATAATTTGGTATATTAAACTAGTGCAATGGATATAGATGAAGGGAATTTTGCATGTTATTCAGACCACGCTACACGATTGATACAATTTATCATTTAAATACTGCTGAGCTGCATAAAATGGGCATCAAAGCTGTTTTTTCAGATTTAGATAATACTCTTTTGGCTTGGAACGAGTTTGAAACTGCAGAAAAAATGAATAGTTTCAATAAGAAGTTAGAGCATGCTAAAATTAAGCTTGTTGTGATTTCTAATAACAATGCTGAAAGAGTGGGTAAAGTATTGAATCCTTATCATATAGACTTTGTTGCCAAATCCCAAAAACCACTGCCTTTTGCGATCACCCGCAAAAGGAAAAGTATGGGTTTAAGAAAAGAACAAGTCATGATGGTAGGTGATCAGTTAATTACTGATATTCAGGCAGGAAATCTAGCTGGGGTAGAATCGGTGTTAGTAAAACCTCTTATTGAAACTGATAAATGGAATACCCGAATTAATCGTTTTTTTGAAAAAATTATTTTTTTCCTTTTGGGCTTGTCACATCCCGTTAAATTTAAGGAGACTATCAAAAATGGATGACCAAATTATATGTATTGGTTGTGGTGCTGTTCTTCAATCTGATAATGTAGAAGAAGCCGGTTATCTTCCGGCTGCACGTTTAAAGCAGGCAAGAGAAAGCAAAGATGAGGATAATGACGTTTATTGTCAACGTTGCTTTCGTTTGCGTCATTATAATGAGATTATGCCAGTCAAAGCGGACAATGATGACTTTTTAAAGTTATTGAATTCGTTAGCAGAAAAAAAAGCTTTGGTCGTTAATGTGGTAGATCTGTTTGATTTTACTAACTCTTTGCTTTCGGCTCTCAAGCGCTTTATAGGTAATAATGATTTTATTTTAGTGGGCAATAAATTTGATCTCTTTCCCCAGAATTCTCGTCAAAGCAAAATTAAAGATTGGATGAGGCAAGAGGCTAATAGAATGGGATTATACCCTAAAAAAATCTTTTTGGTCAGTGCTAAAAATAAAAAGAACTTGCCGGAATTAATAAGTTACCTAGATCATAATTCCCGAGATCAAGATGTCTACTTTGTCGGAACGACTAATGTTGGAAAGTCAACTCTTCTTAATGCTATTATTGAGCAAATGGGTGATATTCAAAATTTGATTACTACTTCACGTTTTCCCGGGACCACGCTTGATAAGATTGAAATTCCGCTAACGAATGGTCACTTTTTAGTTGATACACCAGGTATTTTGACTAAGAATCAGTTGGCCACGCACTTAAACACCCAGGAACTGGAGTTAATATCGCCTCAAAAACAGCTTAAGCCGGTTACTTTTCAGCTTAGTCCAGGAAACAGTTTATTTTTGGCTGGTCTGGGCAGAGTTGACTATTTAAAAGGAAAAAAAGCAAGTTTTACAGTTTATGCAGCACGCGGATTGTATATTCACAGAACTAAAACCGAAAACGCAGACAGCTTTTACGAAAAGCATATTGGTGAATTACTTAGTCCACCTGCAAAAAGTGATAAGCTGCCTCTTTTAAAGGGTCAGGAATATCATACTGGTAGTAAAAGCGACTTGCTTTTTGGCGGAATTGGTTTTATTACAGTTCCTGCAGATTGTTTAGTTAAAATTTATACACCTGGTAAAATCGGACTGGGTATTAGACGAGCTTTAATTTAGAGGATATAATGATTGCTATTGCAAAAAATTATCAAAAAACACCTACTGTGGCTGTAGCGGAAGAAAAATTGACACCTAAAAAGGGTCGCCAGATCGGAATTTTTGGTGGCACTTTTAATCCTATTCATATCGGCCATTTAATAGTGGCTGAACAGGTATTGACTAAATTACACTTAGATGAAATTTGGTTTATTCCTACTAATGTGCCCCCGCTAAAAAATGAACCCAGTGTTTCTGCTCAAGATAGGGCAAATATGTTGGAGTTAGGTACTCAAGACAATCCCCGTTTTCAGGTAAAACTGTTTGAATTATATCGTGGAGGAGTATCTTATACTGTAGACACATTAAGATATTTACGTGAAACTCAGCCTGAAAACCATTATTACTTGATCATGGGTAGTGACCAAGTCAATAATTTAGGTGAATGGAAGGAACCGACAAAGTTGGCTCAATTAGCAACCTTAGTGGGTGTTCAAAGGGCTGGTTATCCTCAGAAAGCAAAATTGCCGATGATTTGGGTTGATTCTCCAGCTATAGATATTAGTTCGACTTTGATTAGACAGACGATTGCAATTGGAGGTTCAATCAGATATCTGGTACCTGATACAGTTAGAAATTATATTCATAAAAAGGGTTTATATCATGACTGATTTAGTATTTAAGAAAACATATTCTTCTTTATCAAGTTCTGAAATTATTGCTAAGGAAAAGAGCAATATGACTGCTGACCGCTTTGAACACTGTATAGGAGTCAGTAAAACTGCACGTAAATTGGCCGAGCTTAACCACTATGATGTAGATAAGGCAGCTTTAGCCGGGTTTATTCATGATTATGCTAAACAAGTTGCAGTTGATGAATATCGTGAAGTGATTAAAACACAAGGCTTCGATCAGGACCTGTTAAATTGGAATCGGAGCATTTGGCACGGCATTGTTGGTACCTATTTTATCCAAAGAGATTTAAAGATTAATGATCCGGAAATACTAACTGCAGTCCGCAAACATACTACTGCTGACGTTGAAATGACAACTTTAGATAAAATTGTGTTCATGGCTGATTATATTGAACCAGGCAGATCATTTCCAGGTGTTGAAGAAGCGCGTAAAATAACTTATGCTAATATTAACCAGGGAGTTGGCTACCAGTTAGCACACACTCTTAAATTTTTAATTGATAAAAGGAATAAAATCTATCCCCGTACTTTAGACGCATATAACGTTTGGGGTATTAATGAATAAGGAGAAAAATGACTAGCAAAGAATTATTGACTTTTACTTTAAAAGCAATTAGCGACCGTCATGGAGAAGATACAGTAGCTTACGATATGCAAGGACATAGTATTTTAGCAGATTATTACGTAGTTACTAGTGCGGGCTCAAACAGACAGTTGCACGCAATAGCCAATGCAATTATTGACGAAGCTCACAAACATAATTATTATGATTACCGTGTTGAAGGTACGAGTGAATCCAACTGGCTTTTACTTGACTTGGGCGGTGTTGTCGTAAATGTTTTTACTGAAGATGCTCGTGATTTTTATAATGTTGAAAAATTATGGGTCAATGGTAAAAAATTAGAATTAAAGGAAGATTAGCTAACCATGAGTGTAGTTGGGATCATTGCAGAATATAATCCCTTTCACAGTGGGCATGAATTCTTAATGAATCAGGCTCGTTATATAGCTGGAAGCAAAGACCCGATCATTGTCGTCATGTCTGGAAATTACGTTCAACGCGGCGAAATGGCAATAATGGATAAGTGGACTCGCGCCCAGACAGCACTTGCTAGTGGCGCTGACTTGGTATTTGAACTGCCATTTTCCACTTCAGTTGAGCCTGCAGATTTATTTGCACTCGGCAGCATCGACCAATTGGTAAAAGTGGGCGTTACTGATTTAATTTTTGGAGTTGAAGATGCTACTCAAAATTATGCTTATTTGGGTAGTAAAATTGCGGAAATTCCTCAAAGTCACATGGACTTTAATGATTACAGTCAGACTTATTCAACTCAATATAATCAGATGGTAGCACGTGAAGTTGGTCATGAAGTTAGTGAACCTAATGCGATTTTGGCTTTAGCTTATGCAGTAGCCAACCATAATTTAGGTACTCCTCTAGTTTTACATCCAATTAACCGCATCGGAGCAGGTCATGACGATGTTTTACAAAGTAATAAGGTAGTTCAAAGCGCAAGTGCAATTCGCAATATGATTTTGCATAATGAAGTTAGTTCTACATTAGAAGAATGGATGCCTAAAAAAGAAGTAAAATTACTTTTTAAACAAAAAAATTATCCCAATTGGAATCTGCTGTTTCCATTTTTAAAATACAGGTTAGAATCCTCTTCAATTTCAGAATTGCAGAATATATATCAGATGAGTGAAGGCCTGGAATATAAAATGAAGCAGGAGATACATACTGCACAAACATTTACTGAGTTTTTACGTAGAGTAAAATCGAAACGGTATACGTATTCACGCTTGCGTCGACTAAGTTTATATACTTTGATGAATGTGACCCAAGAGGATATGATTGACAGCTTTAATCATGAATCACTTTTGCTATTGGGATACAGTAAAGTAGGTAGGAAATATCTTAAACGGATTAGAAAAGAAACACCTGCAGATATCATTTCTAAAGTTGATCAGAAAAATACTCAAAGTGGCTCAATGAGGCTGCAACTTCGGGTTGATCGCTTCTTTGAGCAACTGCTGCAAGTGGATCAAAACTTTGGCCGTCGTCCATTGGAGGTCTAAATGTTAAAACTGAATTATTCGCAGATCAAATATAGTAAGGAACCTGTAACTCATATTGAATGCGATTTGCAGGTAGCAGATGATTTTATTAAGCGAAGTCATGGTTTAGTCTATCGAGTTGATAGTGTTCTACTGACTGGAGATTTATTTTATAATCAACCATTTGTCACTGGCAATTTTCAGGTACAGGCAGATATTCTGGTACCATCCAGTCGCAGCTTAGATCCTGTTAAGTTTAAAGAAGATTTTCATTTTAGTGAAAATTATACAGATGTTGAGATAGCTAAAGAAGAGATTGATGAGAGTGATATTCCGATTGTCAAAGTCGAGCACGAAGTTATTGATCTGCAAAAAGCAATTGAGGATAACATTTTACTAAATATCCCAACAACAATTTTAACTACCAAAGAGCAAGAACAGGGCATTTATCCTGAAGGAAAAGGTTGGAGAGTCATTTCGGAAAAAGATTTTAATAAAAAGAAAGATGATCAAATCAATCCTGCTTTTGCTAAATTAAAAGATCTTTTTAAAGAAAATAATGAAAAGATTCATAACGGAAATAATGATAATTAAATTAGTTAAAAAATCAGTATTAGCAAAATGCTGGTTTTTAATCTTGTTTTAAAAGCACTTTTAAAGTATGCTTTACTTGTTAATAACAATATAAATTAAATTAATCAAAATTAAATTTTAAAAAGGATGAATAAAAATGGCAAGAATCTTAATTGTTGAAGATGAAAAGAATTTGGCACGTTTCGTTGAGCTGGAACTAAAACACGAAAAGTATGACACAGTTGTTGAAGGCAACGGACGCAAAGCTTTGGACTTAGCGTTAAAAGAAGACTTTGATGCGATTTTGTTAGACTTGATGCTGCCTGACCTGAATGGCTTGGAAATAGCACGCAGAGTGCGTCAGGTAAAGAGTACTCCTATCATAATGATGACCGCCCGTGATTCCGTCATTGATCGCGTTTCGGGTCTTGATCATGGCGCTGATGATTATATTGTTAAGCCATTTGCGATTGAAGAGCTTTTAGCTCGTCTGCGTGCAGTTTTACGCCGAGTAAAAATTGAAAAAGATGCTTCGGATGATTCGATAGAGAAAAAGGTTGTAAAGTTTAAAGATCTTACTATTGAAACCGCAAATAGAATTGTTCGCCGTGGTGATGGCAAAGCAGTGGACCTAACTAAGCGTGAATATAACTTATTAATGACTTTAATTAAGAATAAGAATAATGTTGTCAGCCGTGACCAATTGCTCGCTAAGATTTGGGGCCCCGGTTCAAATATTGAAACTAATGTTGTAGAAGTTTATGTGCGTTATCTGCGCAATAAAATTGACGTTCCCGGTAAGCAATCATATATCAAAACAGTTCGGGGAACTGGATACATGGTAAGAGATGAGGACGATGAAAAGGAATAAAAACCAAAAGAAAAAGGAGACCAAACACTCATCTCTGGTCGTGAGATGGGTAACTGTCGTGGCTTTGACAATTATGGTCTCTTTTGTTGTGTTTTCTGTAATAATATACTCATTTGTGGGCCAGCAATCCATGGTGCAACAAAAGCAGACTTCAAATGAAATGATATCTAAACTTAATAGTACTTTGACACGGATTCCAACTGAACTGCAGATAGCTAATGTTTCTTTTGCTCTCACACCGTCAGCTAGAGAAGTAATGAGAGGTAATCCTCCAATTAGATCTTACCAACAGGGCAATAGAGCTTTCAATGATGACCTATTATCTTCATTAACTAATCCTGATTTAAATGTAGTAGTTTATAATTTACACGGAGAAGATGTTTTTGATAATGGCGGTAAAATCCCTGCTTTTAAAAAGTTTCGGGATGATTATAAAATGTCACGTGTCACTAAAAGTCGCAAACAGGAACTACTAACTTATCAAAAAGTGAGATCAGCTAAATCCGGTAAAATCACAGGCTATATTATTGTTGAAAATAAAATGTCATACTATAACGGCCTAATGAAGGATTTGTTAAAGTGGATGGTACGGATTTCATTGATAGCCGTTGTATTGTTCACATTAGTTGCCTACATAATAGTGCGCGATATTGTCAAACCTGTTAAGGAAATGTCCCATGTTGCTTTGGAAGTAAATGATGATCCTAATAGTACTGCTAGGATCAGGGATTTTCACCGTCATGATGAATTGCAGGAACTGGCGGTTTCATTCAACCAAATGCTTGATCGTATGCAACGCTATATTGATCAGCAAAAAGAGTTTGTGGGAGATGTTTCTCACGAATTACGCACACCTGTTGCTGTTATTGAAGGACATCTAAATATGCTGAAGCGTTGGGGTAAAGATGATCCCCAAATTTTAGCAGAATCTATCGACGCTTCTCTGCAGGAAGCCAAAAGAATGCAGCATCTTATCCAGGAAATGCTGGATTTAACTCGTGCGGAGCAGATTAATGTTCAGTATCCTAACGCAGTTACCAAGGTTTCAGAGGTGTTAAAACGAGTGGTTGGTGATATGTCTTTGGTACACAAGGATTTTACTATCAGGTTAGATATGGATGATCTGCCTCAAGATACAGAAATTCAGATTTACCAGGGGCACTTGGAACAACTCCTTGTCATATTAATTGACAACGGTGTTAAATATTCTACGGATCGTAAAGAAATGAATGTGTCGGCTGGCTTGTCACAGGATGAAGTTCATATTATAGTGCAAGACTATGGCGAAGGAATTTCCAAAAAGGAACAAAGTAAAATCTTTAACCGCTTTTATAGAGTAGATAAAGCTAGAACCAGAGAAAAGGGCGGTAATGGCTTAGGTTTATCAATTGCTCAAAAATTAGTTACTAGTTATCATGGTAAAATTAGCGTCGATTCTGTTGAGGGACAGGGTAGTCAGTTTATGATGGACTTCCCGGCTCTTTCGAAATCTCAGGCTGAAAGGCTGCGCAAGCGCGAAGAAGCGGAAAAAAGCAAAAAATAAAATAAATAAAAAAGACCTGTAAGTCTGTTATAATGCTTGTCGAGTTACAAACATACCATGACATCTACAGGTCTTTTTTGCTATTTATCAGTTAAGGTCGTTTTTGTTGCTTACCTTTGTTACGATTACGTAAGGATTCATGCAATTCTTTGGTTTCTTCAGTTTGCACTGGAGAACTTACTTGTGAATTAAGCAATTCATTAACTTTTTCTTTAGTCACTACTTCAGTAATAGGTTCCCGCTTTAATTCTTCATCTACTTCTTTTTTAACTTTTGGCGTGATGATATATGTTACCAGCAATTGCTGAATAATAGAGAAAAAGTTGCCGGCAGCCCAATAGAGGGCAACGGAACCTGAAACGGAAAGACAGATAAAGAGTGTCATAATAGGGTTCATGAGCATCATTGACTGCATCTGCTTCTTTTGTTCTTGGGGAATTCCCACCAATGAAAGATATCCTTGTGCAAAAGCAAAAATTGTAGCAAAAATCGTAACTGAAATTGATCTGCTACTTAAGGAGATACCGAAAAATGACGAACTAGCCAAGCTCTTGGAATACATTACAGCATCATAAATACCAATCATAATAGGGAACTGGATAATCAGTGGCAAACAACCCATCCCACCGGTCAGAGATAAATGGTTTTTAGAGTAGAGTTCTCGCTGCCAACCTGCCAAGGTCATTTGTTGATCCTGATTCAGATCCTTACGTTTCATAGTATCCTGAATTAATTTCATCTGCGGTTGTAAACGAGACATTTTCTCTTGTTGTGTAGTTGATTTCTTTTGTTGATTAAGCATTAGAGGCAAAAGAATCATTCTAACTACAAGGGTCATTAAGATAATAGCCCAGCCAGCTCCATTTGCTCCACCTATGATATTGGAAAAGTAGAGCATGATATTTTGCATAGGCTTGCCGATAAACTTATAAATTGACCCATATATAAAGCCCGTCGGTGGCTTATTAGCTCCGCCACTCTGTGCACAAGCAGTGACAATTAGCATGACTGCCAAACAAATAGCAATTAATCCGATATATTTACGAAATTTTTTCATTCAACTCACCCAATTATTATTTTTTTGCCAATAACTAATATAATACATGAAAACCAGTTATTTTGCCCACTTTTATCAGTTTTTCTTTCTTGATAGTTGAAATTCGGGCAAATTGCGAAATATTTTTGGGTAATTCAGAGCAAAACTGATTGACTCTGTCCAGTTCAGCTTGTAAAGTAATTGTGACTGTTTCATCGCTGTTATTGCGCACGTTTCCATCTAATCCCATCTTTTTAGCAAGGTTTAAAACGCTCCAGCGAAAGCCAACTCCTTGAACGATGCCTGAGATAGTTAATTGCCAGGTTTCTCTTGCTTCATTGGTCGGATTGCTTTCTCTTTTAATTTTATGTTTGTTAAAAAATCCCATAATAATCCTTCCTATACTGCTTCCTTGATTTTAACATTTTAGCAGCTTCAAATTAAAAAATATATTGATAAAAACGAAAGAAGATTTCCAGATGCTAGAACAAATAAGTTCGGTAAACAATAATTTAATAAAAGATTTATCTAAATTAAAACAAAAAAAGTATCGCCAGAAAAACAATTTATACTTAATTGAAGGTTTTCACCTAATTGAAGAAGCACTCAAAGCAGGAGAAAAATACCTTTATCTGCTAGGAAGTGCTGCGGCAATCACTAAAATTAAAGAAAATTTTCCTGAAGTAATAACCAGTAAGAAAACTTTTATCATAAATTCGGCTATTGCTCATCACCTTTCTAGTACCAAAAATTCGCAGGATATTTTTATGGTCTTAAAAATTGCCCAACCTCATGACTATCAGGTTAATTTTGGCAAGTGGGTTCTTTTAGACCATTTGGCTGATCCTGGTAATGTAGGTACCATTATCAGGACGGCAGATGCTGCTGGCTTTGATGGTGTTGTTTTTTCTCCTGCAAGTGTTGATATCTACAATCCTAAAACTCAAAGGGCAATGCAAGGAAGTCAGTTTCATGTTAAATTAATTATGCAGGATCTAACAGAGGTTATTAAAGAAATGCAAGATAATTCGATACCTGTATATTCTAGTATGCTGGATAAAAATGCTAAGCAATTGTCTCAGTTTAATAAGGTGCCCCAATTAGGTTTGGTTATTGGCAACGAAGCTCATGGTGTTACTTCAGAAATAGCAGAAATGAGTGATGAAAAGTTATATATTCCTATTAAGGGCAAAGCTGAATCTTTAAATGCAGCCGTAGCTGCGGGTATTATAATCTATTATTTTGCTTAACTGCTAACACTTGTTTTTAGTAAGTATATTTAATATAATAAAAGACAAAGTTAAGCTTTCCTGTGGGAGGACGATATCATGACTCAAGGTATTAAGGACAAACGCTGTGCGGATTGTGGTGCTCCTAATTACGAATACTGCGAACATTTTATTAACGCATTCAAAATTATTGGCAAAAAGTGGAATGGACTAATCATTAGTTCTTTATGTGCTGGTGATTATATGCGCTTTAAAGACTTGGCTCAATGTGTATTGCCTTGCTCTGATCGTGTTTTGGTTGAAAGACTGAAGGAGCTGGAAAAGGAAAATATTGTTAATCGCTCCGTTGATAGCAAAACAAAGATTATCTCTTATAGTCTGACCAAGAAAGGGGCAGAGTTAAAACCTGTTTTCGATCAGATTCATGGTTGGGCTGATAAATGGGTTTAATTTCGCATATTCGCTTGCATGTTTTTCCAAAAAGTTATATTCTATTAACTAATTACAAAGAGTAAGACTAGTAGCAGCAATCATTTAGTCAGAGAAACTTTTTTATTGAGCTGAAAGAAAAGTTTAAACGGAACTGTGAATTTCATCTTACTAGTAGAATCTAATCCATTCCGGTATTCACCGTTAGCGAAATTGAAAGTGTGGACATTTTTGTGTCCAAACTAGGGTGGTACCGCGAAGCTTCGTCCCTTTTGGGATGAAGCTTTTTTGTTTGATTTGAAAGGAAAATTTTTATGGACTTGTTTGACAGGTTAAAAGAGCTGCGTGAAAAAGGTCTGGTAGAGATCGATAAGGCTAAGAACGAGGAAATGTTAAATGATGTTCGCGTTAAATTAACTGGTCGCAAAAGTGAATTAACTGAAATCCTCCATTCAATGAAAGATATTGATCCCAGTGATAGACGTGAAGTAGGACAACGTGTTAATAAATTACGTGATCTTTTTAACAGCAAGCTGGATGATGCTAAAACAGAGATAGTTGAGGCATTAGTAGAAGAGCAGTTAAACAAAGAAAAAATAGACGTTACGTTACCCGGACGGGAAATGCACCTTGGTATTAAGCACCCAATTAATATTATTTTGGATGACCTGGAAAAATACTTTATTGGTATGGGTTATGAAGTTGTGCAGGGACCTGAAATAGAAACTGACCACTACTGCTTCGAAATGATGAATTTGCCTAAAGACCATCCGGCAAGAGACATGCAGGAAACTTTCTACATTGATTCTGATAACTTATTGCGCTCTCAAACTTCAGGTGACCAAGCACGCGTTTTAGAAAAACATGATTTCACTAAAGGACCGCTTAAAATGGTTGGACCCGGAAAAGTTTATCGTCGCGATGATGATGATGCCACTCACTCACACCAATTTATGCAAATGGAAGGTTTAGTAGTGGACAAAAACATTACGATGGGCGATTTAAAGGGAACTCTAGAACTAATGGCCAAGCATGTTTTTGGTCAAGATCGCGAAACCCGCCTTCGTCCTAGTTATTTTCCTTTTACTGAACCTTCTGTAGAAATGGACGTTTCCTGCTTCAATTGCAATGGCGAGGGCTGTTCTATTTGTAAATATACAGGGTGGATTGAAGTTTTAGGTGCCGGAATGGTTCACCCTAACGTGATAGAAAATGCTGGAATTGATTCCGATGTATATGGCGGTTTTGCTTTTGGTGTAGGATTGGATCGTTTCGCTATTCTTAAATATGGTATTGATGACATTCGTGATTTTTACACAAATGATGTCCGTTTCTTAGAACAATTCAGTAGGGAGGAAAGATAATGCTAGTTTCATACAATTGGCTAAAGGATTTTATTAAGTTGGACCAGGATCCTAATGATTTGGCTGAAAAAATAACTCGGACAGGTGTTGAAGTAGCAGAAGTTAAACACCCTGAAGATGGTATGAAGAAGTTGGTAGTGGGTCATATTATTGACTGCAAACCAATTTCTGGTACGCACTTAAATTTAACTCACGTTGATGTAGGAGAAGCAGAACCATACCAAATTGTTTGCGGAGCTCCTAATGTGGCTGCCGGAGAAGATGTTGTGGTAGCTTTACCGGGAGCTAGAATTGCCGATAATGTTAAAATCAAGAAAACTAAATTGCGGGGCAATGAATCAAACGGTATGATTTGTGGCTTACAAGAAATAGGTTTTCCAGATAATTTGGTACCAGAAAAGTACACGGATGGTATCTATGTTTTTCCTCAAGATGCGGGAATAAAACCCGGAGATTCAGCTTTTGAACTACTGGGAATGGATGACTATATTTTTGACTTTGACATTACTCCTAACCGTGCGGATACATTGTCAATGGAAGGCTCGGCGTATGAAGTTGGCGCCATCACTGATGTACCGGTTAAAGTTGAAGACGTAGTTGTTAAAGAAGATGGCCCAAATTGGACCAACGATTTTACTGTCGATGTTGATTCCCAGCTTGCACCCAAATTTTACTTGCGCAAAATTAGTAATGTCAAAATTGCTGACAGCCCTCTATGGCTCCAAAGACGACTTTGGAATGCGGGAATAAGACCTATTAACAATGTGGTTGATGTGACCAACTATATTATGCTTTTAACCGGTCAACCGATGCATAGTTATGATGCGCGCGCTTTTAAAACAAACAAACTAGTAGTTAGAAAAGCTGCTAAAGATGAAAAACTAACTTTGTTAAATAACAAAGAAGTTGATCTTGATCCTAACGACATTGTCATCACCAATGGTGAAGATGTGGTAATGATGGCTGGGGTGATGGGAGGTCTTAATTCAGAAATTGAACCAGACACTACAGATGTATTGTTAGAATCTGCTATTTTTGATCCTACTTTAATTAGGAAAGCCGCTCTGCGCCATGCCAATAGAACAGAAGCCTCTAGTCGTTATGAAAAAGGCGTTAATTGGAATGCCACTACCAGGGCGTTAGATATGGCTGCGCTTCTTTTACGCAATGATGCTTCTGGGACAATTAATGAAGGCGTCATTACAGGCAGTTCTGAAAAACGTCAACCAACAAAAATTACTACAACAATCTCCTATATTAATAAAGTGTTGGGTACTGAGATCTCCTCTGCAGAAATTGCTGCCATTTTTGCCCGCTTGAATTTTAAAATTGAAATTAACGGTGACAATTTAGTTGTCGACGTACCCGCAAGGCGCTGGGATATTGCTATTCCTGCTGATCTGGTTGAGGAAGTAGGACGTTTATACGGCTATGATAATATTAAGTCTACCCAACCGGTCCTAGCAGAAACACATGGCGGCTATTCTAAAAAAGAAGAAACTATTAGACGTATTAAAAATGTAGTTCAAGGTCAAGGCTTAATTGAAGCTATTTCCTATTCATTAACCTCGCTTGAAAAAGCAATTGGCTTTTCCAAGGAACCTAAAAAGCCCGTTGAAGTCCAAATGCCTTTAAATTCCAATCGTTCAACTTTAAGACAAAACTTAATGACGGGTTTGGTCGATGCCGCGAGCTACAATATGGCACGTAAGCAAAATCAGTTAGCAATTTTTGAACAAGGACGTGTCTATGATTTTGAAAATAACAAATATAATGAGCATGAACATTTAGCTGCACTGTATAGCGGTAACGTTTATTTTGAAAACTGGCAGAATGATAATGAAAAAATTGATTTCTTTTATGTTAAAGGTCAATTGACTAATCTGTTCTTAGCTCTGGGAATTAATTTGAATGATGTTGAATACCGGGCTGAAGTAATCATGTACATGCATCCTACTAGAACAGCCGGCATTTACATTAAAAACAAATATGTGGGCATGATTGGTATGCTGGATCGTCCAGTGACCCAATCTAATAAGGCAATGAAAGATAGCGAAATTTACGGCTACGAATTGAATCTTGATGACATTATTCCGTTAATTCTTAATCCGCAGACTACAGCTCAAAGCGCTCCTAAGTTTCCTGCAGTTGAACGCGATCTGTCAATTTTAGTAGATAAAGAAGTAACCAATCAAGCTGTTGAGGATGTTATTAAAGCAAATGGTGGAAAATATCTCTATAACCTCCGTATTATTGATGTCTATCGCGGTTCTCACATTGCTGAAGATAAAAAGAGCTTTGCTTATCGTTTAACATTTCTCAATGAAAATGACACATTAACTGATGAAATCGTTAATAAAGCAATGAATTCTATTGATGCTAGCCTCGAAAAACAACTAAAAGTAGAAATACGTTAATTATTGACATTAAACGTTTAAGTGAATATCATAGACCAGTGCAAAAAGAATTTTAACTTTAAGGAGTACAAAGTTTTATGCCTGAAAAATCATATCCGATGACTGCTGAAGGTAAAGAAAAACTTGAAGCAGAATTAAAAAATTTAAAAGTAGTAAAGCGGCCAGAAGTAATTGAAAGAATCAAGGTTGCCCGTTCTTATGGCGATTTATCCGAAAACTCGGAATATGATGCAGCCAAAGACGAGCAAAGCCATCTTGAAGACCGCATTAGCGTTGTTGAAGACATGCTTAAGTACGCTCATGTTGTAGATGCTAATGCCAGTGATCCTGATGAAGTTGCTGTAGGTAAAACTGTTACCTATACTGAAGTTGGTGAAGATGAACCGGAGACATATACAATTGTTGGTAGTGACGAATCAGATCCAATGAATGGTAAGATTTCTAATGATTCACCGATTGCACAAGCAATTTTGGGTAAGAAAAAAGGTGAAACAGTAACTATTTCAACACCTGGTGGCAAATTTGATGTAGTAATCAATAAAGTTGAAGAAAAATAACTAGTTTGACAGAGTTATTTTAGCTAAGGCTTATAAAAACAAAAAGACCAGAACAGTTAGCCTTCCACAAGAGAAGCGGTAACCGTCCGGTCTTTTTTACTTTTAAATTTAATGACTAGTAAAGTAGCGGTAGTCCTTGCTTTTATCAAAGATAACACCACGAGCATTTTCACCGTTAGAAATTGAAAATTGGGCTTCTGGATATTTTTCATGAACTTTGTCTTCTAAGAAGTTACGCAACATTTGGTTATTGGCGAGTACAGAACCAGTCAGTGCAATTTTCATTGGCTTAGGTTCTTCATACCGGTCCATTCCGATTGTAATATCTCTTGCAAGCAGTTCAGCTTGCTCTTTTATTACAGCCGAAGCAAAAGGATCACCTTTATCAGCTAATTGTGCCACGCTCACAGCCATTGAGGCAAAATCAGAATTGCTGGTTTTATAAAACTTGGCAGTAGCATCATTTAAATTATCGACTTTAAACAGTTTATTAAACATGCCAATTAATTCGTTGTCTTCTCGTTTATCCCAACTAAGTAAAGCAGATTTTAAAGCACTTAGAGAGATAGCATAGCCTGAGCCTTCATCACCTAAAATGGAACCATAGCCACCCGTGGTGATAATGCTGCCATGCTGTAAGCCATTGAAAACGGAACCAGTACCAGCAATAACCAGACCACCATCTTCTCCTTCAAGGCCATTATAAAGAGCCAGGAGAGAGTCGGTAACTGCTCTGGTTGGCAGATTATCAACCTTGGCAGAGATTTCAGCGGCTACTTCTGGCGCGTGACCGATAACTGATAAACCAGCCATTCCACAGAGAATCCGTTGACAATCTCCATCAATTTCATCAACTAATTCGTTTATTGCTTTTGTGATGTTAGTAATGGCATTATTATAGTCCGTATTTACTTGTCCAGGACCGGCTTGAGCCTCTGCCAGTTTTTGCCCCTTTAAGTCATAAGCTATTGCTGTAGTATGCGTTCCTCCAGCATCAACTCCAATAAGATATTTAAGTGTCATAGTCTGATCTTCTTTCTATATTTTATCCCACTTTTATTTTATTACATTTAGAAAAAATACTGAAGATTTTTCGAAAAAGTATTTGTGTGCAGTTTTGGCTTTTCTGGTCAATAAGTATTCTATCTTAAAGTTTTTCCAAAACGTTACCATCTCAATAGATTTGTACTCTAGTTTTTGTTAAAATTACACTAGTTTAGTGAGGTTGAGGCTAAGTGAATTTTTTCAAGAAAAAACTGAAAACTAAAAATAATAATGCCAAAAAACAAGCTTCTACTCCAATCAGAATGAAGATAATTTTGGGTATCATTTTTGTTCTTTTTGCGGCTTTGATTGGACAGCTGGCTTATTTACAAATAGGTTATGGCTCACGCTTTAAAGCTGAAGTACAAAAATCTAATTCGGCTATAGTTTCCAGTCAAGTTCCCCGCGGTGTTATGTATGACAATAAAGGCCGTGTACTGGTAGGAAATAAGGCTAAAAATGCCATTACGTATACCAAAAGCGTTTCAACTACAACTGAGGATATCTATGCAATTTCCAACTCTCTTAGTCATTATATTTCTATCAAGGATGAGCAGCCGACTGAACAACAAGTAATTGATTATTATTTGGCAAATAAGGAAAATAGTGCAAAAGAATCTGCCAAAGTTCCTAAATCCGTCAGAGCTACTCAGGATGACAATTTAATTAATCAAAAAATCCAAGAACAGGTTACTGCAGAACACATTAAGCTGAATGCACGTGAGAAAACAGCAGCTTTAATTTATAATAAAATTTCTGGTGCTTATACTCTTTCTACAATCTATATTAAAAATAATCATTTAACAGATAAAGAAATTGCGCAGGTGGGTGAGCACCTTTCAGAGCTTCCTGGTGTGGGTATTGGAACTGACTGGCAAAGATCTTATCCTAATGGTTCGTCTATTCGCAGTATTATTGGTTCTGTATCAACAGAAAAAGCCGGCTTGCCTAGTGATAACTTACAATATTACTTAACAAATGGTTATTCGCGCAATGATCGGGTAGGCACATCGTATTTGGAAGAAAAATATGAACCCCTACTCAAAGGAACTAAATCAACCAGCAAAGTTTGGACTAAGAATTCAGGAGATATTGAACAGTCAAAAGCGGTTTATTCCGGGCAGGCTGGGGCAAGTTTAGTTTTGACCCTTGATGCTCAATATCAAAAACAGGTTCAAAGTTCATTAGAAAAAATCTATGCTTCTGCCATTGGGTCAGGTGCCGCTCACTATTCAAATGGTGCATATGCCATTGCTATGAATCCTAAAACTGGCGCAATTTTGGCTATGGCGGGAATCAGTCGTGACCCTAAGAAAAATAAAACTACCAATAATGCACTAGGCGTTATTAATCAATCGTTTGTCATGGGTTCGGCAGTTAAAGGCGCAATGGTAAGTGGCGGATTAATAAATAAAGTAATTACTCCTACCAATAATGTAATGCCTGATACCCCTGTTTATTTACCTAGTACGCCTGTCAAAAAGTCAGTATATCCAATTGGTACTTTTAGCGCTTTAGACGCTGAAACTGCCCTAGAAGTTTCCAGTAATATTTACATGATGCATTTGGCAATGAAATGGGTTAATGCGTCTTATGTTCCTAAAATAAAGATCACTATGCCTCAAACAGCCTTTGAAACTTTGCGCCATAATTTTAATATGTTTGGTTTGGGTCAAAAGACTGGAATTGATTTACCAGGGGAAATATCAGGTATTCAAGGTAGATCTTTCAACGATCAGGGATTAGTTCTTTCAGGTTCTGTACTTGACTTATCATATGGTAACTATGATGCTTATACACTTATCCAAATGGCACAATATGTTTCAACGATAGCCAATGGGGGCTATCGCATGCAGCCTTATGTGGTGCAGTCGGTTGGTAGAACCGCAAATAATGGCAAAAAAGTTTATATTGACTATAACAAAAAACCGCAGGTACAATTACGCATACCTTGGACTCAAGATGAGCTTAACATCATCAGGCAGGGCTTCTGGCGTGTTGTTCATGGTACAAATTCTTGGGGTACCGCTCATAAACTGAAAAAAGTAAAACCATCTATTTCGGGAAAATCGGGAACAGCCCAAACATTTTATTACGATCCTGATAATCCTAATCAGAAAAATCCACCAGAACTAGTCAATGCTACTTTTGTTGGTTATGCACCGTCAAATAACCCTGAAATTGCTACAGCTGTGATTTTTCCCGGGCTGGATCCCAAATTGGAAGGATCCTATACATTACAAATGACCAAAGCTATGGTACAGGACTACTTTAAATTACATAAAAAATAGAATTTTGTTAATATTACTGGTAATAATAATAGAAAAATGCTAAGATAATACAGTCAGAATAAAAGCGTAGGTGGTGAAAGAAATGGCAGATAACATCATTTTGGAATGCACCGAATGTGGCGATAGAAGTTACTTATCTAAGAAAAACAAGCGTAAGCATCCGGAACGTTTAAGTTTGAAGAAGTATTGCCCAGTAGAAAGACATACTACTCTTCATCGTGAAACTAAGTAATAAACTAATATAGTAGGAGCCTATGCTCCTGCTATTTTTTATATGGAAGAATCATGACAAAAAAAGAAATAAGACAACAACAAATTGAAAAGTTGAGCGAATTTGCTGAATCGGCAGAAAAAGATGCTGAAGATCAGGTTTTGCTTAAAAGTATTATGAACTCTGAGATCATTAGTAATTGTCAAAGCATTGGCATAACCTCCTCCTTGAGTTATGAAGTTGACACTTCAGGTTTGATTGCTCAGTTATGGGATCAAGGTAAGGACGTTTACTTAGCACGTGCAAATGATAATGCTGAACGTACTCAAGATTTTATCTATTATAGTTATATGACGAAATTAACCAAGTCAAAATTTGGTGTTGAAGAAGTAAATGAGCCGAATGCTCAAATCAACAATGATTTAGATTTGATTATTGTTCCTGGACTAGCCTTTGCATTGGATTCACATCAACGTTTGGGATTTGGCGGAGGTTACTATGACCGTTTTTTGTCAAAGCATCCTAATTCTAAAACGGTAGCTTTGGCCAATTCCCAGATGATTTTTAAGACAGCCTCCTGGAAAGTGGAAGCGACCGATATAGCTATTCAAACAATTATTACTCCGGAATCCATTCTAACGAATTAATTGAGGCTATAATGAATCAGCGACAAAACTTGAAAAGTTGTTACATAACCGTCAGTATATTAGCCGTCCTTTTACTAGTATTTTTAATTGAAACGGCCATTGGTGGTTCAGAAAATATTTATGTCCTCATGAAAATGGGAGCCATGAAGAATGATGCCGTGGTCATTGGTAATCAGTGGTGGCGTCTGTTTACTGCCCAATTTTTGCATATGGGAATTATGCATCTGGTTTCTAACGCGGTCATGATCTATTACCTTGGGATGTATATGGAAACCATTATTGGTCATTGGCGCTTTTTAATAATATACCTTCTTTCTGGTATAGGTGGTAACTTATTAAGCTTAGCCTGGGGCAGTGATAATGCTATTAGTGCCGGCGCTTCAACAGCCTTATTTGGATTATTTGGTGCTATGACCGCAATTGCTTTGCAAAATCGGTCCAATCCTATGTTGGTTTACCTTGGCAAACAATCATTTTGGCTGGCTTTAATTAATATAGTAATTGATTTGTTTGCACCTAATATTGATATACCTGGTCACATTGGCGGATTCGCTATGGGATTTTTAGTTGCAGTAATTCTGGGTGAAAAAACGTTAAGGCAATACTCAGTTAAAAAACGTGTTATCGCTCTTTGTTTACTAATTATTTATTGTGTAGCAACTGTCAGGATGGGCATGGTAATCAATTTATAATGAAAACTTTGTATGATGTGCAGCAACTTCTTGAAAAATATGGTATTTTTGTTCATGTAGGCAAAAGAATCTGGGACATTGAGTTGATGGCACTTGAACTTGACAACATTAATCATTCACACTTAATTGACCAGCATGATTATTTAGTCGCTAAATTAATATTGCGACGTGAATATGAGTATGAAGAACGCCACAATAAAGATAAGCATAAATATTAGATTGTTTATGTGCAGCAGTTTTTAAAATTTTAGTGGGAGAAATACAACTTATGTCATCTTTTTTACTTATTCTAGACGTAGTTTTAATTGTTATCATATTAGCTTTTGTGGCAGTTTGGCTATGGAATAAAATACAAACTAAACGCTTGGGTAATGGAGATTTAACCAACGAAGAATTTAATAAAGGAATGCGTAAAGCGCAAGTGGTAGATTTACGTGAAAAAGCTCCTTTTAAACGAAAACATATTGATGGAGCCAGAAACTTGCCTTACACAATGCTTAAATACCAATATACTGAATTGAGAGCAGATTTACCTGTTTATTTGTACTCCGACTCTTTATCAGTTACTTTACGTGCTGCCAGATTTTTACAAAAAAAGCATTTTTCTTCAATTAAATGGTTGAAGAATGGTTTTGATGAGTGGGATGGACGCACCAAGAAATCTAAATATTAAATAAAAAACATGTTTGTTGCACTGATCAAACGTGTTTTTTCTATGTTATTCATGAATGAGAATGTGATTATGCAAAAAGTTTTAGCTCTCGTCGGGCCGACAGCTATTGGTAAAACTGCTTTGGCAATTGAGCTTGCTCAGAAAATTAATGCTGAAATAATTTCAGGTGATTCCATGCAGGTCTACAGAGAGGTCGCAATTGGAACCGCTAAGGCAACTCCTACAGAACAAAAATTAGTACCACATTATTTGGTCGACACTCAAACAATTTTTAAACCTTATTCAGTAGTTGATTTTGTCACGCAAGCAGAAAAAGCTATTGAGCAAATAGTGCAGAAAAATAAAGTGCCTTTGTTGGTCGGTGGCACTGGCTTTTACGTTAATGCTTTGCTTAATAAAATGCAATTAGGTGAGCCGAGTAAAGAAAGTGCAGCTATATCAGATAAATGGCAGGACTACTTAAATAAAACTGATCAGGCGGAGCTTTGGCGAGAACTAAAAAAACGCGATCCAGTAGCTGCTCAAAAAATTCCGTTAAACAATTCACGTAGAGTTTTAAGAGCTTTAACGGTAATTGATCGTACAGGACATAAGTTTTCAGAACAACAGGATAAAATTGAACCGCGATACCAGTATTTTATTATTGGATTAAATTCTGCACGTCCAGAAATTTACTCTAGGATTAATAAACGTGTTGATCAAATGATGGACGAGGGCTTACTTGACGAGGCCCGTTTTGTCTATCAAAATCGTGACCAAGAATATACTATTTTACAGGCTATTGGCTATAAAGAATTTTTTCCTTATTTTGCTGGTCAGGATAAACTGGAAAATTGTATTAAAAATTTAAAAAAAGCTTCAAGAAGATATGCTAAAAGACAGCTGACATATTTTCACCACCAGTTACCGGTTTACTGGTTTGATCCTTTAGCTGATGCAAATTGTGTGCAAGAGATTTTACAGAAAGTTGAGGAATGGTTAAATGAATAATTGGCCAAAAGAATTACAAGAAATTGTAAGTGATATTGATAAAAAGATTGAGCCGCAGCTGGCAAAAATTGAGCAAAACATTCTTTTTAATCAAAATAAAGTTTTGCAGGCGTTTAAAGATAAAGCAGTAGCAGAATCGGATTTGATTGGCAGTACCGGTTATGGCTCCGATGACAGTGGACGAGATAAACTTGATCGTATTTATGCCCAAATTTTTCATACGGAAGATGCTTTAGTACGTTCACAGTTTGTTTCTGGTACCCACACTTTGGCTACAGCCATGGCTGGTAATTTATTGCCAGGTGATGAATTAACGTACTTAACCGGTATGCCTTATGACACTTTGCAACAAGTTATCGGAATTGCCGGTAATGGCAGAGGTAGTTTAAAAGCATATGGAGTAAAATTCTCTCACGTTGATTTATTACCTGATGGCAGCGTAGATTTTGTTTCAGCCCGCAAATTACTTGCAGATCATCAACCTAAAATGGTAGTCATCCAGCGTTCACGTGGTTATAATACTAGGCCTAGCTTCACTATCAGTAAGATTAAGCCGATGATTGCTATGATTAGGGAGGTTTCACCTAAGAGCATTATTTTTGTTGATAATTGTTATGGGGAATTTTCAGAAAAACATGAACCTACAGAATATGGTGCTGATTTAATGGCAGGCTCTTTAATCAAAAATGCTGGTGGTGGTTTAGCCAAAATTGGTGGTTATGTTGTTGGTAAACATGAGTTAATTGAAAACACAGCGGTCCGTCTTACAGCTGGTGGAATAGGTAGAGAAGAAGGTGCCAGCTTAAATAACAATTTGGATTATTTTGAAGGCTTGTTTATATCTCCGAGCGTTACTGGCAATGCCATTAAAGGTGCAATTTATGCGTCTGCACTTTTAGAAAAGATGGGCTTAGAAGTTTCTCCTAAATGGGATGAAGACAGAACCGACTTAATTCAGACTGTTATCTTTCATAATAAAGATAAAATGATTAGGTTCGCTAAAGCTTTACAGGAAAACTCGCCCATTAATTCATTTGTGGATCCGATACCAAGTAATGACACCGGTTATGAGGATCAGGTAATCATGGCAGATGGATCCTTCGTTGAGGGTGCCAGCATTGAATTTTCAGGAGATGGCCCAATCAGGCCACCATATGCTTTATATATGCAGGGTGGATTGACCTATGCCCATGTGAAAATAGCGATTACTAATGCAGTTAACGAATTATTTTTTCAAAACAAATAATAGATAATCATAAATGTAAAGTAAAACTTTGGTAAAGTTTTAATATTTTTTGTTAGACCACTTTACAATGATTTAATCATTTGCTAATCTTATATCTAGTTTTAAATGAGGAATATAATTCCAATTAAGACTATACCAATTATTGTATGATTTTTTTAGGTGGAGAAGCATGACAAAGAAAATTTCAGCAGACGACATCAGAAAAAGTGTAGCAGAGGAAGATGTCAGATTTATTAGACTAGCTTTTACAGATATTAACGGAACTCTTAAAGCGGTTGAAGTTCCAAATAGTCAGCTAGACAAAGTTTTAAGTAATGATGTCCGCTTTGATGGTTCTTCAATCGACGGATTTGTTCGTTTGGAAGAAAGTGATATGATATTATATCCTGATTTTTCCACTTGGTCCGTTTTACCTTGGGATGACAGCGCAGGTGGTAAAATTGGCTGTTTAACATGTTCAGTTCATACCACAGATGGTAAACCTTTTGCTGGAGATCCACGAAATAATCTCAAAAGAATCATTGGCCAGATGAAGGAAATGGGTTTTACGGCTTTTGACATTGGTTTTGAAGCGGAATTTCATTTACTTAAACTTGATCAAAACGGCAACTGGACTACAGAAGTTCCTGATCATGCATCATATTTTGATTTAACTTCAAATGATGAAAGTGCGAGCTGCCGTAGAGATATTGTTGAAACTTTAGAGAGTATTGGTTTTGAAGTAGAAGCTGCTCACCATGAAGTTGGAGACGGTCAGCAGGAAATTGACTTTAGGTTTGATGATGCTTTAACAACGGCTGATCGTGTTCAAACTTTTAAAATGATCGTACGAGAGA
This sequence comes from Lactobacillus sp. M0393, assembly GCF_016102025.1. Taxonomy (NCBI): domain Bacteria; kingdom Bacillati; phylum Bacillota; class Bacilli; order Lactobacillales; family Lactobacillaceae; genus Lactobacillus; species Lactobacillus sp. M0393. Next base: position 140,905 of record NZ_JACFPK010000004.1, on the reverse strand, counting down.
TTGCCAAACGACATGGTTTGTTTGCGACATTTATGGCTAAGCCTTTACAAGGCCAAGCAGGAAATGGCATGCACACTAACATGTCATTATTTAAGGGTAATCAAAACGCCTTTTATGATGAAAACAACGAGTATCATTTATCAAAAACGGCTTTGTACTTCTTAAATGGTATTTTGGAACATGCTCGTGCAATTACAGCTGTCGGTAACCCCACTGTTAATTCTTATAAACGTTTAATTCCTGGTTTTGAGGCACCGGTATATATTTCTTGGGCTTCAAAGAATCGTTCACCAATGGTTCGAGTACCGGCTGCTGGTGAATTGAATACTCGTCTTGAAATGCGTTCAGCTGATCCTACTGCCAACCCATATTTGCTTTTGGCTGCTTGCTTAAGTGCTGGTATGGCAGGAATTAAGGAAGAAAAAATGCCGATGGAACCAATTACTTGCAACTTATTTACTTTAAGTGAAAAGCAACGTAATGAAATGGGGATTAAACCATTGCCTTCGACTTTGCATAATGCCCTTAAAGCATTTAAGAAAGACAAGTTAATTCAAGACGCTTTAGGAGAACATTTAACTCAAAGCTTTATTTATTCTAAAGAATTGGAATGGTCCCAATATACTCAAACGGTTTCTGACTGGGAAAGAAACCGTTATATGGGTTACTAAACTAACTTGCTCTAGTATAGAAACTATTTCTGAATCTGGGTAATAAATTAATTAAAGATCTTTATGTCAAGCTATGGTTAGCTTGGCATTTTTGTTTTGACAGTTTTTATAAGCAACCTGCTTAGCGGATGAATAAAAAAGCTAATAAACTAGCATTAAACGCAAAATAATATATTCATTATAAACTGTTGGAAAAATCAAATGAATTTAAGTGATAAAATAAATGAGTTAGGTTTTAAGTATAAGAGGTAAAAATGGTAAAAAGAAAAAGAATATATACTAAAGACGTAATATTAGTTATGGCAGCTTCGTTCTTTTTTATGTTTAGTACTATGTTTGTAAATCCTTTAATCAATGGTTACGCCAAAAGTTTAGGTGCTAGTAGTGCTTTTGCGGGGATAATTGTGGGAATTATGAGTATTGCTGCGATGTTTTTGCGCCCGATTGCTGGTAATTTAACGGATAGATTTTCCAAATATCGTTTATCCTTTGTTGGGGGAGTTTTAATTGTAGTCGGAGTAATTGGCTATGTGTTGGCGCCTACAAGCAGTTGGCTACTTCTTTTTCGTTTAATTAATGGTTCGGGCTACGTTCTTTGCACCGTTTGTATGACTACCTGGCTTGCTTTTTTGGTACCGCGTGCTCATGTCGGTCAAGCAATGGGATTTTACGGCTTGATGAATGCTCTGGCCATGGCTATCGCTCCAGCGTTAGCAATTAATATTTATCAAAAAACCGGGTATCGGTTAGCGATTATTGCTTCCGGCATTTCTGCCTGTTTGATGGTCATTATGATTCAGTTTGTAGGAAATAAAGCAAAACCGCAAAATATTAATAAATCTCAAACACAGAATTCATTACTGCACATTAAAATTATTCAAAAAAATGTATTGCCCATAGCAATGCTTACTACCTTATTTGCTTTTCCTTATTTCGCCACTCAGGCAGACCTTGTAACTTATGCTGAAGAGCAGCATCTTAATATAAATGTGGGCTCGTACTTTCTAATATATGCCGTAGTATTATTGCTTATTAGAATTACACTTAAAAATCTGTTTGATACTGTCAAATTCGGTACCTGGTTCTGGGTGAGTGTTGCAGCTACCTTGATATATCTTATTTTATTGGCCACAATGAAAAATAATTTTTTAATGAGTCTGGCGGCCGCTTTTATGGCAGTAGGATACGGTTTAATGTATTCTGTTTTGCAGTCAACTGCAATGCTTTTGGCACCAATTAGTGAGCAGGGCCTAGCAAGTAGTACATTTTACTTGGGTCTAGATATTGGTATGGCCTTTGGTCCGATAATCATGGGCTTTGTGAATGATTTGTTACCGGCTAAATATTTTTATTTGGTGCAATTAATCTTAGTACCATTTATGATATTGATCTATTTACATTACCGTACGCGTCTAAACAGTGCAATTAGGCATCATTAAGTTAAATTTTGAATAAAAAGAAACTGACTAAGCTTGTTTTTTGTGCAAACTTAGCCAGTTTTTAATGCATGTTAAAATATTGAAACTACTTTTTACTGAAACTTTTCACCCCATGCCCAAGGGTCTTCATGCCAAGTTTTTAAAGCTTCATATTCTTTGGCATTTATATAATTCTTTTCTTTTTCTTTTTGCAGCAGTTCTGGGTATGTTAATAGCGGACTATAATCAACACCGGCTTGAGCAAAATTAGCTGTGGTATCCTTTAAATAATAGGTGAATATTGAGCTTACCCCGATCACATGACCACCCTCTTTTTCAGTGGCTTTCACTGCGTTAATAACTGATCCACCGGTAGTAATTAAATCATCAATTAGAACAATCCGATCATTTTCAGTAAAAAGACCTTCGATTTGCTTACCCTTACCGTGATCTTTGGGCTTTGGCCGTACATAAATCATTGGTAATTTTAATTTAGCAGCAACCCATGCAGCATGAGGAATGCCAGCCGTCGCAACCCCGCCAATGATACTTACATCTGGATACTTTTCTTTAATAAGAGCTGCTAAATCTGAGGCAATCCAGTCGCGTAAATCTGGATAAGAAACCGTTAATCTTAAATCTGTATAAACAGGTGATAGCATTCCACTTGCATAAGTGTATGGCTTGTTAGGGGATATTGTTATAATCTTTTTCTCAACTAATTTGTTGATGATTTGATCTTGATACATTATTCAAACTCCTTTTTAATTTCATGATATATTTGAGCAGGATTTTTTGCTTGGGTAATCGGACGACCAACTACAATTGCGCTGGAGCCAAATTCTTTGGCTTTCTGTGGAGTTGCAATCCGCTTTTGATCATCATTAGATTTATTAGTTAATCTAATTCCTGGTGTAACGTATAAAAAATCAGAGCCTATTTTCTTTCTCAGATTTTTCACTTCAAGCGGTGAGCAGATCACGCCATCAGCTCCGGCTTTTTTGGCGGTTTGGGCTAAGCTGACAACTTGTTCAGGCATGGACAAAGAACAATTTTGCTCAGTAGACAGGACTTTTGCAGTAATTGAAGTTAGTTCTGTTACTGCTAGTAACTTTGGCACTTCACTACCTTGGGCTGTGCCATCTTTTAAACCGTTCTTGGCGGCAGTGATCATTTCACTGCCCCCTAAAGCATGAATGGTTGTGCAGTAGACACCCAAATGCGCTATCTGTCTTGCAGCTTGGTATACCGTGTTTGGAATATCATGTAATTTAAGGTCTAAAAAAATGTGGTAACCTTGTTTTACAAGGCTGGTAACTAAACCTGCGCCATAATGATAGTAAAGTTCCATGCCGATTTTTAGGTACGTTTCCTCGGGCCGACCCAGATTTGCCAGTAACTTTTGCACTTCTTTTTGGTTATCATAGTCCAAGGCCACAAATACTGCTTTTTTCATTAAAAACCTCCACGAAAAAAAGCCTATTTTGGTACGAGAGTGCATCAAAATAGACTAGCTAAAATTTGAGTCATGTTTTCAACTTGCGGTCTCTCTGTACCGTTTAAAGTTTATCATCATTGAGATTACCATTTTTATTTAAAAAATACAACCAAATTTTATTTTAAAAGGTTAAAAAATTGTGTAAAATATAGCCAAAATAATTGTACTGACAGAGAGCTTACATTTTGGGAGGATAAAATGACCAATATTAGTGTTAAATTACCCGGTCTTAACTTAAAGAACCCGGTAATGCCGGCAAGTGGCACATTCGGATTTGGTGACGTACCAGCAGCAAAAAAATTTGACTTGAATGAGTTAGGGGCGTTAGTTATAAAAACTACTACCCCGAAATCTCGCTTAGGTAATCCGCAACCGCAGATTGCGGTTTTGGATAAGGGCGTTTTAAATTCGGTTGGACTGACTAATCCAGGAGTAGATAATGTTATTGGTAATAAATTACCGGCAATCAAAAAACAATTTCCCCAACTTCCTTTGATTGCCAGTGTCGGTGGTGAAAGTAAAGAAGGCTATATTGAAGTTGCGCAAAAACTATCGCAGTCCAAAATGGTTGATGCCCTGGAAATTAATGTATCTTGTCCTAATGTTGCTCAGGGTGGAATGACCTTTGGAGTTCATCCCGAATTAGTTGCGGAATTAACTGCTGCTATAAAACAGGTTGTTAACTTGCCTATTTTTGTCAAGTTAACACCAAATGTAACGGATATAACCGCAATTGCACAAGCTGCTGAAGCAGGCGGCGCGGATGGCTTATCACTGATCAATACGATAACCGGAATGCGCATTAACATTGAAACGCGTAAACCTCTTTTGGGAAATAATTATGGCGGTTATTCTGGTCCCGCTGTTAAACCAATTGCCTTATACCAGATTAATCAGGTAAGAAAAAATACCCAGTTGCCCATCATTGGTATGGGTGGCATTAGCTCAGCCGAAGATGTAGTGGAATTTATGCTGGCTGGTGCTAACGCAGTCGAAGTAGGTAGTGCGCATTTTAAAGACCCTTTGGCTTGCCCGCATATTGCACACCAATTGCCGCAGCTTTTAGAGAAACTCGGAGTCAAAGATATCAATGAACTGGTAGGACAGGTTGAATTCAATTAATAAACCCGACTTGTCAATATGCAGCTTTACTATTGACAACTATTGCTTTAGCAAGTATATTTAAATAGATGTCCTTTTAAGTTAGTCCCGAGAGGCTAGTAAGGAAAGCTCAATTAAGTATTGACTTTTACGAAACGCTTAGTCTCAGGCAGATTAAGTGTTTTTTTATGGGCAAAGCACTAGTAGGAGAATAAAGATGACAAAAGAAATTTGGGACGCATCTGCAATGAAAAGAGCGCTAACCAGAATTACTTATGAAATCATTGAGCGCAATAAAGGTACTGAGAATTTAGTTCTTATAGGAATTAAAACTCGTGGTGTTTATTTAGCTCAACGAATTCATGATCGAATTGAAAAGCTTGAAGGTGTTGATGTACCACTAGGTCAGCTTGATATTACCTTATATCGTGATGATCGTCATGATGCATCATTGAAGCTGGATCCTGTTGTTAACTCTAAAGAATTAGGTGTTGAAATTAGTAATAAGCACGTAATTTTAGTTGATGACGTGATTTTTACCGGTCGAACGATTAGAGCAGCTATGGATGCTTTGATGGACAAAGGCAGACCTAGTTCCATTGCTGTTGCTGCTTTGGTTGATCGCGGTCATCGTGAACTGCCAATTCGAGCAGACTTTGTTGGTAAAAATGTTCCAACTTCTTCACATGAAGAAATTGCAGTCCATGTAGAAGAAATTGATAATAAAGACAATGTAGAATTAAAACCATTGCCGCAATAAGAAATCAATTCAACCGTTTAATTGGCTCCAGAGAGGGTCAGAAGGGTTTGAGTTTATTTTGTTGAGTCATCGACTGAACTAGAGACCCTTTTGTAAACCTGGAGCTAAAAAGCTTCAGGTTTATTTTTGTGGAAAGAGTAAAAAATGAAAAATAGCAATTTTGTAACCTTAAAATCATTTGTCAGTGTCGAAAATTTAACTGTAGCAGAAGTAGGGGCGCTTATCGAGCGCGCAGAATATTTTAAAAATGGTGGGGCGCGCCCGCATTTAACTCAACCGGTTTATGTTACTAATATGTTTTTCGAAAATTCAAGTAGAACACATACCAGTTTTGAAATGGCGGAAAGAAAATTAGGTTTGACGGTCATTCCGTTTGATGCTGCTCATAGTTCAACCCAAAAGGGTGAAACTCTGTATGATACTTCTTTAATTATGGCAGCACTGGGAATTGACCTTGAGGTTATCAGACATTCGGAAAATGAATATTATGAGAAATTAATACATCCAAATAAAAACCAACACCTTAATATTGGTGTGATAAATGCTGGTGATGGTAGCGGTCAGCATCCTTCACAGTGTTTACTTGATATGATGACAATCCACGAACATTTTGGTCATTTTAAAGATCTCAAGGTAGCCATAGTAGGAGATATTACTAATTCAAGAGTAGCTAAAAGTAACATGGAACTTTTAACCAGGTTAGGAGCAAAGGTATATTTCTCAGGTCCTGATTATTGGTATGACAAACAATATGACAAATATGGTGAATATCTGCCGATAGATGAATTAGTTGCTCAAATGGATGTAATGATGTTGTTGCGGGTGCAGCATGAAAGACATGCAGGAGATCCTAACGAAGCCAAATTTGATGCTAAAAAATATCATGACAAATACGGAATTAATCAGAAACGCTATAACGCTATGAAAGATGATGCCATTATTATGCATCCAGGTCCAATTAACCATGATGTTGAGCTTAGTGGCAATTTGGTCGAAGCTCCAAAGTGTAGGTTCGTGCGTCAAATGGAAAATGGGGTCTTTATGAGAATGGCAATGATTGAAGCTGTTATGCGGGGACGCAATTTAGGAGGATTATCCTAATGGCAACAGTTATTAAAAATGGTTACATATACACTGGCGGAGAAATAGTCCATAGCGACCTTTTAATCAAAAATGGTGTGATTGCCGCAATTGGCAATAATTTAACAGCTGAAAAAGAGATTAATGCACAAGGAAAACTAGTTAGCCCTGGTTTAGTTGATGTTCACGTTCATTATCGAGATCCTGGCCAAACTGAAAAAGAAGACGTCCGAACTGGCTCATTGGCAGCAGCACATGGCGGTTTTACTACAGTCTGTACAATGCCTAATGTAGACCCCGTTCCTAATACTCCTGATTTAATGGCAAAAATGGTCCAGAATAATCACAAAGCTGGTTTAGTCCATATTTTGCAATACGCACCCATCACAGTTGATGAGGATAGTAAAGAAATTCCTGATTATGCTGGGTTAAAAAAGGCTGGTTGTGTTGCGCTAAGTAATGATGGTAAAGGAGTGCAGGATGCGCAAACTATGTTTTTGGCAATGCAAAAAGCTCGAAAAAATAATTTGCTGATAGCTGAGCACGCTCAGGATGATTCTCTTTTTAATCATGGCGTTATGAATGATGGGCCAACAGCGCGGCTACTTAAACAGGAGCCAATTACTGAGCTGGCAGAGACTACTCAAATTGCGCGTGATCTTTTATTGGCAGAAAAGACTGGGGTTCACTACCACGTTTGTCACGTTTCCACTAAAACAAGTGTTGAATTAATTAGAATTGCTAAAAGTCATGGTATTAATGTTACCTGTGAAGTGGCACCTCATCATCTTTTATTGGGGGAAGAAAATATTGGTAAAGATGATAGCAATTTCAAGATGAACCCACCTTTAAGAACCAGGGAAGATCAAAAAGCACTAATAGCGGGATTACTGGACGGTACGATTGACATGATTGCGACTGATCATGCACCACATACTGCAAAGGATAAACAAGGTGGCTTCAAAAATGCTGCGTTTGGTATTGTAGGCAGCGAAACAGCCTTTAGTGAGCTTTACACCAAATTTGTCAAAACTGGTACTTTCACATTACAGCAGTTATTAAATTGGTTGACAATCGCTCCAGCCAAGGCCTTTGGTCTTAAAAAGGCAGGAAGAATAGCAATAAATCAACCAGCTGATATTGCCATTTTTAATCTTGATCAAAAAGCAGCTATAAATAGTTCTGACTTCAAATCCAAAGCAAGAAACACTCCTTTTAATCAAGATTTAGTATTCGGTCAAACGGAATTAACAATGGTTGATGGCAAAATTGTTTTTCAAAGGGAGGAAAGTAAATGAGATATTTAATTTTGGAAGATGGCAGCATTTTTGCAGGTGAAGGTTTTGGCGGAGATCGGGTAACCAAAGGTGAAGTCGTTTTTACCACTGGTATGACCGGCTATCAAGAAGCAATCACGGACCAGTCTTATGCCGATCAAATTCTGGTATTTACAAACCCATTAATTGGTAATTATGGCATTACGCTAGCTGATTATGAATCACTTGAGCCGGGAATAAAAGGGGTGATTTGTCACCAAGTTGCGCGCTATCCCGACAACTGGCGCATGCAGACTACTCTGCCCGCTTTTCTTAAGAGCTTAAATATTCCGGGAATTCAGGGAATTGACACCAGAAAATTGGTTAAAAAACTGCGCGCGCACGGCACAATGAAGGGTCAAATCTGCGATTCTAAGGAAAATGCTGCTGCAATTGCTGCTGATTTAAGAGCAAATAAAATTACTGCAGGAGTAGTTAAGCGCGTTTCAACTGCAAAATCATATCCTGTGCCGGGTTCAAAACGTAATATTGTTGTTGTCGACTTTGGCTTGAAAAACAGTATTTTACGTGAACTTAGTAAGCGAGACTGCAATTGTATAGTTCTGCCTTACACGACTTCAGCTGCAAAAATTTTATCTTTGCAGCCAGATGGAGTGTTATTGTCAAATGGCCCCGGCGATCCACTTGAAATGAAGGATGCAGCTAAAATGGTGCAGGAAGTTGAGCAGAAAATACCACTCATGGGTATTTGTATGGGGCATCAGGTTTTTGCTTTAGCCAATGGTGCTAAAACTTATAAAATGAAATTCGGTCACCGCGGCTTTAATCATCCTGTACGTGAAATTGCTACTGGGAATATTGGATTTACCTCTCAAAATCATGGTTATGCTGTTAGTCGTGATTCAATTGATCCTGAAAATTTAATGGTAACTCATGTAGAAGTTAATGATGGGACCATTGAGGGTCTACGGCATAAAAAATATCCCGCTTTTTCAGTTCAATTTCACCCTGACAGTACCCCTGGTCCGCACGACGAGGAAGGGATTTTTGATTACTTTATGCAAATGATTGATCAAAGAAAGGACAATGAAAGTCATGCCTAAAAGAACTGATATAAAAAAGATAATGGTAATAGGTTCAGGTCCAATTATTATTGGTCAAGCAGCAGAATTCGATTATTCTGGAACACAAGCATGTTTGGCTTTACGTGAAGAAGGCTATGAAGTGGTTCTGGTTAATTCTAATCCTGCTACTATCATGACTGATACTACGATTGCTGACAAGGTTTATATTGAGCCGTTAACTGTTGAATCAGTTTCCCGCATTATTCGTAAGGAATATCCTGATGCAATATTGCCTACTTTAGGTGGTCAAGTTGGTTTGAATATGGCCTTATCGTTAGCTAAAAGCGGCATTCTAGACGAATTAAATATTGAACTGTTAGGAACAAAACTTGATTCAATTGAACAAGCCGAAGACAGAGAAAAATTCAAGGAACTTTGTCAAAAACTGGGTGAACCAGTTCCGCCTTCAACCAGTGTTAAAACAGTCCAAGAAGCTTTAGATTTCGGAGATAAGATTGGATATCCCATTATTGTCCGTCCCGCCTTCACTATGGGAGGAACCGGTGGTGGAATTTGTAATGATCGCGCTGAACTTGCAAAAATTGCCAAAAATGGCTTGGAACTGTCTCCGGTTACCGAATGTTTAATTGAACGGTCGATTGCTGGCTATAAAGAGATTGAATTTGAAGTAATGAGAGATCATGACGATAATGCCATGATTGTCTGCTGTATGGAAAACTTTGATCCTGTCGGTATTCATACCGGGGATTCAATTGTTTTCTCACCATCACAGACATTATCTGACAAAGAATATCAGATGTTGCGTGATTGCTCCTTAAAGCTTATTCGGGCACTAAAGATTGAGGGCGGCTGCAATGTTCAATTGGCCTTAGATCCAAATAGTTTTAACTATGATGTCATTGAAGTTAACCCCAGAGTTTCACGTTCTTCTGCCTTGGCTTCTAAAGCTACTGGCTATCCGATTGCCAAGATGGCAGCCAAAATTGCTGTGGGTCTGACTTTAGATGAAATTAAAAACCCAGTCACTGGTACTACTTTTGCAGAGTTTGAACCAGCATTGGACTATGTTGTCTGCAAGATACCACGCTGGCCTTTTGATAAATTTGCCAAAGCTAATCGCGAACTGGGTACACAGATGAAAGCGACTGGGGAAGTGATGGCGATAGGGAGAACAGCTGAAGAAGCCTTTCAAAAAGCCGTTCGTTCCCTTGAAATCGATCAAAAAGATTTTTATTCAGTTGAAGCCCATAAAGCCAGTGATGAAGACCTCGAAAATAAACTGGTTAGAGCGCAGGATGATCGTCTTTTCTACTTAGCTGAAGCCTTCCGGCGGGGTTATTCAATGTCGGACTTGCATGAATTAACTAAAATTAATTTTTACTTTTTAGATATTGTTAAGCATATTGTCGATTTAGAAAAAGATATTGCCGCAAATCCTGATGATCTAGAGGTCCTTAAAAATGCTAAAAAGTATGGCTTTAGTGATCATACAGTCGCTAATTTGTGGCATGAAGATGAAGACAAAGTAAGAACTTTGCGCAAGCAAAATCATTTGCTGCCAGTATATAAAATGGTGGACACTTGTGCAGGTGAATTTGTTTCTCAAACTCCTTATTTTTATTCTACTTATGATACCGAAAATGAGAGTCAGAAAACTTCCAAGAAGTCAGTGTTGGTAGTTGGTTCAGGTCCAATTCGCATTGGCCAGGGTGTAGAATTTGATTATGCCACAGTTCACTGCGTTAAAGCCTTGCAAAAGATGGGCTATGAAGCTATTGTCATTAATTCAAATCCCGAAACTGTTTCAACTGATTTTTCCGTTTCTGACAAATTATATTTTGAGCCTTTAACTTTAGAAGATGTGTTAAATGTTTGTGATTTAGAGCAACCAGAAGGTGTAATTATTCAGTTTGGTGGTCAAACCTCGATCAATCTGGCAGCTGGTCTGGAAAAACATGGTATCAAGATTTTAGGTACTAGCGTAGAGGATCTTAATCGAGCAGAAGATCGAGAATTATTTGATCAAGTAGTAAAAGAATTAGGCTTAAAGCAGCCACAAGGAATAACCACTACCACACATGCTGGCGTTATTAAAGCAGCTGAGAAGCTGGGCTACCCAGTTTTAGTCAGACCAAGTTATGTATTAGGTGGAAAGGCAATGGAAATTGTTTACAATCAACCTGAACTTGAAGACTACTTGCACAACCATGTTGACATTGCCAGCAGTCATCCAATTTTGGTAGATGATTACCTCGATGGTCGAGAGTGTGATGTTGATGCTATTTGTGACGGAGAAGAAGTACTTATTCCTGGAATAATGGAGCATATTGAACATGCAGGCGTTCACTCTGGAGATTCTATGGCCGTCTATCCAGCCCAAACATTTTCACCTGCCATTAAGCAAAAAATCGCTGACATTACCAAAAAACTGGCTTTAAAGCTTAATTGCCGTGGAATAATGAATTTGCAGTTAATTGAGCGCGGTGGAGAAATTTATATTATTGAAGTTAATCCCCGTGCCAGTCGTACGGTCCCGTTTTTAAGTAAAATTACCAGTATTGAAATGGCTCAGGTTGCTACTCGGGTAATTATGGGTGAAAGTCTAAAGGAGCAAGGCTATAAAGATGGTCTGGCACCAGAAACAAAAATGATTAGTGTTAAAGCACCAGTCTTCTCGTTTAGTAAACTTTCAGATGTTGATAGCTACTTGGGGCCGGAAATGAAATCAACTGGCGAAGTCATGGGCAGCGACTTGAGTTTTCCAAAAGCACTTTATAAGGCTTTTTCCGGAGCCAACATGCAAATACCAGACAGTGGCAACATTTTGTTAACCATTGAAGACCGCGATAAACAGGAAATATTACCAATTGCTCAAAGATTTGCCCAAATTGGTTATCGTATTTTTGCTACCAGTGGTACAGCAAGCTTTTTAAAGCAAAACCATTTACCTATTACTCTGGTTGATAAGATTCATCAGCACAGTGAGACTAATATTTTAAATGAGTTTAAAAATGGGAAAATTGATTTGGTTATAAACACTATGGGACATGATTTGGCGAAAACTTCTGACGGCTTTATTATTCGTCAAGCTGCCATCCAGCAAAATATTCCTTTAATTACTAGTTTGGACACTGCCCGTGCACTTCTTACTGCCTTAGAAAACCGCTCGTTTTCTACAATAAGCATAAAATAAAATTTAATAAGCAAAAGAGCAACTGCGTAAACAACAGTTGCTCTTTTTGTACTTAAAAAGGTGCGTGCAGATAAATTTTATTTAATACTAAATTTAATAGCAGTTTCAGACAGATCTATTGTATAAGTAGTATTTTCAAGGGGTCTCTTGGTCATTCCCTGATCGGTTGAATAAATAATTAAGCAAAGTTTGCTGCCAACAGGCATTGTGTAGTATGTTGGCTGCAGCTTAAATTGTAAGTCGTAAAATTCACCGACTTTAATACTACTTGGCTTTTTCATATCCGCGTAATTTTGCAAATTCATATGAGCCTTGGTAATTAATTTAGCATGAGTCAGCTTATCTGGCATAAATTCTTGCAGGGAGTCTAATTGAAAATGAAAGCCTAATTCTTGGCCTCCTGGCATTAAGATTCTGGGAGTAGCTGTCAACCGTTTACGATCGCCGATTTCGACTAAAGCTACAGAAATTTGACCTCTGTTAAGACTGGATGCTACCCGCATTCTTATTTCTGGTCGACCAACTATTGTTACTGGATGAATAAATTCATCGGTCGTGAAGCGCAAACTTGTTTGAGCCCATTTCTTGTTGCCACAAATAAACTGGTATTGCCAGTCATTTTCTGAAATTTTGGTTTTTTTAAATTCGGTTCCGCCTACATCTGTGAAGGAAACTCTTTTTTCGCTACTTGTGTCCTTTGCTAATTCATTGTCATCAGCTGGGAAATAAACTGTTTCTTTTCCGCTGTCATTGCTCCAATCCTCTTCTTCATGCCACTTATCTGCTTTTAGATTGTCCTGAACTAAGACAGTTGGCCATTGCTGATATGCGTTGTTTTCAATACCTAAGAGTTCATGAACCAGCCACAAATTCATCAGGTCGGTAAAATCAATTGAAACTAAATTGTTCATGTTATAGTGGGGACCTTGATGCAAGAAAAGATGATGTTCTACAGGAAGATTTTTGACTTTTTGCCAAATTTTGTAAACATTTTTCGGCTTGACATTCCAATCATTGAGACCGTGGACACTAATCCAGGAACACTTAATATTATTGGTATGATGACGATAATTGCGTTTTTCCCAGAAATCAGAATACTGGCCGGTTTTACGATCAGCTTTGTCTAATAAAATCTTTTGCATTGCGTCAAATTTAGGTTTGATCTTTAAGTAGTCTCCTGCATCCCATAAGTTGGACTGACAAGTTTCTGCCAGCATGTCTAGGTCTTCTCCTTGACATTCTTCTGGCGCTATTACTAATCCATGCTCACGGTAATAATCATACCAGGAAGAAATGGCAGCTTCAGAAATAACCGTTTTTAAGCCGGCAACACCAGTAGTTGCAATAGCTATTTGCAAGGTTCCTAAATAAGACCGTCCTGTCATCCCAATCTTTTTGTTGCACCAGGTAGCTTTGGTTTCATGTTGTCTAGATCTATCAGTGTAAGCAATTCTGTCTCCATGTAACCATTCAATTATTTCTTTTGCACTTTCGGTTTCTTCCGGAGCACCGGTAATTCTGAGGCCATCACTGCCGCGGGTACCAATAGCGCCAGCAAAGACGCTGGCGAAGCCGCGAGCTAACATGTATTCGTTTAAGCCATAGGAAGATTTACCAACGGCTTGTTCGACTGGCTTATAAGACACAGTATCATTGTTTGGCTTTTGAGCTTTAACAATAGTAGCAGCTTGATATTGCGGATTTTCCCATTCAGTCGCATCACTCAAATTCTCGTCAACGTTATGGTTACGCTTTTCATTATCAATGATACCGCCAAAATAGGGACTAGCTGTATATAATGCTGGTACCGGCATATTTTCACTTTCAACTGGTCGAAAAATGGTTGTTTGCAAGAGATCGCTCTTGCCGTCGCCATCAGTGTCAAGGTCACTTTCAACGTAAACTACTTCTCTGATTATTTTGCTGGTATCAAAAACTGGCATACTTTTGCCATTAAAATAGAGAAACTTATTTTTGGTAAATTGGTTTTTGCGGTTATAAAAATAGCCTTCACCCGCCATCACATCAATTAAAAGTTGTCCGTTTTTAGCACGAGTATTTAGTAAACGATAAAAGGCGCGGATGAGTGCTTGCTTATCATTAATATCTGCAATATAGGGCAACGCCTGCTTTTTCATGAATTTTAGAGGATCTGCCAGTTGATAATCGTACCCAACGTGGTACCCTAAAAGTTGCAAGGCCACGTTATAGAATTGGGGAGACAGTATTTTTACCGGATTGCCGTCTAAAAATTGCTTGAGTGTTTGTGTTTCTGATACAGCAAACTCGGCTAATTTTGCCTTTCGTGCACCCGCATCATTGGGGTCGACTACTGCCACTGCATTTGCTGTGAGTTCAGCTAGCAGATCAGCAAAAGAAAGCTTTTCATAATCGGCTGGTAAAAATTTAATTTGTTGCAATTCTTTAACTTCTGTTTGGTAATCAGTTTTGACATAAGCGTATTGATTGTATTTCATAAAATTCTCCTTTTTGTATTATTTTACCTGTTATTAAGATCATTAGAAAGCCAGTTATTAAAATAAAAAAGAAAGAAGGTTTTAAAAAATCTTCTTCCTCTAATGTAAATCATAGCCAAACTTCTTGGTAGGTCTTTTCATTAAAACCGCAGGTCAGTTTTTCACCTTCAACCACCAATGGTCGTTTAATCAATTTACCATTTTTGGACATCATCTCTGCTGCTGCGGCAATTGACATAGCAGCTACCTGATCTTTGAGATGCAGTTTGCGGTAGTCTTGGCCGTGAGTGTTGAAAAAATACTTTAACCCGCGATCCTGATGTTGGGTAAGCCAATTAATTAAGTCAGCTTTCTCGGGTGGTTGCTCTACCAAATCCTGAAAATCAAATTTAACATTGTGCTCTGTTAACCATTTTTGAGCTGCTCTTGAAGTTGAGCAGCGCTTATAACCGTAAAATTTTATCATTTTCATGCTCTCCTTTGCTTAAATTATAGCAATGATAGAAAGCAAAAATACAATAATAAAAACATTTTTATAATTTAGGATGTATTATGTTAAACTCAGTGTATAGTTTTGAAATAAAATTTGGGAGTTGCAATTTTGCAAGAAATATTTGTTTATATTTATAATATTGCCTTTTTAGTTCTTTATTTATGGGTAATAAATGTTTCAGAATATGCTTATAAAACCACTAATAATAGTATTTTTTACTATGTGGGCCTGCTTTATGTAACGTTAATAATTGACAGTACGATAGCTTTTTCATCAGATCTGCTAAAAGTCACTAATAGTAATTACCAGATTGATACCAAAGCCTTTTATTTAATTAGAATTTTAGCATTTATAATAGGGGGAATTTGTTATGTTAAATTGATGTCCAGCATGATAAATAAGAAACCCAAAATTTTATACTATATACCTATTTTTGCTGTGTCCTTGTTAAATGTCGCTTTTGTGTTAAATTCTTATAGTGAACAAAATGCGGGAGTTCTCCAAAGGAGTACCCAGGATGCTAGTATTTTATTTCTTTGCATAATTTATTTTTGTAACACTTTTAAATCAGATTCTAAAGGAAAAAATAGCAAGAAAAAATATTACGATCGTGCTGTAATATTAACTGCTATTTTTATGACGTTGTCATGCTTAGAAGGAATCTTATTTTTATTTTTGAACGATTTAAATCAAAATAGTTTTGTCATTTTAACCAGTTATATGAGAGTTATCGGTTTTAATGAAGATCTTTTTTCAATTATCCTGTCTTTATTAATTATTTGGTTTGCTAAAAGGGAAGAGGAAGAAGCAAATAAAAATAACTTAGAAATTTTAGTGCAGCAAAAAATGAATCAATATCAATCTATGCTTCACGAAAAGGAGAATGCTAGCGAAGAAAGTCAAGTTGTTGAATTCTGTAATTATTACAATATGACAAAAAGAGAATCAGAAATATTAAGGCTAGTCTTAAAAGGTAAGAAGAATCAGGAAATAGCTGATGAATTGTATATTTCTGTAGGAACGGTGAAAACACATATATACAGTATTTATAAAAAATTAGCTGTTGATCGCCGCAGTCAGTTAATGCATGTTTTTATGGAATATAAAGAAAAATAAGCTAAAAATAATTGGCTAAATCTCAAGTTAAGCAAAGAGACTGGGAAATCATGTTACTGGTGTGTGATTTTTCAGTCTTTTTTAGTTTTCCCAATCATTTAAAGCACCGTTTTTAGTCTTTTTGGCATCTACTACTAAAGTTTAGTTTTAAAAAATACTTAGTTGCAGCACATTTTACGCCTAAAATACAACGAAAGTTGATTGTAACTTTACTCTTTTTTGATTAACTTGATCCATGAATTAATCCATAAATGGATCAAACAGAAAAGGAGAAAAAGTTATGGAGAAACAAAAATTACCTGCTTATCGCTGGGTGATTCTAACAATTGTTAGTTTGTTGTGTTTTATTGCTAATTATATTCAGTTTCAGGTTTCGGCGTTGGCCACAGTAATTATGCCTCAATTACATATTACGACTGCTGAGTTTTCGGCTCTCTTAATGGCGCCAATGCTAGTAGCCGTTGTGCTTAGTATTCCGGCTGGATCTTTAGGAGATAAATTTGGCTCTAAAAAGGTAATATCAGTGGGTTGTATTTTATCCATCATAGGTGCATTTGGCCGGTTTATTGCAGCGAATTTTGCCATGATGATGATAATGCTCTTATTATGCGGTATTTTTATTTCACTTTTAAATGCCAACTTAATTAAAGTTTTGGGTACCTGGTTTAAGCAGGATACAGATGCTGCCATGGGTGTATTCTACGCAGCTTCATGCTTGGGAATAACTTTGGCTCAAATCACTAGTTCATGGTTTCCGTCTGTTAATGCCGCTTACATGTTTTCATCTGTTTCATTATTAGTCTTAACTATTTGCTGGATAGTTTTTGTTCGTGATACTCCTAAAGGTGAATCATTACCGCCAGCAGAACCGACAATGAAATATTTAAAAGTTGCTATTAAAAGTAAAAATACCTGGATTGTCTCAATTTGTGCTGGCTTAGGAATCGCCTCAACAACTGCTTATGCTGGTTTTTTACCGCAGGCGCTTAATTTAGGTCAACATATTAATAATTCAACAGCCGGAATTATGTCTTCTGTAGTTACTGTCGGTAGTTTCTTTGGCTCTTTAATTGGTCCAGCTTGGTGCAACAAGCTTGGTCGTTACAAGATGTTTTTGACCGTAACGACATTAATTGGTGCGATCGTAATGTACTTTACCTGGTATACACCAGCTGGTTTCTTTTTATGGGCCATGTTAGTAATTAATGGTTTCTTTACTGCAATTAGTGGACCAATAGTTCAAGCTATGCCAATACAATTTCCAGAAATAGGAGAGAAATATTCTGGTAGTGCTGGCGGAATAGTTGGTACAGTTTCAATGCTGATATCATATTTTATTCCAATCATTGTATCTAAGATTGCTGGAAACGACTACGCTAAGAATCTGGGAATTGAGTCATTAATTTTTGGATTATCGATACTATGTATATTGGCGTTGCCTGAAGTTGGTAGTAAAGCAAAAAATAAATAGAAAGGCAAGAAAAAATGGAAAAAGCAGATTTCGTTTTAAAAGGATCAGCTATTTTTACTGGTGCTGGTGATAAGCCAATATCTGGTTGCGTTTTAATCAAGGGAAATCGCATCTTGAAGATCGTGCCGTTAGATAGAATGACAGGTTATATTGATGAAAAAACCACCGTGATCAGTTGTGGTGATCATTTGATTATGCCCGGCTTTAACGATTCTCATATGCACATTTCGCTAGGTTCTGTTCAAAATGATCCGGACTTTTGCATTCAAATGATGAATTGTAAGAGTGAGGAAGAATGTGTACAAATGGTTAAATCATTTGCTGATTCGCATCCTGATAATCCTTGGATATATGGTACAGGTTGGTATGCAGAAGTTTGGGATAATCCTCATACTCCCTCAAAAGAGTCACTTGATGCCTTAAATTTAGATCGTCCAGTGTGTTTAAATTCATTTGATCTTCACTCAGTTTGGTGCAATTCCATAGCCTTGGACAAGATTGGCATTAAAAAAGATACGCCTAATCCCCAAGGTGGAATTTATGGTCATGACAAGCAAGGTGAACTAAATGGTATTCTATACGAACCACCAGCAACAAAGGCCATGATGGACGAGGTTTTAAATGTGCCGACACTGAAACAGTCTCTGCTGAAATGTTTGAAGCATTTTCGTGAATTAGGTATTACCTCAGTCGCTGATGTCTATCCTTCAGGACTAACAAACGACAATATCCCGGAAATATTTGATGAATTAGAGCAATCTGGAGAATTAACTACCAGAATTACATCATTTCCATCCTTAACAGATATTGCTGGTGCTAAAGAACTGAAGAGAAAGTACCATACTAATAAACATAGGGTTGCAGGTTTGAAACAAGTTCTTGACGGCGTGGTTGAAGCTCATACTGCCTTTTTGAGCAAAGAATATGATAATGATCCTGGAAAATTTGGTGATACTTCTTTAACTCAGGATGAGCTCAACAAATATGTTCTAGCAGCGCAAAAAGAAGGGTTCCCTGTCAAAATACATACTATTGGTGATCAGGCAAGTACGATGGCCCTAAATGCATATGAATATGCTAAAAGTAAAATTGGCAAGTTAACTTTGCACAATTCCTTAGAACATATTGATATGATTAGACAAGATGATATTGCCAGATTAAAGAGTCTAAACGTGATGTGTGCAGTTCAACCACAACATTGCATAGGAGACTATATGAGTGGAGGATATTTGCCTTGTATTGGTAAAGAGAGGTTGTCACACACGTGGCCATACCGTGAAATACTTGTTGCGGGAAGCCATTTGGCTTTTGGTTCAGACTTTCCAGCTGTATACTCTGTAAATCCAATTTGGACAATTTATGCGGCTGTAACGCGTTGTGAACCAAATGAAGGTAAGCCAGATGGAGGTTATTTCCCAGAACATGCAATTACTTTAACTGAAGCTTTGCAGGCTCATACCAAGTGGTCGGCCTATGCTGAATCTTTTGAAAATGAACTGGGAACTTTGGAACCCGGCAAATTGGCTGATGTCATCGTATTAGATAGAAATTTATTTGACATTGATCCGCAAGAAATTCGCTTTGCTAAAGTTAACCTAACATTTTCTGATGGCAAGCTGGTTTATAAGCGCGATAAGTAAATTAAAACTAAAAAACTGATAGTTACCGATCATGATTGATAACTATCAGTTTTTGTTTGTTTTGAAATTAATTGAAATCTAGTTCAAAGTCTTTACTTGTAAAAAGATGTACTTTGCTATTAAAGAGGTAGTTCATCAATATGCCCAATGCAATTGGCAAAAAGAAGAAAAGAATCGCGATTAAAAGAATATTGAACAAATTTGCGGACCGATTAGCCATTGCCGCTATGGGACCGATTAAACCAGAAAAACCAAAGCCCGCACTCATTGGTGTTCCCTGAATTTGAAAGACTGCTCCTAAACCACCCATGATACCGGCATTAATTAAAAGTGGAATAAGTAATTTAGGATTAGTCATTAAATTAGCCATTTGCATTTTAGGAGAACCCAAGAAGTGAGCAATTGATGTCCCGAAATTATTGGATTTCCATCCAAAAACTGCTAATGCAAAGGAAACGGCAGTAATACCGAGATTAGCAGAGCCAGAAGCAATACCGGAAATGCTGATTGCTGTGGCGATACCGACTGAAGAAATCGGAGAAACAATAAGTAGACCGAATACTATTCCCATCAGCATGCCCATAATAATTGGCTGCAAGTCTGTGAGTTTTTGGACTCCTAAACCGATTAAACTGGTGAGTTGACCAACAGGTATGCGCGTCAGACAGCCGATTCCACCTGCTATTAGTAAAACTAAAAGGGGAACCAGTAAAATCGTGTATGCCTTTAATTTTTTACCAAAAAACAATACTAGTCCGTAAGCAATCATAATCGTAATCGCGGTATTAATAACATCACCACTGCCTGTTACAGTGACTTTACCCTTATTCATCATGAAATTGCCAGCGCCTGCTGTTGCTGCTAAAGCGATAGATGACGTTTGGATAGGTGTCAATTTACCAGTCATGCCGACACATACTGCACTAATTGCTGGTAATAACGCCGAAGCAAAGGTAGTTAAGGCTAAGATAAAACTCAGTTGCGGCATACTGGGTAAAAGAGCTTTTACCAGCTGGTTAATTAAGGCTCCGGGAATTAAAGCTACAACTATACCAGTTGACAAGCCGTTTAGGGTATCTAGCGTAATCTTTTTCAAAGTATTCATTTTACTCTCCTAAATAAAAACTCACACAGATGACGACAACTGTGTGAGTCTTCAGAGAAGAAAGTACTTAAGTCTTTGAACACACAATTGTCATGAAGATTGAACTGTGTGTCTAAGACAATGACAAACCAGGCACTCAGATCAAATAGCTGAAGTACCAGAAATAATATTTAACTTGCGGTTGATTAATTTTTTTAATTGTCGTCATAATCTTTACCTCTCATAAATATTTAAGCAATATCATAACTTAATAATAAATAAAAAGCAAGGCCTAATTTAATTTAATTTGAAAACAGCTGATACAGCAGTTAATTAAACAATTTGAAATCATCCTGCTTAAGTAATACAAGTAAGCAAAATATTAAAATGCTGAACTGACGTGATCTTATCTTTTTAATATTATCCGCACTAAAAAGCCCAAAAAATTAAAAATAAATGCTTTGAATAACTCTTTAGTAACGACTAGAATATTCTCAAGTAAAATATAAATTTATTCTATTGTAAAAGAAAGAAGTGTTTATTATCACACTGTTTATTAACTGTATCAGTTTTTTGGGTGACTGGTTGCTATTCGCGTTTCCGCTTTATCAGGGATTAATGGAGCTTTATGACTATGAATGGTTTTTAAAAGAATTTAATCAGTCAAGCAAAGCACAGCCTAAAATTTCTCCTCTTTACTGGATTATACCTATTGTCAAAATATACCTTGAAAAAAGACGAGCAGTCAAAATTTTGGGCAGTATTATCAAAAATGAATCAGATTTACGGACAGCTATGAGTTTTATTGACAAAGCAACTGCCTGGTATTTTGTTTCTCTTGGTGGTTGGTTAAAGATGGTATCTTCTTTATATGAATTTATCGGAGAACTTCACGAAGACAGCATATTGCTGCTAGTTGGCGGAACTATAGTTTTAACATTTTTAGGTATTTTTTCAGGGTATTACCGCTTGAATCCGAAGAGACAAAGAGTGTTGATTTCAAAAATTAAGAAGAACTAGCAAACAAAAAGAACTATAACAATTCAGTTATAGTTCTTTTCTGTAAGAGTTCAAACAAGTGTTAACTATTTACAACTAAATGATCCGGGTGAGATTCGAACCCACGACCCACGGTTTAGAAGACCGTTGCTCTATCCAGCTGAGCTACCAGACCGTCAGTTTTGCGTATTCCTGCGCAAGAACAGTAACTATTATAGAAAAAAATTTAAGTAATTGCAACCAGAAATTGCGATTTTGTTTAATTAATTTTAAAGCAAGATTGATGTTGGCAAAGAAGAGATTATAAGATTAATATGTTAATTGTAGTTTGTAATCGGTATAATTAAAATAATTATTTTAAATGATTGGAAAAATTATGAAACATAAATTACTGAAATTTATCTGTCTCTTAGGCATGCTTCTAGTTAGCTTAAGCCCTGTACAAAAAGTAAAAGCCGATGTTGATTATGATATTGCTAAAAATATCACAAGTGCCAAAGTTAATCCTGATGGTTCTTTGTCAATGAAAAGGGCAATTACCTACCAATTCAATAGTCGAGCACATGGCGTTTATTACCGGCAAGCTTTAAATTCAAATCAAAAAATTGAAGACGTAAAAGTACAGGTAAAAAATGAAAATCAAAAGAGACAAACAATTAATAACTATGTTCTTAAAAAAATGAAGCGCGGATATCGCTTTAAAGTGTTTTATCCTATAAAAAATCACAGCCATTTTACTGTGACGTATTTTTATCGCATAACCAACGCCATTACTAATTATCGCGACATTGCTGAACTTAATTTTAAGATTATTGGTAATGGCTGGGATACTGACTTAGACTATGTCAAGGCCAGCGTTATTTTCGATAGACCAGTTAAAGGACTGAAAGCCTGGGCTCATGGGCCACTTGATGGCTACCTTAAAGTTAATCCGAAAAAAGGAAAAATTGTTATGATAGCTGAGAATCTTGCTGGCGACACCGGTATCGAAGTTCATACTATTTTCCCTGTGAGTATCACTGCCAAAAATAAAAATGTTAAAAACAAGAATCACCGCCAAGCAGTTATCAAGCAAGAGAAAGAATTAGCTCAAGCAACTATTAGAAATAGGCAGAAAAAAGAAAGAAGAAGTATTTGGTTAATAGCATTAGGTTTGATTGTCGGACTACTGGGAATTATTAAAGGCTTCAGGACAAAAGCAGCTGGTTTGAAGCCGCGCAAGAGTCGCGAATTGGCTCATAATTATGAAATACCTGATGTAGATCCAGTATTAGCGCAAATTTTGGATACTGCTAAAAAGCCCGATAATAAGGCCTTTACGGCATATTTAATTAGCTTAGCGGCTAAGAAAAAGATCAAGATCGCAGATTTTAAGGTTCATCGTAAAACTTATTACCAGATAACATTGCTAGACAAAGGTATTCTTGATAATGATATTTTAATCAAAACTCTATTCAATAGCGTTGGTGATGGTAACCAATTCACGACGCAAGAGTTGAAAAAGTACCATGGTAAAAAGCTTGGAAACTCTTTTGATACCTGGGCAACTAATTATTTTGACAGTAAAGAAAAACAAATATATTTACCTGATACGTTGACCAATAGTCGGGCTAAAGTTAGCGGTATTATTATTTTGACGATGGCAGTGAGCTTTGCGTCTGCGGTAATTGCATTAACAAGTTCTTTAAAATATCTTTTGATAATAGTTATAGGTGAAGCTTTAATTCTGCTATTGAGTCTTCTTGCTTTAGTTTATAGTAATAAAAAGATTGGCATATACTCTGAAAAAGGCAAAAATGAAACTGAAAAAATACGCGGTTTCAAGAAAATGCTAAGAGATATCGGCAAGTTTAAAATGAAAGATGTCGGTGATCTCATACTATGGGAAGATATTATGCCTTATGCCGTTTCTTTCGGTTTAGCAGACAAAGTCATGAAAGAAATGAAAATCGAATTCAGTGAGGAAGAGATTAAAAACAGTAATTACTTCTATTATGGTTTTATATCAAACACGGGAAAAGACAGTTTTTCTTCCAACTTTGATTCTTGTTTTAGTGACGGTATATCTTCTGGCTCTAGCAGTTTCTCCAGTGGTTCATCCGGCGGTTTTGGTGGAGGCTCTGGTGGAGGGGCTTTCTAGTTTAATTATTTGACTTAAAACCTGGCCTGAAGTTTGGCTTTTGTCTTTGCTATAATTAAGTAAATTTCTAAAAAGATAGGTAAAATGATGTTCGATTATCGCAATAATTTAAAAAGAATTCTTAATCAGACGGCGGGAGATGATAAGAGCTTAAAGAATGGGATAGCAGCAATTAAATTAATTTTGGGCATGACTGATGAGCAGACTGCAACAGTAACAGCTAAAAATAATATCGAAGTTGATCTAGAGCAACTTAATTTACTATTAACCAGCTTAGCCCGGTTAATTAAAAATCCTGGAGATATTGCCAGTAAGAACACAGCACTTTCGGCAATTCAAAAACTAACGCTTGCTCCAAATATTAATAAAAAATATCGCCAAAATTTAGTCAACCTAAAGCAAGCAATTAATCTGCTGCAAACGCCTAAGGATATGATTGATAAAAAAGTTTTCGAAGAAGCCCTTGAAATTCCCCAAAAGAGTAAGAGAGATTATCGGAAAGGAAAACGCTATACAGTAATTCGTTTGCTATCTGGCTGTGATTTGATTAATGATAGTAATAGAAGAGTGTATACGTTGAAAGAGTCTCAAATTCATTCTTTAAACTTAAAAAGTGGTGATATAGTAGAGGCCGTTCCTGAAGATAAGAATTCCCATTATGAAGCAACTATTTTACGCGTTGTTGGCTTTCGTGAATTGCCGTCTATGGAAGTTGATTCAATCTCAACGTTTAAATATGCGGTAGTGCAAGGACGCGCGGGTCATTTAGCTATTACTCGCAATGCTCAAGGAAAGAAATTACGTGTTAATGGTAAGGCGGTTCTTCTTCCTGTTGATTCGAGTAAGTATTGGGATGAAAACATTAGATTAGTTGATGGCTCAATTGTTGACTTAGCTTGGTATGATGGCGATGTTCGTTTGAAAAAAAATCCGGAAGAAGCAATTCAAATTCGCTGGATTTATGAGCTTGAGCAACCGCAGAAGCCTAATAGCGCTAAAAAGAAAAGAAGCACTACTGCAGAAAAAGATGAGAATTTAACTAAGCTGGCATTGGATTTACATTATCAACGAGTAGGCATTGCTATTGGCAATAACCAGAATGAGGCGATGTTGGAAGGAATAGTCAAAAGGTATAATGGCATACCTATCCCCATTGATGCTTTCCAGGGCAAGAAAAAAATCATGGAAAATCAGATCAAGGATCTGGATATTGTAATCCTGGTAACGGCATTTGCGGCTCATGACAGTACTTGGAATATCAGTGAATTTGCCAGTAAGTATCACATCAAATTTGCAGTTAGTTCAAGTAAAGGCTACCAAGCGTTTGAGCGAGCTTTATACCGTGCTGAAAAGGGTTTGCCAGCGTATGAAGGTAATCAAACAATCGATTATCAGGTTGCTGACTGATAGTCATAATGATTTTCTTTATAATTTCTTAATAATTTAAGAAATAAAGGTCAGCTTTGTGTTTTTGCTCATGCAATTTTACTGCAGGTTAAATAGGAAAGCCCATATTTCTTGCATGATTTGGCTTTTTTCCTGTACAATATTAAATAACAATTTTATGGAAGGAAGATGAGATGAAAACAAAAACGCAAAAGCATACCTGGCAATATTGGCTTTTTTTCTTAGCTGGTTTAGAAATAATTACAATATCAATAAATTTCTTTTATGCTCCTATTAATGTTGCTGCAGGTGGTTCTACAGGTATTTCAATATTGATTGATGCTGTTTGGGGAATTAACCGCTCTCTTTCGGTATTTGTGGTCAATGCTCTGATGCTTATTTTAGCTGCCGTTTTTTTAGGTAAAGAAACTTTAAAAAAGGTGGCTTTAGGCAGCCTTTTAGTACCTGTGTTAATGGCAATTACACCTAGTTTTAAATTAACTTCGAATAATATGCTCGCAGTTATCTACGGCGGAGTCTTAATGGGTGTTGGTGTTTCAATGCTATATCGCATTAACGCTTCGTCCGGTGGAACTACCATTCCGCCTTTGATTATAAAAAAGTATTTTTATATTGATCCCGCATTATCATTAATGGTTATTGATATGTCTGTCATTTTTTTGAATATCTTTGTTGATGGTACTGAAGCCTTTCTGCTGGCCGCTTTTTCTCAGGTAATTACTACAATGACTATGCGTTATACAGAAACTGGTTTTGATAAAAAATATCAGGTGCGCATTATGAGCAACAATAAGTTGGAAGAAATTCGTCAAATGTTGCAACAGGATTATGATGGGCTGACCGTTTACAATGTCGTAGGTGGTTATAGTGATCAGGATAAGCAACAGCTGGTGATTGTTGTTGATACTAACGAATATGGTCAGCTAGTTGCTAAAGCTCGTAAAATTGATAGCGAAGCATTTATCGTCACTGAAAACATTGCCAAAGTGCACGGTGGTAAATGGCAAATTTAAACTTAATTTAGCAGAGAAAGAAGACATTTTTTATTGCTAATTGAACTTGATAGTAGTATGATGTAGTAGTTGTATTTGTGGGTTCCTCCACATCTGCAACCGCACATTTTGAGGTAATAAGTCTTGGTTAGAGCACCTCAATTGGCGAGTCTAAGTAATTTTTGGAGGGTAGTAAATGTACGCAATTATTAAAACCGGTGGAAAGCAATATAAAGTTGCTGAAGGCGATAGTGTTTTTGTTGAAAAGCTTGATGCTGCAGAAGGTAAAGAAGTTACTTTTGATGAAGTAGTTCTTACTTCAGACGGCAAGGACGTTAAAGTTGGTACACCGTTAGTTAAAGGTGCTAAAGTTGTTGCTAAGGTTGAAAAGCAAGGTAAGGAAAAAAAGGTTGTAACCTTTAAGTACAAGCCTAAGAAGCACTCACATTCAAAATATGGTCACCGTCAACCTTATACTAAGGTTACAGTTGAGAAAATTGAATTAAACTAGAGGTGAAATAATAATGAATATTTTAAATCTTAAATTATTTGCCCACCACAAGGGTGGAGGTTCTACTGCCAACGGACGTAATTCAGCAGGTCGTCGTTTAGGCGCTAAGGCTGCTGATGGTCAAACTATTCACGCTGGCTCAATCATTTATCGTCAACGTGGCACAAAGATTCACCCTGGTAAAAATGTTGGCCAAGGTGGAGATGACACTCTGTTTGCTTTGGTAAATGGTGTAGTTAAATTTGAGCGGAAAGACAAGTACAGAAAACAAGTTTCTGTTATTCCGGTTGAAGAAGAAGCTAAGTAATTTAGTTTTTAAACCAAAAGACGAAAAGCATATGCTTCTCGTCTTTTTTCTGTTTTATTAAAAAAAGTAATGATGTGATGGTATTGTATATCCCTTTGGGGTTAAAATTGAGGTAAAAGTTTGATATACAGGAGAATACAAGCATGACTGAACAAAATGATTTATTAACATTAATCAACAGGCGCATACAGAAAGTAACCGAACTAATTAAAGAGCGTGATGCCGATGGCTTGCTGATTTTTAATCAAGCTAATTACCGTTATCTTACTAATTTTACCGGTGAAGAAGCACAATTAATTTTAACTGCTAAAGGGGAGCGGATATTACTGTCGGACTCACGCTTTAATGACCAGATTAAGGCTGAAGCTCCAGGCGAAATTGACGTGGTAATGAAAACGAAAGATCAAGACGTTGAAATTACTAATCAATTGCAAAAAGCTAACTTGCAAAAAGTTTTAATCGAAGGGGAGTTCGTTTCAGCGGTTGAATTTACGAAATTGCAAAAACTAAACCCGCAAGTTGATTTTGAGATTTGTCAAGAATTAGTCGAACAAGTTCGCAATATCAAAGACTCCCTTGAATTAGAAACATTACGTACAGCCATTAACATTTCGATGGATAGTTTCAATGAAATTTTGCCTTTAATTAAACCGGGAGCTGTTGAAAGGAAAATAGGAGCTAAATTAGATTACTATTTCAAAGTCAATGGCGGAGATGGACCGAGTTTTGATACCATTATTGCTTCAGGTGTACGTTCTGCCTGGGCTCACGGGGTTGCCAGTGACAAAATGATTGAAAATGGTGACATGGTTGTAATCGATTTTGGTGCATTTTATCATGGCTATGCGGCTGACATTACCAGGACTGTTGCGGTTGGCAAAGTTGACCAGGAAATGCATAAAATTTACAAAATCGTCCAC
The DNA here is from genome assembly GCF_016102025.1 of Lactobacillus sp. M0393. Taxonomy (NCBI): domain Bacteria; kingdom Bacillati; phylum Bacillota; class Bacilli; order Lactobacillales; family Lactobacillaceae; genus Lactobacillus; species Lactobacillus sp. M0393. Next base: position 113,265 of record NZ_JACFPK010000004.1, on the reverse strand, counting down.
GAAGCGCAAAGACGGGGCATTGAAGCTGCAGTTGCCGGCAACCACGGTTCTGATGTTGATCGAGCAGCCAGAAGCTATATTACTGAACAAGGATACGGCCAATATTTTGGCCACGGAATAGGTCATGGTATAGGACTTGAGATACATGAACTTTGTCAGCCGGCTCTGCCTTTTGGTAAACAAGAACTAATTAATAACATGGTTCATACAGTTGAACCAGGAATTTATTTGCCAAATAAGGGTGGTGTCAGGATCGAAGACGACATCTTAATCAACGATAACTGTCCTGAAACACTATCAACTTTACCTAAAGACGACTTAATTTCTTTGTAAAAGATAAATAATAATTATAGTAAAATCGCTTACTAATTGGTAAGATAATATTATGGAGATGAGGTACTCAATATGACAATGATTTCAGTTAATGAGTTTAAGAATGGTTTAACTATTAAGTATAATAATGACTTATGGCGAATTGTTGAATTTCAGCACGTTAAGCCAGGTAAAGGTAGCGCCTTTGTTCGTTCAAAGCTAAAGAGCTTGAACACTGGTGCAGTGCAGGAATACACTTTCCGCTCAACCGCTAAAGTTGAAACTGCAGAAATAGAGACCAAGGCTATGCAGTACTTGTATAATGATGGTTCAAGTTACGTCTTTATGGATACAACAACCTACGACCAGCTGGCAATTCCTAATGAACAAGTAACAGACGAAGCTAAATTCTTAAAGGAAAATATGAACGTAAGTGTAATTATGCATGATGGTAAAACATTAGGAATTCAATTACCGAACACTGTTGAATTGACGGTTACCAAAACAGAGCCTAATATTAAGGGAGATACCTCATCAGGTGGTGGTAAGCCCGCAACAATGGAAACGGGTCTTGTTGTTAACGTACCTTTCTTCATCAATGAAGGAGACGTTTTAGTAATTAATACGGTCGATGGTACATACGTATCTCGCGCAAATAAATAATTTTTCGAGGTAAAAAAATGGCAGATAGTTCAAAAATTGTCTTAGATGATAAAAATAACGGTGAAGAAATTGAAATTGATCCTAGTGTTCTTGAAGTTATTATGGGGATTGCTGCCGAAAAAGTGGATGGAGTTGCCGAAATGCACGGTAACGTCAAATCTGGAATCAATCGCGTTTTAGGTAGAGAAAACCATGGCAAAGGCGTCTCTGTTAACATTGATGACGAACACAATTTAACCGCCGATGTTTACGTTAGCATTGAGGCAGGAAAAAATGTGCCTCAAATAGCAACGAACTTGCAGAAGTCTTTGAAACAGCAGGTTTTACAGATGACAGATTTAACTCTTAGCGAAATTAACGTGCATGTTACCGGTCTAGAATTCCCAGATGAGGAAGAAGAGGATGGTAGTGGTACTTCACAACTGTTTTCTGACATAGATGAAAAGGGTAAAAATGAATCAACACGAAAGTCGTAGAGTCGCAATGCAGGCCGTTTATTTAGCAAACCAAGATCTTAAATATACGGCCAGTGAAGTTGAAGCCAAAACTGTTGCAATGCTTGATTTGAAAGAACTTCCTGCTTATTCTAAAGAAATAATTGAAGGAGTAATTGAAAAGCGGGATGAGTTAAAAGGTGAATTAGCCGGTTTTTTAAAGAAAAACTGGCGGATTAACCGTATTAACCAAATTTCGCTGGCCATCTTGGAAGTTGCTCTGTATGAAATAAAATACAGTAAAGAAATTGAGCCAAAAGCTGCAGTTAATGAAGCTTTGAACTTGTGTGATGAGTTTGCTGATCCCAAAGATAAACCATTTATTAATGGTATGTTAGCAAACTTTATCTAAAAATATCTTATAGTCGGCTTTATGCCGACTATTTTTTTAGAAAAGGAAATGACAAAAATGGGGCAGCTTTTAGATGGCAAGCGCTTGGCTGATATTCGTGCTCGAAAATTGCAAAAGCAAGTCTGCGAATTAAAATCGCTGGGGGTGCAGCCACTATTTTGCGTAATTAATATTGGTGACGATCCTAGCAGTAAAATTTACCTTAAAACTAAAAAGAGCAGAGCAGATCAGATTGGCATAGAGCAAAAACTGTTTCAATTGCCAAAAACGGTACCGCAGCAAGAGCTATTAAAATTAATTAAACGTCTGAATAATGAAAAAGCGGTTAATGGCATCATGATTCAATTACCTGTACCAAAGCAGATTAATTTAAATGAAGTTTTAGCAGCTATTGATCCTGAAAAAGATGTTGATTGTCTGACACCTGCAAACATAGGACGTTTATGGCAAGGGGAACATTTTGTTGAACCCGCAACAGCACATGGCATTTTGGCTTTACTAGACTATTATCACATTACTTTAAAAGGTAAAAATGCGGTGATTATAGGTAGAAGTAGTATTGTAGGCAAACCCTTAGCTGCATTAATGCTTGAAAGGGATGCAACAGTTTCAATTTTACATTTAAAAACAAAGAATTTGGCAGAATATACCAAAAGAGCTGATATTCTGGTGACAGCAACTGGACAAGCTAACTTAGTTACTGCTGATATGGTCAAAAAAGGTGCAGTTATCATAGATGTGGGCATCAGTCGCGTAAAGGGTAAAACTGTCGGTGATGTCGCTTTTGCTCAGGTTGCACCGCTAACCAGCTTTATTACTCCGGTGCCAGGGGGAGTGGGGCCACTCACAGTTGAATCTCTTATGGAACAGGTTGTCCAGTTGACAAGGAGAAAATATGGAAAGTGCTAAATATCTCACAGTTTCGGACCTAAATTACTATATAACTCAAAAGTTTAAAAACGATCCCTACTTACATAAAGTATTTCTTCAGGGTGAATTGTCTAATTTCCGTTATCGCCGCAACTCTCACCAGTATTTTTCACTAAAAGATGAAAAATCTAAAATTAATGTAGTAATGTTTCGGTCATATTTTGATAAAGTAAAGTTTAAGCCTGAAGAGGGGATGAAAGTCTATGTAACGGGTTACGTTAGTGTTTATGGGCCACAGGGTTCTTACCAGTTTTATGCAGAATCGATGGAACCGGCAGGACTAGGAGCCTTATATGAACAACTGAAACAGTTGCAAAGAAAACTTGCAAATGAAGGATTATTCGACCAAAAATATAAAAAGCCCTTACCTCGTTTTCCTGATTATATTGCCGTTGTAACCAGTGCTTCTGGCGCTGTGATCCATGATATTTTAGTGACGGTTAACAGGAGATTTCCTCATGCAGAAGTTGATTTGTTCCCCGCTCAAGTCCAGGGAGATTCGGCTGCCGATTCATTAGTATCTGCGATGAAGCAAATAGCTCAGTTTAAAGATAAATATGATGTTATGATAATCGGTCGTGGCGGTGGTTCGCTTGAAGATTTATGGCCCTTTAATGAAGAAAGTGTAGTACGACAAGTGTTTGCTATGAAAATACCGGTTATTTCTTCAGTAGGTCATGAAACGGATACTACATTATGTGATTTAGTTGCAGATGTGCGCGCTGCTACTCCCACAGCAGCTGCTGAATACGCTACTCCTAATTTGGCAGATGAATTAATTAATATTCGTCAAATGCAGAATAGTCTTGTTTCTAGTATGCAAAATACAATCAGAATTCGGCGTGATACTTTAAATCGTATTAATAATTCCGTTATCATGCGAGAACCTACACGACTGTATGATGAACAGGCACAAACATTAGACCTTTTGCGAGATAATTTACATAATAATATGGTGCGTCAATTAGAACGCAGAAGACAAAGTTACCAGTTGGAAAAGCAAAGACTGCTTGCAGTCAGTCCTGGTAAAAAAATTGCAGCGTTATTGCAGCAATCAGATTTTTATTATCAGAGGTTAGTCGCCAATGCGAAGCAATGTTTACAAGTAAAACGCAATGCATTGAGTCAGACAGGGCAGCAACTTAATGATTACAGTCCTCTCAAAACTTTGGACAGAGGTTATGCTTTTGTTACTGATAAACAAAATAAAACTGTTAGTTCTATTGCTCAAGTTAAAATAAAAGATGAAGTCAGACTGCATTTTAAAGACGGACAAGCGACAGCAATAATTGGTTCAACTAGGAGAGAAAAAAATGGCCACTAAGAAAAATAATTTTGAAGCAGAATTAAAAGAATTGCAGACAATTGTTAATAATTTGGAAAACGGTGATATTCCACTGGAAGATGCTCTTGAGCAGTTTCAAACAGGTGTCAAATTAAGCCGCAATTTGAATAAAAAATTAACTGAAGCTGAAGAAACAGTAGCAAAATTAATTGAGAGTGATGGTACTGAACGCAAGCTTGACCCCAATGATGCTGCTGCACCTGAAAAATAAAGAAGAGTAAAAATGACATTTAATGAATTCAAAGCAACATGGACTCCAGTAATAGATAACTTTTTAAGAGAACATCTTGAAAGTGAAGTTACAGATAAAAAGATAAGTCAAATCATGTCATATTCAGTTATGGCTGGTGGTAAAAGGCTGCGTCCCTTACTATTTTTAGCAACTTTAGCTGCACTAAAAGTGAAAATTAGTGACAACGAGATAAGGATTGCGTGTGGAATTGAATTAATTCACACATATTCATTAATTCATGATGACTTACCCGCGATGGATAATGATGATTTTCGTAGAGGAAAATTAACAAGTCATAAAAAATGGGGTGAAGCTGAAGCAATTCTTGCTGGGGATGCACTATTACCAATGGGAATTCAGTGGATCGCTCAAGGAAGCAACTCAGCAAATTTAGTGAATATTATTACTAAAGCAGTGGGTCCCAATGGTATGGTTGGCGGTCAGTATTTAGATATCGACTCTACAAACAATGAAAGTGTCGCTCATAATTCTGAATTTATAAATAAGATGGAATGGTTAAAAACGGGCTGTTTGCTCAGAGCGTGTGTTGAAATGGCAGCAGATTATGGTCATGCAAATATGTCCCAAAGAAAGCAACTTCTCCATTTTGCTCATGCTTTTGGTCGTTCATATCAAATTTATGATGATTTAGTTGATGTGATCGAAACTAGTGAAGAAGCAGGTAAGAAAACGCATAAAGATTCCGAAAATGGTAAGAATAATACCCTAACTTTACTTGGAGTTGCCCAAAGCCGTGAAGAGTTATCTGCTCTAATTAATGAAGCTCAGCAATCTTTAAAAAATATTGACTCACATGTTTTAGCAGGATTTCTGGATTTATATAAAAAGGTATTGTAATGGTAAAAAAGAGAGCGGATATTTTATTAGTTCAGCAAGGATTATTTCATTCGCGGACTCAGGCTCAACGGGCTATTATGGCCGGATTAGTTTCTGATCATAATCACCAGAGAATAGATAAGAGCGGTACCAGTTTTCCCGTTGATGAAATATTTTATATCAAAAAAAGTGATAAGAAGTATGTCTCTCGTGGAGGTTTTAAGCTTGCCAAAGCCTTAAAATCTTTTCAGATTGATTTATCAGATAAAATCTGCCTTGATATTGGTGCTTCTACTGGCGGTTTTACAGATGTGGCTTTACAAAATAAGGCTAAACTCGTTTACGCACTGGATGTTGGCTATAATCAACTTGCATGGCAGCTGCGAGATGATCCTCGTGTAATTGTGATGGAAAAACAAAATTTTCGTTATAGTCAGCTAAGTGATTTCACTCACGGACAGCCCGAATTTGCGATGACAGATGTTTCTTTTATTTCGCTTGATTTAATTATGCCGCCGATGTTTCAGATCTTAAAATATGGCTGTGATGCAGTTTGTTTAATAAAACCGCAGTTTGAAGCAGGTCCACAGCATGTCGGCAAACACGGAATAGTCCACGACCACGCTGTTCATTGCGCTGTCATTAAGCATACAATTGAAAAAGCCAGAGCAATTGGATTTAATGTTCTTAATATTGACTATTCACCGATAAAAGGTGGCAAAGGTAATATTGAATTTTTAATACATTTACAAAAAGAAGAAAAAGATGGCGGAAAATTGTTATGGTCTGGGACCCCGGAAGAAGTGGTTGCTCGGGCTGTTGCCGATCTTTAGGAGAAAGAAATGTTAGTTGAACTGGATATTAAAAATTTTGCCATTATAAAAGCATTGAAGGTTCGCTTTCAAGAAAATATGACTGTCTTAATTGGTGAAACTGGTGCTGGGAAATCTATTATTATCGATGCAGTTTCTTTATTAATGGGCAGCCGTGGTCAAAAAGAAATGATTCGCAGTGGTGAGAAAAAGGCTGTTGTTACAGGCTTATTTGAAGTTGACCATGTGACTAAAAAAATTACTGAAATTTGTGAAAAATATGGTATTCCCAATACAGACAACCAATTGATTATCAGCAGGGAATTAGCTGTTAAAGGACGCAATATTGTTCGAATAAACGGTCAATTAACCACAATTAATGTTTTACGAGAGCTGGGTAATTATCTGGTTGATATTCATGGCCAAAATGACCAGCAGATTTTAATGGATCAGGATAGACAAATCGATTTAGTGGATAATTACGCGTCAAATGATTTTAAACAAGAACTCTCACTTTACCAATCAAATTTTAAAAAGTGGCAAAAATTAACAGCGCAAATTAGTCATTTGCATAAAAATGCACAGGAAATGGCACAAAAACAAGATATTCTGTCCTTTCAAAATGACGAACTGTCTAAGGCTGACTTGAAAGATCCTCATGAAGATGATCAACTTGAAGAAGAATATAATGAATTAAATAATTATCAAAAAATCGTTGATACTGCAAATTATTTAATGCAATTATATGATGACGAGGATCACGGTATTGAAACTTTAATAGGTAATGCTCAAAGCGCCGCAAATGAACTCACAGAGTATGGTGCAAAATTTAAAGATATCGCCAAGACAATTGATGATGGGGTTTTTGCTTTAAGTGATGCGCGCAGTGAATTATCAAATGTTCTTGACGAAATGGACTTTGATGAGGAAAGATTTCAATATGTTTCCAGCAGGTTAGATTTGCTTAATTCACTCAAGAAAAAATATGGTCCTTCGTTAGAAGATGTTTTTGCTTTTTATAACAAAATCCAGACTGAATTGGGTCAATATGAAGCTGGCGGACTTGATGAGGAAAAACTGCAAAAGCAGCTCAAAAATCTTGAACAAGAGCTTCAGGCTGAAGCAAAAAGTCTGCATGATATGAGAAAAAAAGTAGCTGCGAGTTTGGAAAGCAAAATCAAGCAGGAATTAGCAGATTTATATATGGCTAAGGCCCGCTTTAGTATAGATTTTGCAACGACCAAAACTTTTACTAAGAATGGGACAGATAATATTGTCTTCTTAATAGCACCAAACCCGGGTGAAGAATTAATGCCTTTGGTCAAGATTGTATCAGGTGGAGAACAATCCCGTTTGATTTTGGCTTTGAAGGCAATTTTCAGTAAAGTTGAACCAGTAGGAACAATGATTTTTGATGAAATTGATACTGGCGTCTCCGGTCGCGTTTCCGCGGCAATTGGTCAAAAATTGCATTCAATTGGTGAAAATAAACAAGTTATTGCAATTACACATTCACCGCAAGTAGCAGCTGCGGGAGATCAGAAATATTTGGTAGCCAAGAAAGTCAAAGATGGTGCTACTTATACTCAGATTGGGCCTCTAACTCAAGAAGAAACAATTACTGCAATTGCAGAAATGATGGCTGGTAGTGACGTGACGCAAGCAGCTAAACAAAATGCTAAGGATTTGATGAGGAGCTTTAAAAGAAAAAAGAAATAATAATAGTGAAAGGGAAAAGAATGGAAGTTGTTGAAAAAGTTACTTTAAATAACGAGGAGACTAAACAGGCTGCTGGCTTAAATAAAAGAATAAATAAAGCTGATAACACCTATTCAAATATTTATTTAAGCAACAAGTACAACTATTTCAGTGATATGCCAACATTTGTCTTGGCTTATGAAGGGCAAAAGTTAATCGGTTTAACAATGCTTTATGCTGATGACGGTCCTGATGAAGAAGTCGAAGTCAACTTAGTAGTTGATCCTGAATTTCGCAGACACCACGTTGCTAGCAAAATGTGGAAACGTGCCAAACATATTTTGTTGCAATATGGTTATCATAAGTGGGAATTTCCAACAGAAAAAGTTTTTTTAGCAAAAAATCCAGACTTTTTAGCGAATTGCAACTTAACTGTGGTCAAAGAAGATTCTGATTATTATATGCGGACTGAACGACCTTTCTCACTTGATAAAGCAGATAGATTAAACCAAATTTTAGCAGTTAAACTTTTAACCGAGAAATATGTTGATCAAGTTGCTAAGGCTCACAGTTATGCTTTTGGAGATGAGATTGCGACATCTACAAAATATGTTAAAAATGCATTGGCAGATAAAGATACTACAAGCTTTTTGTTGTTAACAGGTAATGAAGTTGCTGGCTATTGTGCTGTTGATCATGGCGATAACGAAGATTACTTTTTTGGCTTGTTTGTTGATAAGCCATTTCGGGGACAAGGCTTTGGGACATTTTTTATCAAAAAGATGATTGCAATTTTGCAAAAGGAAGGCAGCAGAGTTTTTGCTTTAAATGCTGACATCACCAATAAAACGGCAATTCACATTTATGAAAAAGCTGGTTTTAAAATACTAAGTGAAACACTGTATTTAAAAAGCCAAGAATCAAATTGATTCCTGGCAATAAATTATTTTAGTAAAATTGACTATTCAAGATCAATTCTGAAAATATTATCAATATCAATAATCTTTATAATCTTTTTATTTACTGAACGCAAAATAAAGCGCCCTGCAGAAATACGGTTGATAATTTGGCCGATTTCACTTGTTCCGTCCTGATAACTGATTAGCACATATGAGCGGCCAAGTAGAGCTCTATTGAGTTCAGCTAAAATTTCATAATTATATTGGCTGTAAATACTTAATTTTTCATCATCATAATCGAAAAAATAGTGACAAAGTTTTTTTAGTGAGTTTTTCATCAAACCATCCCTTGTATTTAATCGAACATTTGTTTGACAATTTATATTATAAGAACATCTGTTCTAAAAAACAAGTATTAAATTTAAATTTTTTTGTTGGTTAAAAATACCATGACTTGAAAATATTATCATTTTAGTGCAAACTAGATACAATAGCTTTTCATAAGGGAGTTTGGCATGACAGAAAAAGGTTTGTTACTTGTCCTTTCGGGTCCCTCGGGAGTAGGTAAGGGTACCGTTAAAAGTGCAATTGTGAAGAATAAAGTTTTTCCATTTGAATATTCCGTGTCCATGACCACCAGACAGCCACGGCCTGGAGAGATCAATGGTAAAGATTATTTTTTTGTTACTGAAGAACGATTTAAGCAGGCAATCAGTCAAAATGAACTTTTGGAGTATAATCAATATGTGAACCATTATTATGGCACTCCTAAGGCACCAGTTGCAAAAATGCTTGATGAAGGTAAAGATGTTCTGCTGGAAATTGACGTTAATGGTGCCCAAAAAGTTAGACAAGAAATGCCTGATGGAGTGTTTATTTTTCTCACGCCACCTGATTTGCATACATTACATACCAGGTTGGAAAATCGTGGTACTGAATCAGAAGATGTGATTATGGGCCGGATAAAGCAGGCTCGTCAAGAAATTCTGGTGATGCAGGATTATGATTATGCTGTTGTTAATGATACAGTTGCCAATGCAGTTGATCATATCAAGGCGATTGTCGAAGCAGAACATGTTAGTGTAAAACGTGTCATTGATACTTATCGCAAAATGGTTAAGGAGGACTAAAATGAGAGTTACATATCCATCTATTGATAAATTGTTGGCACAGGTTGATTCAAGATATTCTTTATCAGTTCTTGCGGCCAAAAGAGCACATGAATTGGAAGACGGTGATCCTGAAGCTTTAAAAAGCTACAAATCACAAAAACCAGTTGGTAAGGCTTTAGAAGAAATAGAAGCTGGTAAAGTTACCGTTGATCCCAATCATCGCGAGGTTAATCAGTAATTAATAAAATTTATGACCTCCATCCTAAAAGAGATGGAGGTCATTTTTTGAAGGTGATTAAATGATTGCACAAGTAATCGTTGATGTTGCGGCTAAGCAAACGGATCGAGTCTTTGAATATCATGTGCCCAAGGAACTTGGTAAAGTTGAAATAGGCTCAAGGGTCTTTGTCCCATTCGGTCCACGCAAATTACAAGGTTTCGTGGTCGGATTAAGTTCAACAAGTCAATATCAGGGTAATTTAAAAGATTTACTTTTAGTGGTAGATGAAATGGCGCCGCTAACTTCGGAATTAGTAAAGCTGTCAAAGGATTTAGCTGATAATATTTATTCTTATCGCATATCAATTTTAAAAACGATGCTTCCAAGAATTATGCGGGCCAACTATCGTAAAATTTTGGTTCCTAATTCTGCAAAGGCGCAAAAAATGGGTCTTTTCCAGGGAGACCCATTGGATTTAACTAAAATAACCGACAATAAGCAAATTGCCGCCATACGTCAATTATTGCGTTCAAATGATGCCAAGGTGGAATACCTTGTTGAAAATAAAGCCCGGGTTAAAACTGAAAACGAATATTCTTTATGCAAAACTAAGAAAGAATATGTCAGTATCTACGAGTCATTAAGGAAAAATGCTGTCAAACAAAAGCAGCTCATTATGTATTTAATCGAAAATTTTAATAATTTTCCTTTAATGCAAAGTCAAATTGAAAATAATACACACCTCAATACAGTTTCATTAACCAATGCTGTCAAAAAGGGCTGGCTTAATAAGAAGCAGATTGAAAAATATCGTGATCCATTGACAGACTATAATCGCTCCAAAGATGAGTCTAAAAAAATTAAGCTAAACAAGGATCAAAAAGAGGCACTTAACCATATAGTACCAGCAATTAAAGTAAAAAGGTCACGTATCTTCTTGTTGGAAGGTGTGACTGGCAGCGGTAAAACTGAAGTCTATTTAAATGCTATCAGCGCTACGCTAAAAGAGGGCAGAAATGCTTTAATGATGGTTCCAGAAATATCTTTAACTCCACAAATGGTTGACCAAGTCAAAAGCAGATTTGGTCAACAAGTTGCTGTTTTGCATAGCGGCTTGTCTGAAGGTGAAATGTATGATGAGTGGCGCCGCATACGACGTAATGAAGTTCGTGTAGTTGTTGGTGCCAGAAGTGCAGTTTTTGCGCCCTTAGAAAATATTGGCTTGATCGTGATTGACGAAGAGCATGAATCATCGTACAAGCAGGAGGACAATCCGCGCTATCATGCTCGGGATGTTGCAATTTGGCGCAGTAAGTATCATTCTTGTCCCCTGATATTAGGCAGTGCAACTCCGTCTCTTGGAAGCAGAGCACGCGCGCAAAAGGGCGTTTATCAATTGTTGAGGTTACCACATCGTGCTAATAAACAAAGTTTACCCCAAGTTAACATTGTGGATTTAAAAAAGGCAAATTATACTGGTGGACAGTTCGACCTTTCTACTGAGATGGTTAACGCAATAAAACAAAGAATTGCCAAAAATGAGCAGGTAATTTTAATGTTAAATCGACGGGGCTTTGCTAACTTCATGCTTTGTCGTGAATGTGGCTATGTCATGAAGTGTCCTAATTGCGATCTTTCATTGACTATGCATAAAGATACAAATAAAATGCAGTGCCATTATTGTGGTTATGCGACGGCAATTCCTGAAAAATGCCCAAATTGTCAAAGTAAAAAAATACGTTTTTTGGGAACTGGTACCCAAAAAGTGATGACAGAACTAAATCAATTATTACCAGGTACTCGCGTCTTACGGATGGATGTAGATACTACAAGAAGAAAGGGTGCATTTAAAAAAATTCTGGATGCATTTGGCAACCATGAAGCTGATATATTGCTGGGCACGCAAATGATTGCTAAGGGACTTGATTTTCCTAATGTGACACTGGTAGGAGTTGTTAATGCTGACACAGGTCTTTGGCTGCCAGATTATAATGCTTCTGAACGTACTTTTGAATTACTCACTCAAGTGGCAGGCCGAGCCGGTCGAGCTCAAAAAAAGGGAGAGGTAATCATCCAAACATTTAATCCAGGTCATTATGCGGTTAAACTAGCTAAGACACAGGATTATGAACGTTTTTATCAATACGAAATGCGTGTTAGACATGCTGGTAATTATCCGCCATATTTTTATACTGTTTTGGTTTCAGTAGCTGCGAAAAAAGAACAAAATGCTGCCAGAGAGGCTTTTAAGATAAAAAAATGGTTACAGCCAAAATTACACCAAGCAACAATAGTTTTAGGTCCAACACCTAGTGCAATTTCTCGTCTAAAAAACAAATATTATTATCAAATACTGGTAAAATATAAAAAAGAAGATAATCTTAACCAGTTGTTACATCAAATCCAAGATTCGGCACAAAAAATGAAAAAATATGGCTTATCTGTCTATATTGATAATGAGCCTGAACGCATAATGTAAAGGGGAATGTTTAATGACATCAATAATTTTTTTAGGAACACCTAAATTTGCCGTGCCTATTTTAAAGGCGCTTGCAGATGAAAAATATGAAATCAAGGCAGTGGTTACTCAACCTGACAAAAAAGTTGGTCGCAAGCAACAAGTTACTGAGTCTCCAGTTAAGGTTTTAGCCCAAAAATTAAATTTACCAGTTTTTCAACCTGCTCATTTGGCAAAATCAGAAGAAGTAGCTGCACTAACAGCGATGCAGGCAGACTTGATTATCACTGCTGCTTATGGTCAATTTTTACCTAGTAAATTTTTGCAATCAGCTAAAATAGCTGCAGTTAATGTTCATGGTTCATTATTGCCGAAGTATCGTGGTGGGGCGCCCATCCAATACGCTCTGATCAACGGAGATAAGCAAACTGGGGTAACAATTATGGAAATGGTTAAGCAAATGGATGCTGGTGCCATATATGCTCAAAAAGCAATCGCCATTCAAAAAGATGATACAGCAGGAACCGTGTTTGAAAAATTGTCTTTTTTGGGACGTGACTTGTTGCTTCAAACCTTGCCTCAAATTATTGCAGATCCTCAGAAGAAAACGGCTCAAGATGAAACTAAAGTAGTATTTTCCCCCAACATCAGCAAAGAGCAGGAACAAATAAAAATAAGCATGACTGCGAGGAAAGCCAACAACTTGATTCGCGGTCTTAATCCCGCTCCCGGAGCTTATTTGCTGGTTGATAATAAAAGGTTTAAAGTATGGCGAGCCGAAGTGGCTCCAGAAACTACCACTCTACCAGCTGGAACAGTAGTTGCTAATAAAAAACGTTTTGCTATCAGTTTTGCCAATCATACGGTTTTAAATTTACTTGAGGTTCAACCAGCAGGAAAGAAAAAAATGACTGTAAAAAGCTTTTTAAACGGACAAGGAAAAAGCTTTGCTATAGGTGATAAAATTGTCGGCTCTTAAAAGCGCCCGGTCAGTGGCTCTGTCTACTTTAATTCGTGTATTGTGTTCAGGTTCCTATTCAAATATTAGTTTTAATAATAGTTTGCGTGAGGCTAAGCTTACTCAAGCTGATCAAAATTTAGCAACCAGAATTGTTTACGGCACTATACAAGAAAAAATTTATTTGGAGTATCAACTTCATGATTTATTAAAGACAGAACTCAAGGAAGATTACCTCTGGCCATTATTATTGCTGTCTGCTTACCAAATCTTGTTTATGGACAGCATTCCCGCTAGAGCGGTCCTAAATGAGGCTAATAAATTGGCAAAAGAATACGGTAAGAGGCATTCTGCTGGATTTAAAATTGTCAACGGTATCTTACGTGCTTTGTTAAGAAGAGGCTCAATTTTGCCAGATAAAAAAGACAAAACGCTTTATCTTAGTGTCAAAGAAAGCACACCTAAATGGTTAGTTCAGTACTTGATTAGTCACTGGGGTGAAGATAGAACCGCTGCCATATTAGCTAGTATTAATAAACCGTCTAAAAATACAGTGAGAGTTTCAAAATTGGCTGATTATAATTCGGTCAAAAAAGAGTTATCAAATTTAGGATTTCTTCCTGCTGATTCTCAAATTGCTTCAGATGAACTGATTTTAGCACATGGAGGAATCTTTAAAACTGCTTTATTTAAACAAGGCAGATTGACAATTCAAGATGAAGCTGCTAGTTTGGCGGTAAGTGCTTTTTCTTTTAAGGGTAATGAAGAAGTTCTTGATGCCTGTAGTGCACCAGGAGGTAAAACTGTTCAGATCGCTGAAAATTTGAACCAGGGTCATGTTACCGCCCTTGATATACATGAAAATAAGCTGCGTTTAGTTAAAGAGAATGCCAGCAGAATGCATGTGGCATCAAAAGTAATTGTCAAGCCACTTGATGCTAGAAAAGCAGATCAAGAATTTAAAAAAGAGCAATTTAATAAAATTTTAGTGGACGCTCCTTGTTCTGGATTGGGTCTTATTAGGCGGAAACCGGAAATCCGTTATACTAAAACATTAAATGACTTAACTAAATTGCAACAAATTCAATTAAATATTCTAGATCATGTAAGTTCCTTATTAATTCAAGATGGAGAATTAGTGTATTCGACATGCACTATCTCCCAAGAAGAAGACGAAGACGTAGTTAAAGCTTTTTTAAAAAGGCATGATGAGTATGAATTACAGCCTTTTACAGCGGGTAAGCTAAAAGCCCCAAAGGGGATGCTTAAAATCTTACCGGATAGTTATGGTAGCGATGGCTTTTTTATTGCTAAGTTTAAATTGCGAGGTTAGGATTTTGATAAAAACAGCATTTGCTTCTAGTATTGGACGAATACGCAAGAGCAACCAGGATTCTGTACAGGTTTTTAAAAATAAAAAAAATGCTTTATTGGCTATTGTTTGTGATGGCATGGGCGGACATCAAGGTGGAGATGTGGCTTCGACTATGGCTGTGAGTCATTTGGGTCACAATTTTGGTGTCACCGACTTTTACGATTCAAACAGTGCACGTAAATGGCTGAACGTTCAACTAAGTAATGAGAATGAAACAATTTTAAGAACTGCTGACCGTTTTCCAGATTTAAATGGCATGGGGACAACAATAGTATTGGCTGTGGTTTTTAACGATGAAGCTTTAATTGCCCATTTAGGAGATTCAAGGGCCTATGGCTATTCAGATGGCCAATTCGTCCAACTTGTAGAAGATCATTCTCTAGTCAATGAATTGGTTAAACTAGGTCAAATTACTAAGCAGCAAGCTAGAAATCATCCTCAAAAAAATATCATTACTCAGTCACTTGGAGTTTCCAGCACAATTGATCCGGAATATAAGCAGATTGCTTTAAATGATAATGATATTATTTTGCTTTGCACTGATGGCTTAACTAATTCATTAAGTGATCCCCAGATTCAACAGATACTTGCGACAAAAGATTTGTCTTTAAAAAGTCGTTGCCAAAAGCTGATTGACGAAGCTAATCGTTTGGGTGGTGAGGACAATATCACTGCTTGTTTAATTCTAAATGAGGGTGGTGACAAGCAATGATCAATAAGGGCTATTTGTTAGGCGACCGCTATCGTATAATTGATACTTTAGGTGAAGGCGGCATGGCAAATGTTTATCTAGCTGAAGATATTATTCTGCAGCGAAAAGTCGCCGTTAAAATTTTGCGGCTCGATTTACAAAAAGAACCTCAGACCTTGGCCCGTTTTCAAAGAGAAGCACTTGCTACCAGTGAATTAAGTCATCCTAACATAGTGATGGTTCTGGATGTTGGCACTGACCATGGTCTGCCGTACATGGTTATGGAATATGTAGATGGTCCTGATTTAAAAGAATATATTAGAGCAAATTCACCCTTGAATTTAGGTAATATTATTAAAATCATGGACCAAATACTGAGTGCAATGTCTTTGGCTCATAAGCATAATGTTATTCACCGGGATCTAAAACCGCAAAATATTTTAATGGACAAGCATGGCAATATCAAAATTGCCGATTTTGGTATTGCTGTGGCCTTAAATCAAAATTCTGTCACCCAAACCAATTCCGCAATCGGATCTGTTCATTATATGTCCCCTGAGCAAACTAGAGGTGGACTGGTAACCAAACAATCTGATATTTATTCTTTGGGGATTATTTTATATGAATTGATTACAGGAAATGTGCCTTTTAATGGCGATTCCGCCGTTTCAATTGCTTTAAAACATGCTCAAGAGCCAATTCCTTCAATCAGAAAACAAGATCCTAATATTCCGCAACCACTGGAGAATGTAGTTTTAAAAGCAACAGCTAAAGATCCGCGCGACCGGTATAATTCTGCTAAGGAAATGAAAGATGACCTTGATACCAGTTTGGAACCGGGTCGGGCTAATGAGCCAGTTTTTAAACCCACTCATGGCAATAATGATGATGAAACCATTATTTTGCCGAATTTCAAACCTAATCGAGTAGTCGAAAAGACTGATGCGGAAAACAGAACTCAAGACAAGACTGCTGACTATCACAAGAATCGTTCCAGCTTTACGCAAGCTTTGCGTAAATATAAATGGTGGTGGCTTTTTGTAGGCTTTGCAGCCATCTTAATAATTGGCTTGATGTTTTTTGTGCTCAATAATAACAAAAATAGTGATATCCGTGTTCCCGATGTGACAAATCTGAGTGAGAAGAAAGCTAGAAATAAACTTGAAAGTGTTGGCTTAAAGGTTGGCAAAATAAAGCATAGAAATTCTGATAGTATTGATCGTGGCAAAGTAATTGAAACTGCACCTGTTGCTGGCTCGGAAATAAAACGAGGTCGCTATATAGACCTGTATATTTCTGATGGAGCAGGTATGGTTCAAGTACCTGATGTTACTGGTGATGAATATGGTATTGCTGTCCAAAAACTTGAAAAATTAGGTTTTGAAGTGATTCGTGAGAATCAATTTTCATCAAGTGTTCCACCTGATCACGTCATTTCTCAGAGTGTTGCTGCCGACGTTGAAGTGAAGCCGGAACAAACAACAATTACGTTAGTAATATCTAAAGGAAAAAATCCGCGTTCGAAGCATCATATGATTAAATTACCTGATTTAAAAGATTATTCTTTAAAGCAGGCACAAGAATTTGCACATAAACACGGCTTAACACTGCAAGTTAGCTCTGCATATTCCAGCAAAGTAAAGAAGGGAATGATTATTTCCATGAGTCCGGCTGCAGGTACACAGGTTCCTCGTGGAAGTACAATTTCTGTTAATGTTTCAGAAGGAGCAAAAAAGAAACGCGATTTAACGGCAATTAAAAACTTTACGGTTAGCTACGAAGATAATGATGAAGATGATTCTGATAATAAGCGCGGTAATCATGTTCAAATATATATTGCGGATGATAATCACTCAATTGATAATATTTACCGGGATTTATATATCAAAAAAGATATGAATTTCTCAATCCCATTCGAACTTAGGGACGGCCCTGGCCAACTGAAAGTAGTACGCGATGGCCAGGTAATTTTAAATGAGAAGGTCAAAAATGATTAGAAAGGATCAGGGAATTGTTATTGGTCTGATTGCAGGCTTTTATGACGTTCAAACTGCTAATGATATTGTAAGAACTCGTGCCAGGGGAGTTTTTCGCAAGAATAAATTAAAACCAACTGTTGGTGATCACGTTAAAATCCAAATTGATGACCAAGGCACAAATTACCTGGTGGAAGTTTTACCTCGCAAAAACCTGATTGGTCGACCTGCTTTAGCAAACGTGAATCATGTTTTACTAGTAATGTCAGCAGTTCAACCCGATTTTTCTTTGCAGTTATTGGATCGCTTTTTAACTTTCTTTTCATGGCAAGGCGTTGCTGTAAGTATTTACCTATCAAAGAGCGATTTACTAAGTAGTTCAAAGCTAAACAAGATTCACGAAGACTTGCTTTACTATAACGCTATAGGATATCGAATTTATTATAGCCAAGAAGAGGTCGCCAATAACCTGATTCATGAAATTGCTGCTGAAAACATCTGGACTCTTGCAGGACAATCAGGAGCAGGTAAATCCACTCTAATTAATTCACTTCAAAGTGACGTCAAGCAGGAAACAGGCGCCATTTCTAATTCCTTGAATCGGGGTAAGCATACCACCAGAACAGTTAACCTTTTTCCTTTAGGAAAAGGCTTTCTTGCAGATACTCCAGGCTTTTCAGCAATTGACCTTACGCCAATTAAAGTAAAAGAGTTATGTGATTATTTTATTGAATTTAGAAAAGCCAGTAGCAATTGTAAGTTTCGTGGTTGTCAGCATTTAAACGAACCCAGTTGTGAAGTAAAAAGATTAGTTGAAGCGGGAAAAATTAAAAAAAGCCGCTATGATGATTATTTGTTAATACGCAAAGAAATAGAAAACGGCAGGCTGCCCGAGTATTTAAAGTGAGGAGAAAAATAGTGATTGCACCGTCAATTTTAAATATCAATAATCTAAATTTGGAAAAAGATATTCAAACGGCGATTGATTGCGGCATTAGCCGCTTTCATATCGATATTATGGATGGACATTTTGTGCCAAATTTATCATTTGGTCCGCAGCTCGTATCTGATTTTAAAAAGACTTTTCCGACAACTGAAGTTGAAGTTCACCTAATGAGTAATAACCCTGATGTATTGGTACCTGCTTTTGTCAAAGCCGGTGCACAGATAGTGTTACTTCACTATGAGGCAATGAATGAGAATAAACTCAATTATTGGCTGGATTATTTAAAAGAAAACAATGTTAAAGCGGGTTTAGTTCTTAATCCAGATACTGCTATTTCTGTTTTACAGAAATTTCTTGGTAAAGTTGATCAAATTTTACTAATGACTGTCTATCCCGGTTTTGGCGGCCAAGAATTCATTCCGGAATCTTCTTCAAGGATTAAGCAGGCCGTTAGTTTAAGCGCTGGCAAAGTACCAATTGAAGTTGATGGGGGAATTAACAAACAAACTGCTAAAATTGCTAAGGATGCAGGAGCAAAAATCTTCGTTGCTGGCTCTTATTTATTTTGTCAGAATAGTATTAAGAAGCAAATTACAGAGTTAGAAGGCATACTGCAATGAAATCCTTTGCACTGTTAGGAGCGCCTAAACAGTTATGGCCTGACGATCTCAAAGAGCAATTTCTAAAAGCTAATAGAACTGGTGATTTAGTAATAGGTGTCGATCGCGGGTCGCTTCTTTTACAAAAAATGGGCATTAAGGTAGATGTGGCCGAGGGAGATTTTGATTCACTAAAAAGAAATGAATTAGCAGAAATCGAAAAAAATGTTGCTGATATTAGATATTCAAATCCAGAAAAAGATTGGACTGATGCTGAGCTGGCTATTCGCTGCGCCTTTTTAGATTACCGTGTTTCTCATTTGACTATTTTTGGTGCCACGGGTGGACGCTTGGATCACTTTTTGTCTAATTTATTTATGGTTCTTAAGCCCGAATTTAACCAGTTTGCAGAAAAAATAACACTTATTGACCAGCAAAATTCAATTAAATTTTATAATGCTGGAAAACATTTAGTTAAAAGGCAGCTAGGTTATCAATATTTTGGAGTAGAAACCTTAAATAAGGTACTGAATTTAAATATAAATGGAGCTAAATATAATTTGGCCAATTTTAGGAGTGCAAATCCCGTCTCATTTAGCTCCAATGAATTTTTACCAGAAAAAGATACATTTGAACTTTCATTTTCAAGAGGAGTAGTAGCGGTCATCCAGTCTAAAGATATTAATCGTTTTCAAAATATTTAAGCAACAAAAAAAGCAGAAGATTTCTTCTGCTTTTTTAAACTTTTTATTTAGGCACGGGTAACTTTACCAGATTTTAAAGTCTTAGTTGAAACCCATACACGCTTTGGTTTGCCATCAACAAGAATACGAACTTTTTGAAGGTTTGGCTTCCACGCACGACGGTTTGAATTCAACGCGTGTGAACGTGTGTTACCAAAAGTGGTCTTTTTGCCAGTGATATAGTCTTTTGCCATTTGCTAAACCTCCTTTATTGTGTTTTCATACTAAGTTAAGATAGCATAAGTTTAAGATCATTGCAACTCCAAAAGTATTTTTTATGAAGGGAATTTTGTATTTAAACTTGATTACTATGATAAAATAGATTCATAATATTGAGAACAATGATACGGAGGTAAACATGGCTGTAAAAATCAAAACAAAGAACGGTTTGATTGATATATCAAACGGAGTGATTGCAACTGTTGTCGGAAGTGCGGCTACATCCAATTACGGCGTTGTTGGCATGGCTTCAAAAAATGCTATCCGTGACGGTTTCGACGGAATTTTAAATCGAGCAAATTATAAACGTGGTGTCGTTGTCAGGTCTGAAGATAATCGGATTACAGTTGATGTCTATATAATTGTCGGCTATGGTCTAAAAATATCTGAAGTAAGCCGCAATGTCCAGGATAGTGTTAAATTCAATTTGAAAAATCAACTTGGAATTGAAACTAAAGCTGTCAATGTCATCGTTCAAAGTGTTAAAGTGCTTGACGAATAACTCAAGCGGAGGTTAAAAATATTGGTTTTAAAGGAAATAGACAGTAAAAAATTTAGAGATATGGTTCGCGTTGCCACACACAGACTTGGACGCAATGCAGAGTTTATTAACTCTTTGAACGTTTTCCCGGTTCCTGATGGAGACACTGGAACAAATATGAATTTAACTATTGAAAGTGGTGCAAAGGCTGTTGCTCAAAATAATAGTGACAGCGTGGGAGACTTGACAGAAAGCCTCGCAAAAGGAATGCTAATGGGAGCTCGAGGTAATAGTGGAGTTATTTCTTCTCAGCTATTTAGAGGGGTCTATAAAGCCACTCAGGGCATGAAAACACTTAATGCACAAGAATTAGCCAACGCTTTTTCAAATGGAGTTGCCACTGCATACAAAGGCGTCATGAAACCCGTTGAAGGAACAATTTTGACTGTTGCCCGAATTGGTGCTCAGGAAGGTGCTAATAAAGCCAATGAAACCGATGATGTTGCAGAAGTCATGAAAGCGATTGTTGAAGGCGCTAAAAAAGCGTTAAAATCAACTCCTGACTTACTACCGGTTTTGAAGCAAGTTGGAGTAGTCGACTCAGGAGGACAAGGACTTTTATTTATTTATGAAGGATTTCTTGAAGGACTTCTAGGCGAAGAATTTGCTGATCGTTACCAGCCTGACGAAGGGGAAATGGATGAAATGATTAATGCAATGCATCATCAATCTGTCCAATCTCAGCTTTCCACTAAAGATATTGCTAATGGTTACTGTACTGAAATTATGGTTGATTTAACTGCTGACGTTCCTGCAAAGAAAACCTTTAATTTAGATGAATTTAGAGAGCATTTGTCTAAACTTGGTGATTCTCTTTTAGCTGTTTCAGATGAAGAAGTAGCAAAGGTTCATATTCATACAGAGCAACCTGGAGCTGTTTTTGCATATGGCAGTCAGTTTGGTCAGTTAGGAAAAATAAAGATTGATAATATGCGAATTCAACATGAAACTATTGTCAATAACAATGAAGAGAATCAAGAAAGCGTTGATTTTGCTGTTATTGCCGTGGCGTCAGGTAATGGTATTCGAAAGCTGTTTGAAAGTGAGGGAGTTAACCGGATAATTTCTGGTGGACAAACTATGAACCCTTCAACTCAAGATATTATCGATTCAATCAAAAAATCTGGTGCCAAAAAAGCAATTGTAATGCCAAATAACGGTAATATTATTATGGCGGCTAAACAGGCTGCAGAAGTTAGTGATATTCCTGTTGGTATAGTTCCTACTAAAACTATTTCACAGGGTTTGACGGCGATGCTTTCGTTTGATCCGGATGATTCTCTTGATGACAATGTTGCTAACATGACTGATGCACTTGATACTGTTGTTTCGGGAGAAGTTACTAAAGCTAACCGTGATACAACGATTAATGATATAGCAATTCATCAAGGTGACTTTTTAGGAATAATTGATGGAGATATTAAAGTAGCAGCTTCTGATCTAATTGTTGCTGCCTCCTCTATGATAGAAAAAATGCTGGATGAAGATTCAGAAATTATCACTGTAATGTATGGACGTGATTCTAATAAAAAAGAAGCCCAAAAGCTTGTCGATGAATTAAAGAAAAAGCATGATGACCTTGAGTTTGAGCTTCATGATGGCGGTCAGCCTGTATATAATTTCCTGATTTCCGTTGAGTAATTATGATAGCAAAAGAACTTTTTGCTCCAGTAACCGATTTGAAAGGTGTGGGAACAAAGACTGCTGCTGCTCTTGGAAGTTTGGGAATTTATAGCGTTTATGATTTGTTGTATTATTTTCCATTTCGTTATGATGAGCTTCAAACGATTCCTCTTGATCAGATCATGGATGGTCAAAAGGTAATGCTTAAGGGAATTGTTGCAACAGATGCTTTTGTAACCAGGTTTGGTTATAAAAAAAGCCGCCTTAGTTTTAAGTTAAGAATTGACCATGATGTCATCATGGTCAATTTTTTTAATCAACCATGGTTAAAAGAAAAAATTGCAGTTGGCAAAGAAGTAGCAATTTACGGTAAGTATAATGCTGCTAGACAAAGCCTGGCTGCCTTTAAGTTCGTTGCAGCAAAAGAAAATGACAGTGGTATGGCACCCATTTATTCAGTAAACCGGCAGATTAAGCAAAAAAAACTAATAGATTTAATCAATCTTGCCTTAGATGATTATTTAGCTGAAGTTGATAATGTAGTTCCTACTAAGATAAGGCAAAAATACCGCTTGCTACCTGAAAGTAGTATTGTACAAGAAATGCATCATCCACAAAATGCTACAGAATCTCAGGTTGCTAAAAGAAGTGCCATTTTTAGAGAGTTTTTTATATTTCAAACTGAACTAGCCCAGTTGACTGAATACAATCCGCGTAATAAGGGGATTGCTAAAAAGTATAACTTAGATGAAATTGCCAAGCTTACTAAGTCACTACCATTTGAACTATCTGCAGATCAAAAGCATGTAATTAACGAAATTTTTACTGATTTATTTTCTTCAGTTCAAATGCAGCGACTGTTGCAAGGGGATGTGGGTTCTGGAAAGACAATAGTCGCTGTTTATGCACTTTTTGCGGCAGTGACAGCCGGCTTTCAAGCTGCACTGATGGTTCCAACAGAAATATTAGCAACCCAACATTTTAAAAAGATTGATGAGTTGCTGAAACCTATGGGAGTTCGCTGTGCTCTTTTGACGGGTTCTACCAAAACTTTGGAGCGTAGAGAAATTTATAATGAACTAACTGATGGTACTATTAATGTTGTGATAGGTACTCACGCTTTAATTCAATCTAGTGTGATTTTTAAAAAATTGGGATTAGTTATTATTGATGAACAACATCGCTTTGGTGTTAATCAAAGACAAGCCTTAGTCAATAAGGGAAATTTGCCTGATGTTTTAGCAATGACAGCCACACCAATTCCGCGAACTTTAGCTTTAACAGTGTATGGCAACATGACTATTTCCGAAATACACCACCTGCCGGCAGGACGAAAAAAGATAGTTTCCTGGTGGAAAACGAGCACGCAAATGGATCAAGTATATCAACTAATGCGTGAGCAATTAGAGCAGGGATTCCAAATATATGCTGTCACACCTTTAATTTCAGAATCGGAAGACTTAGATTTAAAAAATGCTGAACAGCTTTACTACAAGCTAAATCGTGACTTTCCTAATGAAAAGGTTGCTTTACTTCATGGGCAAATGCCAGGAAATAAAAAAGACGACATTATGGCTGCTTTTGCCGCAGGTGATATTAATATCTTGGTTACTACTAGCGTAATTGAAGTAGGAGTAGACGTTGCTAATGCTAATATGATGGTCATTTATAATGCTGATCGCTTTGGTATTAGTCAACTGCACCAGTTGCGTGGACGAATTGGTCGGGGAAAAACTCAGAGTTACTGTATTTTTTTAGCTGATCCCAACACCCAGGCCGGTAAATCCCGCATGAAAATAGTGGCATCAACAACAGACGGATTTAAGTTAGCAGAAGAAGATTTAAAGATGCGCGGTGAAGGTGATCTGTTTGGTAAGGCACAATCTGGTTTACCTGAATTTCAGGTAGGAGACGTTGTTAACAATTACAATACCATGGTAGTGGCACAAAAAGAGGCCAAAAAATTGATTAAAAATGATCCTCTCTTGCAAAAATCTGAAAATAAAACTTTAAAACAAGTGTTAGAATATAAGCAATTACAACAAAAAAGAACTTAGTAAAGGTTGAGGATAAGATGAGAACTATTGCCATTGATGCAATGGGCGGAGAAAATGCTCCTGAAGCAATTATTCAAGCAGTATTGCAGGCAAAAAAAGAACTGCCGCAAACGAAATTTATACTTTTTGGCGATCAAGCGAAAATAACGCAACTATTAGGCGAGGATAAAAGTCAGACAGAGGTTATTAATACCACTCAGATAATTAATGATGAAGATGAACCAGTTAAGGCAATTAGGTCTAAAAAGGATTCATCACTTGTCGTGGCGGCGCAATTTGTGAAGCAGGGCAAGGCAGATGCACTTTTTTCACTAGGAAATACGGGTGCCATTTTAGCTTGTGGTATATTTATAATAGGACGAATTAAAGGAGTAACTCGTCCGGGTTTTATGCCGACCCTGCCAGTAAAGAATTCTGATGATGGTTTCAATATGATCGATGTTGGTGCAAATGCCAAAAGCAGACCGGAATATTTGCTGGCTTGGGCTAAAATGGCCTCATATTATGCTGAAAAAGTCAGAGGAATAAAAAACCCCCGGGTTGGTCTGCTTAATAATGGGTCTGAAAATGATAAAGGTGATGATGTTCATCAGCAAGCCTTTCAATTATTGCTGAATAGCAAGCTTAATTTTATAGGTAACATTGAGGGCAACGAATTATTGGACGGTAAAGCTGATGTAATTGCGACAGACGGTTTTACAGGCAATGCAGTTTTAAAAAATATTGAAGGCACTTCTGGTGTTTTAATCCATCTGTTAAAAGATAGTTTGCTCAATAATGGACCTTTTGTTAAATTAGGTGCATTGATGATTAAAAAGGCACTAAAAAGTTTAATTTCAAAATTTGATGTAGCTAAATATGGTGGTGCTGTTTTACTCGGAGTTAATGCTCCTGTAGTTAAAACACACGGTCGTTCAGATCAGCGTGCTGTATATTTTACAA
Organism: Lactobacillus sp. M0393; assembly: GCF_016102025.1. Classification (NCBI taxonomy): domain Bacteria; kingdom Bacillati; phylum Bacillota; class Bacilli; order Lactobacillales; family Lactobacillaceae; genus Lactobacillus; species Lactobacillus sp. M0393. The sequence goes on along the minus strand of NZ_JACFPK010000004.1, from coordinate 88,231 downwards.
TTAAGCAAATTGATAAAATTTTACAGGAAAAAATAATTGATAATTTTAAAGCAGAATTTGCTAACGAAAGCAAGTAACAACAAGGAGTAGCAACATGAGTAAAGAAGAAATTTTTAATAAAATCAGGGATATTTTAGCAGATAATTTTGAAGTTGATAAAGACAAAATAACCGATGAAACTAATTTCACTAGTGATTTGGACGCTGATTCCATTGACTTAGTGGAATTCATTTTACAATTAGAAGATGAATTCGGCGCCGAGATTTCTGATGAAGATGCAGAAAAAATTAAAACTGTTGGTGATGCTGTTAATTACGTTGCAAATCATCAAAACTAATTAAAAAAATTAATTATTAGTTTGCATACAATTTGTTTCACGGTTATAATTAGAAATTAAATAAATTTATTAAATATCTTTAATAAATTCATTGAAGATTTGAGAGGGGAAATGACCTTTGGAAAAACAAAGTGATCTCTTGCTAGATATCCAGCATTTACATACAGCATATCGTTTAAATGGGAAATTTTATGATGCTGCAGATGATATTAATTTAACTTTGAAAAGGAATGAAATTTTATCAATTGTAGGTGAATCTGGTTGTGGTAAGAGTACAATCGCATCTAGTATTATCGGTTTGTACGACCATAAAAATACAAAAGTAACAGGTGATATTCTTTATAATGAATTGAACTTGGTAGGCCTGAATGAATCACTGTTCGATAAAATTCGTGGGAATAAAATCGGAATGATTTTTCAGGATCCTTTGGCCAGTTTAAATCCACTAATGAGAGTTGGTGATCAAGTAGCAGAAACTTTGTATTACCATACAGATATGGATGAGAAACAACGTCATGCACGTGTAATTGAGCTTTTTAATCAGGTGGGTATGCCGAAACCTGAAGAAACATACGCCATGTATCCATTTGAATTATCTGGTGGATTAAGGCAACGTGTGGTTATTGCCATGGCTGTTGCATGTAAACCTGAAATTATCATTGCTGATGAGCCGACAACTGCCCTTGATGTAACTATTCAAGCACAAATTTTGGACTTGCTTGAAGATATCCAAAAGCAGTCTCAATCTGGTATTATTTTAATAACTCATGACTTGGGAGTAGTTGCTGAAACAGCTGATGAGGTTGCTGTTATGTATGGTGGTCAAATAGTAGAAAAAGCTGATGTCAAAACAATTTTTGAACATCCACTTCACCCTTATACCCGATCTTTGTTAAATTCAATGCCTCAATCTGAAGATGAAGAAGAAGATTTACATGTTATTCAAGGAACAGTTCCATCATTGCAAAATATGCCTAGAAAAGGTGACAGGTTTGCTGCTAGAATACCGTGGATACCTGCAAGTGCCCATGAGGAAAATCCAGTAATGCATGAAGTTGAACCAGGGCATTGGGTTAGATGTACTTGCTGGAAGACGTTCCACTTTCAAGATGAAGTGAGTGGGGAGTAGTTTATGGCTAAAGAAATTATTGAAGTAAAAAACTTAAAAGTTCATTATCCTATCAGATCTGGTTTTTGGAATCGTATTACCGATTATGTTCGTGCCGTTGATGATATTAGTATTACTATCAATGAAGGAGAAACATACGGACTTATAGGTGAATCAGGTTCAGGCAAGTCGACTACAGGCAAGGCTATTGTTGGGGTTGAACCTGTTACCAGCGGCAGTATTATGTATAAGGGTGTCGATATTACCAAATCCAAAAATCGCCGCAGACTCAATTACAATAAAGATGTCCAAATGATTTTTCAGGACTCTCTGTCAAGTTTAAATCCGAGAAAACGAATTGAGGATATTATTGCAGAGCCAATACGCAATTTTGAAAATTTAACAACTGATCAAGAGCGTGATCGTGTGCAAGAATTACTTGATATCGTTGGAATGCCTAGTGACTCAATATATAAATATCCGCACGAATTTTCAGGCGGTCAAAGACAAAGAATTGGCGTAGCCAGAGCGGTTGCTACTAATCCACGTCTGGTTGTCGCTGATGAGCCAACCAGTGCCTTAGATTTATCAGTTCAAGCACAGGTGCTGAACTTTATGAAGCATATTCAGCAGCAGTACAATATTGCTTACCTCTTTATTTCTCATGACTTAGGTGTCGTTAAGCATATGTCTGAGAATTTGGCTATTATGCATCGTGGTCGTTTGGTTGAAATTGGTTCAAGAGAAGATATTTATCAGCATCCAATGCACATCTATACGAAAAGGCTGCTTTCCGCTATTCCGCAAGTAGATGTTGAACATCGAGATGAACATAAGAAACACCGTCAAGAAGTTGAACAAGAATTTCAGAATGATCAAAGTAAGTGGTACGACAAAGATGGACGAGTTTTTCCACTTAAACACGTATCAGATAAACATTTAGTCGCTTTACCTGAAAAAGAAATAGTCGAAGAAGAAACAAATGATAAGGAGGGAGCATAATCATGTGGAAAACTGTTTTAAGACGTGTTTTAATTATGATCCCACAATTGATCATTTTAAGCATTTTAGTCTTTTTCTTGGCAAAAATGATGCCGGGAGACCCATTTACGGGACAAATTAATCCTAATACTGACCCTAAGCAACTAGAGGCTCTTAAAAGAGCTGCGGGACTATATGATCCAGTCCCAGTACAATATGCTCGTTGGGTAGGTAATATTTTTAAAGGTGATTTGGGTACCAGTTACATTCAGCACGTTCCGGTGACATCTTTAATTGCTGATAGAGCTGTAAACACTTTTTGGCTTTCGCTGTTAACAACAATAATCAGTTACAGTATTTCAATCCCTCTTGGTGTGATTGCTGGTAAACATCAAGATGAATGGCAAGATCAAGCTGTACAAATTTTTAATTATGTTACTTTTGCTATTCCTCCTTTTGTATTTTACATTTTAGGTATCTGGCTGTTTGGCTTTCTCTTAGGCTGGTTCCCTATTTCAGGTTCGGTTTCTCCTAATGCTTCTGGTTTCTGGGGTACATTAGGCAGTCAGCTTTACCATATCATTTTCCCAGCTATCCTGAGTGCGTTGATAACGACTACTGGAATCGTGCAATATTTAAGAACAGGAATTGTCGATAATAAAGTTGAAGATTATGTTAGAACAGCCCACAGTAAAGGAGTTCCTGAAAAAGTTGTGTTTAATAAACATATTTTACGTAATTCCTTGTTACCTATAGCTTCTTCATTTGGTACAGTTATAACTGGTCTGTTAAGTGGTTCAATGATTATTGAAACTGTTTTTAGCTATCCTGGTATGGGAAAATTGTTCTTAGACTCAATACAACAGCGTGACTATACTACGCTAACTGCATTAATTTTAATCTTTGGTTTTCTTACTCTACTCGGTAATTTATTATCAGATATTATAATGAGCATTGTAGATCCAAGAATTAGGATAAAGTAAAGAAGGGGAGACAAATGTTGAAAAAAAATAAAACCACTTCAACTGATAAAGCCAAGAAAGTGCGAGTTTCTTCTCCTGCTTCAAGTTTTAGAGTAGTTGTACGAGAAGTTGTTAAGGACAGGAAAGCTTTAACTGCATTCATAGTGGTAGTCTTAGTTTTACTATTAACTTTTGGCGGATCACTATTCTTAAACTCTGATAAAGTTACTGAAGCAAATATAATCGATGCTTATACAGGCTGGTTCACTGATGGTCATATTCTGGGAACTGATGATGGTGGACGAGATATTCTTAACTTATTAATTATGGGTGGTCGTAATTCTATCCTTATCGGACTTGGGGTTACTGCTGTTTGTGAGACCGTTGGTTTAGTTGTTGGCCTTGTTTCAGGATATTATGGTGGCTATGTTGACGCTGTCATTATGAGAATAGTTGACTTTGTGCAGGTTTTGCCAACAATGCCTATAGAAATTGTCTTGGTAACTGTTATACCACATTACAGCCCTATTACTTTAGTTTGGATAATCTCGATGTTTGGCTGGACAGGTACGGCAAGATACTTTAGGGCATTTGTTCTTTCTCAAAGAGGAAGAGACTATGTGCTGGCATCAAAAACTTCTGGTTCATCAGACTTGAAAATAATGTTTAGAGAAGTCCTACCAAACATTGGCTCTATGCTAATTATTGATGTGGTACTGACAGTTGCCGGAAACATCGGTATTGAAGCAACTTTATCCTTTATTGGCTACGGCTTACCGCCTACAGTTCCTTCCTTAGGTACTTTAATTGGATTTGCCAATGATCCGGTTAACGTTGTCAACAGGCCTTGGTTATGGCTGCCGGCTACAATACTGCTACTAGCTATTTCTTTAAGTATCAATTATGTTGGTCGTGCTTTACAAAGGGCTGGAGATGCGCGGCAAAGAGAAAATTAAAACTTAGTTTTATCATTAATATTTTAAAATCTCTGCTAATGGATAATTTTGAAAAATTACTAAATTATTCATTAGCAGTTTTTTCTTTAATTTCTCTATCACTAACTTTTATGACAAGAAATTCAAAAATTAAACTGTTTAATTTCTACCCCATAAAGACTGATAAAGTTGGTATTAGGTATTTACGGCAACATTTAACATCAGAAATTGCTCTTTTTGAAATAAATATCTATTAAACAAAAATGAATAAACCGTTGCTTTTTTAATTTTATGTGGTAATATTTAATTATTAACTTGTTTTGAAAATTAAATTTTCCTGATAATAAAAAGGAGTTATGTAGAGATGAAAAAATCTAATTTATATAAATCATTGGGGGTAGTAACAGCAGCTGCTTTAACGCTGGTAGCTTGCGGTAAATCTAATAATAAGGCCAATGACAATTCTAATGCTAAAACAGCTAGTAAGTTTCCGGTAGCAGTACCCAAGAAGGAAGCTAAACAGGGTGGAACTGTTAAAGTTGCCTTAGAAACAGATACACCATTCACAGGAATTTTTTCTGATGAGTTAGCTATGAGTGCTATTGACAGTGAAGTTGCATCTCCTGGTGAAGAATCACTTTTTGATACTGATGATAAATATAGAATTAACGATAAAGGTCCAGCTACAATGAAGTTGGATAAAAAGAATAAGACTGTCACCATCACTATCAAGAAGGGTGTTAAGTGGTCAGATGGCAAGCAGGTTACTGCTAAAGACGTGGAATATTCCTATGAAATATTCGCTAATAAGGCCACACAATCAGAAAGATATACTAGTCAGTTAGCCACTATTAAAGGTTTACAAGCATATCATGATGGTAAGGCCAAGACGATTTCAGGTATTGAAATGCCTGATGGTCCTAACGGGAGAACAGTTGTGCTTCATTACCCTGAATTGAAACCAGGTATGAGCAACAGTGGTAACGGTTATTTCTGGGAATCAGCTGCACCATATCACTACTTAAAGAATGTTCCTTTTAGTAAGCTAAAAGAGTCTGATCAAATTAGGAAAAAGCCGTTATACTTTGGCCCATATGCTGTCAGCAAGATCGTTCGTGGGCAATCAGTAACTTGGACACCAAACAAATATTATTGGCGTGGTAAACCAAAATTAGATAAGGTCATTTACCAGGTTATTAATCCTAATTCCGCTAGTCAAGCAATTAAGAGTCACAAATTTGATATTATTCAGGTTATTAATTCACAATGGGATCAAGTTAAAAAGACTAAGAATGTAAATTTTGTCGCTCAAATTCCTTTGTCATATAGTTACATGGCATTTAAAGTTGGTAAGTGGGATGCCAAAAAGGGCAAAAATGTCATGAATCCTAATGCCAAAATGAATCATAAGCCACTACGTCAGGCAATGGCTTATGCGATGAATATTGACCAAGTTTATAAACACTATACCAAAGGGCTTTCTTTCCATGTCCCAACTTTGATTCCGGCACAGTTTGGTGATTACTATGATAAGAGCATTAAGGGTTATACTTACGACCTGAAAAAAGCAAACCAAATTTTGGATAAAGCTGGCTATAAAAAGAAGGGTAAATGGCGTGCTAAACCAAATGGTAAGCCGTTGAAAATTAATCTGTTGGCAATGTCAGGGAGTGCTGTACAAGAGCCACTTATTCAGAATTATTTGCAACAATGGCATAAAATTGGCTTGAATGTGTCCTTAGTCGGTGGTCGTTTGACAGAATTCAACTCATTTTATGATAAGGTTCAACACGATGATCCTTCAGTAGACTTGTTCTTAGCAGGTTGGAACCTTTCAAGTGAACCATCTCCAGCAGACCTTTACAAAGAAGCAACACCATCTAATTACTCACGTTTTGTAACTCCAGAGAACAGTAAACTACTTGATGAAATTGATTCTCAAAAGGCTTTAGACCATAAATATCGTGTTCAAAAGTTCCACGAATGGCAAAAATACATGTTTGACCAGGCTTATGTTGTTCCAACAGTAAATGCTTATAAAATTTATTCTGTAAATGACAAGATTACTGGATACTCCTTGAAGCCATCACAAAATAACAATGGTCACCAGCTATGGTACCAAGTTGGTTTTGTTAAATAATAGAATTTAAGTAAAAATACCAGGCTAGCAAAATAGTTTGGTATTTTTTATTTTTGCTTTTTAAAGTTTTTCCTTAATACTTGTAGTGTCATACTGATATATATGAATCATTTATATCTTTTAAAATATAAATTTAATTCTTTATGATATTTATTACTCAAAACATTTGAAAGAATTTTTATTATTTGAATAATATTTATTTTTTAATTACTTTACTATTTATAGACAGTATAATTTCTGGATTTGCCTTGCTTTTTTAATGATTAATGTTAACATTTATCTGTTAGCTTGTTTCCAAAATACTATTAACTTTGCATATAAAGGAGACATGTATGATGAGAACAAGAAAAATTATAGGCACAGTCGGAATTGTAACAACAGCTGCGTTAACTTTAGTAGCTTGTGGTAAAAGCAATAAGAGCACTAGCAATGAGGGAGCTAAGACTGCCAGCAAGTTCCCAATTGAGACACCGGTTAAGACTGCCAAGAAGGGTGGAACAATTAAAGTTGCTGAAGTAACTGATACACCATTCACCGGAGTCTTTAATGAAGAACTGCAAATGGATCAACCAAGTGCTGATGTCGCAAGTCCAGGTCAAGAATCATTATTTGAAACAGATGATAATTACAAGATAAATGATAAGGGTCCAGCTACTCTCAAACTTGATCGTAAAGCAAAAACTGCAACTATTACAGTTAAAAAGGGCGTTAAATGGTCTGACGGTAAGCAGGTTACTGCCAAGGATATAGAATTCGCGTATGAGATAATTGCAAATAAAGCAACTAAATCTCAAAGATACGCCAATCAACTCAATATTATTAATGGGTTGAAAGAATATCATGAAGGCAAGGCCAAAACAATTTCAGGAATAGAAATGCCTGATGGTCCAGATGGACGAGTAGTAGTGTTACACTGCAAAGAATTAAAACCTGGTATGTATTATAGTGGTAACGGCTATATTTGGGAGGCAGCCGCACCATATCACTATTTAAAAGATGTTCCTTTCGCAAAACTGGAATCATCAGATAAGTTGAGAAAGAATCCTTTGTTCTTTGGTCCCTATAAGCTTGATAAAATTGTACGTGGTCAATCTGTTACCTGGGTTCCAAATAAATATTATTGGCGTGGTCAGCCGAAATTAGATAAAATTGTTTATCAAGTTGTTTCCCCGAACTCTGCTTCACAATCAATTAAAAATCATAAATTTGATATTATCAGGGTTACTAACAGCCAGTGGAAACAAGTTAAGGATACCAAGGATGTCACATTTGTTGCTAAAATTCCTCTATATTACAGTTATTTAGCTTTCAAGGTTGGTAAATGGGATAGTAAAAAATCAAAGAACGTGATGAATCCGAAAGCCAAAATGAATAACAAGGCATTACGTCAAGCTATAGCTTATGCAATGAATACTGATGCTGTTTATAGACACTATACTGATGGCTTAAGCTTCCAAGTTCCAACTTTAATTCCAGCAGAATTCGGTGATTATTTTGATAAAAGTGTTAAAGGGTATACCTATAACATTAAGAAAGCCAATCAAATCTTAGATAAAGCTGGCTACAAGAAAAAAGGCAAGTGGCGTGTACAACCTAATGGCAAGCCATTAACTATTCATTTCATGGCTATGTCTGGTAATTCAATTCAACAACCAATCATGCAAAACTTTATTCAACAATGGAATAAAATTGGTTTAAATGTTAAACTGGTCGGTGGCCGCTTGACAGAATTTAATTCATTTTATGATAAAGTTCAACATGATTCACCTGACGTTGACATGTTTATGGCTGCATGGGGTCTTTCGTCTGAACCTTCTCAAGAACAAATGTACAGTGAAGGGACAATGTCCAACTATTCACGTTTTGTCACTCCAGAAAATACGAAACTAATCAAAGAGATGGATTCTCAAAAAGCGTTTAACCATAAGTATCGTGTAGAAAAATTCCATGAATGGCAAAAATACATGTTTGATCAGGCTTATGTTGTTCCGCTTTACAATGCATATCAAATTGATGCCGTTAACAGCAAACTTACCGGTTATTCACAAAAGCCATCTAAGCAAAATAACGGACATCCACTTTGGTACAAGGTTGCTTATACAAAATAAAAGTTAATATAGAATAAAAATTAGAAGGCTATTGTTTTTTTGAAACAATAGTTTTCTTTTTTACACTCAAAAACTGGTATAATTTAGGTTATTAAGGAGATGATAGAATGGTTAGTACCAAGTTTATTAATCGATTAGATAAGAAATATAAAATTAAATTTAACGATCAGAAGTTATTAGAAGAAGCCTTTACCCACTCTTCATATGCCAACGAGCATCCTGGAGACGGCATTCGTGATTATGAAAAGTTGGAATTTTTGGGTGATGCAGTTTTAGAATTAGCAATATCTGATTACCTTTATCGTAATTTCTCGAGTCTCAATGAGGGTGAATTAACCAGAATGCGTTCTAATATTGTTGATACTGAAGGCTTTGCGGAATTTGCTCAGAAATTTGGCTTTCCGGCTGAAATTAATCTAGGTCATGGTGAGGAAAAAGCTGGTGCACGTTCTCGTAAGACACTGCTAGAGGACGTTTTTGAAGCATTTAATGGAGCGCTTTTTCTTGATCAGGGCATGGAAGCAGTCGAACATTTTTTGAGTTTAACAGTGTACCCGTTAATTGATGCTGGGAAATTTGATGCTTCACGTGATTATAAGACTGATTTACAAGAATTATTGCAGCAAAACGGACCAGTAAAGATTGAATACGAAGTCTTAAAAGAAGAACAGCTGCCGTCTAGTTTTACGGTCCAGTTAGTTGTCAATGGCAAAGTATTGTCTCAAGGGCAAGGCCATAATAAAAAAGCTGCAGAGCAAGAGGCTGCGAAAACTGCTTTAAATAAGCTTAATTAGGGAGATGAGTGTGTGCCACTAACTGAACTAATAATTGACGGCTTTAAATCTTTTGCCGAAAAAACAAAAATAGAATTCGATACTGGTATTACTGGCATAGTGGGTCCTAATGGTAGTGGTAAAAGCAATATTACTGAAGCAATAAGATGGGTCATGGGTGAGTCAAGCGCCAAGTCTTTGCGGGGCTCAAACATGAAAGATGTGATATTTGCGGGTAGTGAATTTCGTAAGCCGGCCAACCACGCTGAAGTTTCCCTTATTTTTGACAACAAAAAAGGTGAACTTAATTTTAAGGATGACCAGGTAATTGTAACTCGGCGAATTTTACGGTCGGGAGATAACGAATATTTAATAAATAAAAAAAGTGTTAGACAACGAGATGTCCGAGCCTTGTTTCTGGATTCTGGCATTTCACAAGAAAGCTTAGCCATCATTTCACAGGGACGGGTTGATCAAGTATTAAATTCCCGTCCTGAAGAGCGGCGCTCACTGTTTGAGGAAGCAGCTGGAGTATTACATTTTAAAAAGCAAAAAGAAGAAGCAAAAGTTCAATTACAACAGACAACAGATAACTTGGTGCGCATCAATGATTTAGTCAAAGAACTGGAGCAGAGAATTGAGCCACTTCATGAACAAAGTTCTCTGGCAAAGGAATATCAATTTCAGAAAAAAGGTCTGGATCATGAACTAAAAACTTTATTAGCTTTTGAGATTCAAGATTTAGATAAACAAAAACAAACAGTGCAAGAAAAAGCTGACCAAAATCAAAATCTGTTAACAAAATTGGATCAAGAAGTTAAAGCCTCTCAGGGTGCGGTAGCTGACAAAAGAAAAGAATTTCAGACTTTAAATGCTCAAAAAGATCAAATTCAAAATGACTTATTTTCGTTGACAAAAAAGCTTTCCGAAATAAATACGCATTTGCAAGTTTCCGAGCAGAGCAAACAGTATAATGAAGCTACTAAAAAAGAATATCAGTCCGAATTAAGCGACTTAAAAGAGCAGGTAGTGAGTAGCAGAAAGGAAACAACTAATCTGCTTGAAGAAGAAAGCCATCTAAAAAAAGAACAAGAGGAGCTAAATAATAAGAGAGTAGGGCTAACGACACAGCTTAAAGAAAACCCGGAACAACTGAACCAAAATTTAGAGCGGCTGCGGTCAAATTATATTCAGTTGTTACAAGATCAAACTTCTAATAACAATGAAATTGTTTATCTTAATTCTGAATTGAAAAAGCTTAGCGATAATACCCAACTGCAAACAGAAAATGTTTCTGACGAACTAAAAACAGAAAAAGATGAACTTAATAGACTTCAGGTCGAAGGCAAAAGGCTTAAGCAAGATTATCAAAATAAGAAACAACAGGTAAAGGAGCTATCTGAAGAGCAAGAACTAACGCAAAATAATTTGTTGACTTTGCAAAATTCTCTTTCTACAGCAAATCAGAAGTTCAGTCAATTAAGGGCACGCCATGATGCACTGGAAAATATCCGTAAACGTCACGAAGGGTATTTTTATGGTGTTAAAAATGTGCTAAATAATTTAGCAGATTACCATGGTGTTATAGGTGCTGTGGGTGAATTAATTACTTTTCCTGCAAAATATGAAATTGCCATGGCTACGGCTCTAGGTAATGGAGTTCAAAATTTAGTAACTGCAACAAAACTGGATGCTCGGGATGCCATTAACCAGTTAAAAGAAAATCGTGCTGGACGAGCTACTTTTTTGCCCCTTGATGGCTTGCGGGAGTATTCGATCCCTTCTTCGACGATTAAGACTATTTCATCTTTTTCTGGCTTTCAAGGTATTGCAAGTGAAATAGTTAAAAGTTTGCCTGGTCAAAATATTACGCCTGCGATTAACTATTTGCTTGGAAATACTATAATAGTTGATACCATAAATAATGCGCTAAAAATTAGGCAACGCGTTTCTCGCTATCGTATTGTTACGCTTGATGGCGATGTTATTTCACCTGGTGGTTCAATGACAGGAGGAGTGCGCAATCAAAAAAGTAATTCTCCGCTTCAAACTACAGCAGAACTTGGTGAACTAAAGCAAAAAATTGGCAAATTACAGCTGAAAATAAAAAATAGCGAAGCAGATTTAGCTGTTGTCAATAAGAAAAATAATGTTCTGCTCAAAAAAGTAAAAGATGCACAAGCAAAGCTCCAAAATCTGAAACAGAATTTAGGTGAGACAGCACTTTCGTATCAAAATCAGGAAAAAGAAGTTAACAGGTTAAAGGCTGCTAATAGTTTATTTGAACAGCAAAAAGAAGAACGCAATCAGGAAATTGATTCCACTAAGCAAAAGATTATGCAAGCGGAAAAAGAAAAGAAGAGATTTCAAACAGAAATTTCTCAGCAAAAGCAAAAAATTAGTGATCTGCAACTGCGGATTAAAAACTTTACTGAACTAAATCATGATATTCAGTCCAAATTGAACGAGCTTGATCCGCAGATTGCTGTTTATGCCAACAAGTTGGAAAATATTACAAAACAAATATCTGAAAAAAGGCGGGATGCAAACCAGCAGCAAAAACAAATTGCTACTTTAGAGCAAAAATTAAATGAACTTAAACAGAATGATCTTCTTGATCATAAAAAACAGACAGCTTTTGAGCAGGAAAAAAATGATGGCGCCGTTAAGAAGCAGAAATTACAAAAGCAGCTTAATAGTTTGAGTTCTAAACTAGGCCAATATGATGCACAAATTAACCAGCTTGATCAGGTGGCAAGCCGAAATTATGATCTGCGTAAAGATGCGGCTGCCGAGCAAAAAGAATATTCTGTCAAAATAGCGCAATTAAATAGCCAGATAGACCAGCGTTTAGATACCCTGAGTTCTGATTACTCGTTAACATATGAAGCAGCTTTGAATCAAGCAGAAAAGGAAAATACCGAAGCAAATCGTGCCCAACTGCAAAAAGATGTGAAATTGCATCGTATGTCTATTGCTGATATCGGGCCAGTTAATCTAAAAGCAATTGAAGAGTATGATAATGTTAAGAAACGGTATGATTTTCTTAATGCTCAACAAAATGACTTGCTAAAAGGGCGAGATAATTTAGAAGAATCAATGTCAGAACTTGATCAAGAAGTTTGTAATCGGTTTAAAACAACTTTCACTGCTGTAGCTAAAAGCTTCAATGAACTATTCCCAGTTGTTTTTGGGGGCGGTAGTGCCAAGCTAGTCTTAACTGACCCGGATCATTTATTAGCTACCGGTATCGAAATTATAGCTCAACCACCAGGAAAGAAACTGCAAAGACTCAGTTTACTTTCTGGTGGGGAACGGGCGTTGACCGCAATCACTCTTCTTTTTGCCATGCTGAAGGTTAAGCCAGTGCCATTTTGCGTGTTAGATGAAGTCGAGGCTGCGTTGGACGACTCTAATGTTACTCGCTTTGCCAACTTTTTAGAAGAATATGACATGCATACCCAGTTTATTGTAATCACACATAGAAGGGGCACAATGGAAAGAGCAGACCAGCTTTATGGTGTTGTAATGCAAGAATCAGGAGTTTCACAAGTATTATCCGTTTCTTTAAAAGAATTAAAAAACGAGGTGAAATAAAATTGGGTTTATTTGATAAAATTAAAAAATCATTGTTTGGTGAAAATGACGAAACCAAAAATAACGAAAATAATGATCAACCTAAAAACGAAAGTCCTAAAGAGGATCAAGACGTTTCCGCTGACCAAGCAGAAGATGAAAAAACAAAAATTACTAAAGACGGTAGTAACGAGTCAGCTGCAATAGAAAAAGATTCTGCTGAGACAGATGAATCTGAAAAGCAAAATGAAGATTTTACTACTTCATCGCTGGAGCAGACTCCAAATGAAGAAGCTGAGGACGAAACAGCTAGCGAAGATCAGGAGGATGAAACTGAGTTATATGAAAAAGGCTTGGAGAAAACGAATCAAGGTTTTGGTGCTAGATTAAATCGCTTTTTCGCACAGTTTAGAACAGTTGACGAAGACTTTTTTGACGATTTGGAGGAGCTACTAATTGAGTCTGATGTTGGCTATGAAACAGCTGAAGAACTGACAGACGAACTGCGTGATGAAGCTAAATTGCAAAAAGCCAAATCTCGAGACGATTTAAAAAAGGTGATAGTAGAAAAATTAGTTGACCTTTATGATGAAAGTGGTAATTCAGAAAATGAAAAGCTAACTGTTCATAATGACGGTAAACCAAATATCTATCTCTTTGTCGGAGTCAATGGCGCCGGTAAAACCACTACAATTGGCAAATTAGCAAAACGCTTTAAGGACCAAGGTAAGTCTGTTCTTTTAGCTGCAGCTGATACATTTAGAGCTGGTGCAGTTGAACAACTGTCTGAATGGGGAGAAAGAGTTGGTGTTTCTGTTGTAACTGGCAAGGAACAAGCCGATCCGGCTTCTGTTGTTTATGACGCCACGACAAAGGCTCTGCAAGAAAATTATGATTTTTTACTTGTTGATACAGCTGGTAGATTGCAAAATAAAAAGAATTTAATGAACGAGCTGGAAAAGATTGAGAGAACAATAAAAAAGCAAGCTCCAGAGGAACCTACTGAAACTCTTTTAGTACTTGATGGTTCAACGGGGCAAAATGCATTATTGCAGGCCAAAGACTTTGATAAAACTACCAAACTGACAGGTTTGGTGCTCACTAAGCTAGATGGTTCCTCAAAAGGTGGGGTAGTCTTAGCAATTAGAAATGAAATGAAATTGCCGGTAAAATTAGTTGGTCTAGGTGAAAAGGCAAGTGATTTGGCAGATTTTGATGCTGCAAATTATGCAGTCGGACTATTTCATGATTTAATTTAAGAATAAAATTTGTGCAAAAGGAAGATACTTAATGAAAGAATACAGTGCGTGTACAACAATTTTAGTAGGTAAAAATGCGTCGGTTGATGGTTCAACTATGATTGCTCGTAATGATGATACTTTTCGTCCTATTACGCCGCAAAAGTTCATTATCAGACCTGCAGCTAAAAATGAATCTGGGCGAAAAATTAAGTCTTGGTTGAATAATTTCAAATTAGACCTACCAGAAAACGCTCAGGCGGTTCCAGCTGTACCTAACGTTGACTATAAAAATCGCGGCTATTACGATGAGAGCGGCATTAATCAAAAAAATGTTGCTATGTCCTGTACTGAATCGACATATGGCAATGAACGTGCACTGGCTTTCGATCCCCTGGTAAAGGACGGGCTTGACGAAGATTGCATGCAATCTGTTGTGCTGCCATATATTGATTCTGCTAGAAACGGAGTTGAATATTTAGGAAAACTGATTGCCAAATTCGGTTCGCCAGCTGGTAACTCAGTTCTCTTTAGTGATAAAGATGAAATATGGTACATGGAAATAGTTACGGGCCATCATTGGGTTGCTCAGCGTATTCCAGATGATGCCTATGCGATAGCAGCCAATCGGGTTTCAATTGAACAAGTGGATTTTGATGATTCGGACAGCTTTATGTGGAGCGAAGGCATTCAAGAGTTTGTGGCGCAACATCATTTAAATGTTGATCATCAAGGTTGGAATTTCCGCCACATTTTTGGCACTTATAGTGAACAAGATCGTTACTATAACACTAATAGAGTTTGGTACGGTCAAAAATATTTTAACCCTGAAATTGAACAAGAGCCGACTGACGGTGATTTACCATTCATTCGGCGTGCGGCGAAGAAAATAACCAGAGAGGATATTGAATTTGTCCTCGGCAGTCATTACCAAAACACACCTTATGATCCATTTGGTAAAGGAACAGAGGAGCAAAAACACCGTTTTCGGCCAATTGGATTAAACAGAACCCAAAATTCTCATATCTTGCAAATTAGAAATGATGTTGATCATGATAAAGCTGCTATTATGTGGTTGTGCATTGGTGGTCCAACTTTCACACCATTTGTACCATTTTTTGCTAATATGAAGGACACGGATCCTTCATACAATAATACTTCAATGGAATATAATCTCACTGATGCTTGGTGGTACTATAAATCACTGGCGGCTTTGGTAGAAACCCACTATTCACAATTTGTGCAATTGGATACAGATTATCTAAATGAATTGAACCAATATTATCGTCGCCGGGTTTATGATGTTATTAAAGCAGCAGGAGCTAAAAAGGGCAGTGAATTGACTACATATTTAACCAAAGCAAACCAAGAAACAGTTGCTTATACCAGAAAACGGTCTGAGAAATTATGGGCGCAAATGATGATTGACTCAATTAATATGTCAAAATTAACTTTTAATATGGATGAAAACCTATAAATTCAATTCTGGTTTAAAAATATTTAAAAAAGTCTGGAAAATTTTTCCAGACTTTTTTGTTAACTATAGCTAAATGATTCAATTTTTGTTGATTTTGTTCATGGCTGAGTGACGAATACCATAAACAAAATAGATGACAATCCCTATTAGTGACCAGATTAACATGTATTTCTTTGCTTGCAGATCTAATCCCCAAAAAACAGCAAAAGAACCTAAAAATGCCAGAAGCGGAAGGACCGGATACCAGGGCATTTTAAATGCCGGGTCGGCGATATCTTTTCCTTCACGTGGTCTCAAACGGTAAATGCCAATTGAAACAAACATGAAAGCTATCAAAGTACCGGCAGAAACTAATTGTGTTAAAAATGAAAAGGGAATAAAAGCTGAAATAATAATCGCAATTATTGCCACAGTCCATAATGAGTTTGCGGGACGGTGATTATTATTTAATTTACCCAGTTTATTAGAAATCATACCATCACGGCCAAATGAATACACTAAGCGGGAACTTGCCATACATAAGCCGATCAAAGCTGTAAACATCCCTAAAATAGCAACTGACTGTACTATGGTGGCTATGTGAGTAAAACCAGCTGTTCTCAAGGCATATCCGACTGGTTCAGCAGAATTTAAATATTGCTGGTAAGGAACCATACCCACTAAAACCAAGCTCACAGCCACAAAAAGCACCACCGCAATTAATAAAGAGCCGATAATTCCACGCGGCATAGTCTTTTGGGGATTAACGGCTTCAGCCGAGTTTGAAGCGATTGTATCAAAGCCTAAAAAGGAGATATAAATCATGGAAACTCCGGCATAGATTCCTTGCCAGCCACCAAAAGGACCGTGACTTGTGGCGCGATAATGAGGTATAAAAGGAATAAAGTTAGCTTTTTTGATAACTGTTAAGCCAACAACGACAAAAAGTAAAATAGCGAGCACTTTGACAACTACCAGGATGTTTTCAACTCTAGAGGCTTTAGAAACGCCAAAACTAACTAGAAAGGCTGCTAATAAAATAGCTAATAGAGCGACCAAATCTAATAAACCGCCATTGACACCTAATGGATTAGCTAAACTAGCAGGTAGTTTCCAGCCGAGTGGAGCAATTAGTGCACGCAAATTGGCTGACAAACCGGAGCTAATGAAGGCCATTCCTATCAAATACTCTGCTAGTAAAGCCCAGCCTGAAAACCAGCCCCAAAATTCACCGAAAATGACATTAATCCAAGAATAAACTGAACCTGCAAAAGGCATAGCTGCAGCCATTTCTGCATAAGCAAAAGCTACCAGACCGGCGACAATAGATGCTATCACACATGATATGGCTACGGCCGGACCGGTGTGTAAAGCCGCAACCTCTCCAGGCAAAGTAAAAATTGAAGTAGAAACAATTGTGCCTACACCAAGTGCCAGGAAGTCACGCACCTTGAGCGTTCTAACTAAATGACCGTCTTTTTCTTGATAAATGCCTGGATCTTCTTTGCGATTCATTAATTGCCATAAATTCACATTAAACTACCCCTTAACTTTAGTTTATAATTTGTTTGAAAATACACTGCGTTTTTAAAAGCACTTGCTAATATTTAAATGCAAACGGGTTAAACAGTTGTTACTAACTTACCTCATTCAGATATTTTGGCAGAGATTCCAAATAAAAAACGGTACGAAATTATATAATAATATGTACCGTTTTTAGAATTTTAAGGGATAATTTATTCAAAATTGACATAGGTATCCCCAAAACCAAATTAAAAATAATGATACAGATTTACATTTCAGAAAGCAAGAATTTATATTTTTTATTTACTTAAATTTCGGCTTTCAAGATCGTCAACTTCTGACATTTTTGCTATACTGGTTCAAGGTGAGAGTAATGGACGAACTTGAAAAAAATGAAATGCTAGGCGATCTATACGCATACTATGGTAGTCTTTTAACCAAGAGTCAACAAGATTATTTTGAAGATTATTATTATAATGACTTATCTTTAGGAGAAATAGCTATAAACCATCAAGTTTCTCGTCAAGCCGTATACGACAATTTGCGTCGTTGCCGGCGCCTGCTTAAAAAATACGAAGATAAATTGCACATGCAAAGAGATTACAACATGATAGAAGACAAATTGCTTAAAGTTACGACTGCACTTCGGAAAGACAAGTCAGACCTGGCTTTGCAAATAACTACTGATTTATTAAACCAACTGAGGGGAGAATAATTCTATGGCATTTGAAAATTTAAGTGAGAGAATTCAAAAAGCTTTAAAAAATTTAACCGGTAAAGGGAAAATATCTGAAGAAGATATCAACAGCGCTAGTCGAGAAATCAGACTGGCCTTACTTGAGGCTGACGTCAACTTTAAGGTTGTTAAAGATTTTATCAAAAAGATTAAACAAGAAGCCTTGGGTAAAGAGGTTCAGGAAAGTCTTAATCCGGGTCAACAAGTCATTAAGATTGTTAACGATGAATTAACCAAAATGATGGGTGAAAGCGCCGTAACCTTAAACAAGTCTAAGCACATTCCCACTATTATCATGATGGTAGGATTGCAAGGTACTGGTAAAACTACCACAGTTGGCAAGTTGGCTAGCAGATTAATGCAAAAAGAAAAAGCGCGGCCGCTGTTAATTGCAGGCGACGTTTATCGTCCAGCCGCCATTGACCAGCTTGAGCAAATTGGTGATCAATTAAACGTTCCTGTTTATAGTGAAAGAAATGAAAAAGACGTTGCTCAAATTGTCCAAAATGGGTTAAACCAAGCTGATAAAAATAAAAATGACTATGTCATCATTGATACGGCTGGTCGTTTGGAAATTGATGAACCATTAATGGCAGAACTTGAGCAAGTTAAAAAGGTGGCGCAGCCAGACAACATCTTGCTGGTAGTGGATGCCATGACTGGTCAAGCTGCAACAGATGTTGCCAAAGGCTTTGATAGCCGCTTAGATATTACGGGAGTGATTTTAACCAAACTTGACGGTGATACTCGTGGTGGTGCTGCACTGTCAATCAGAGCTGTAACAGGTAAACCGATTATCTATACCGGACAGGGTGAAAAATTAACTGACTTAGAGCCGTTTTATCCTGACCGGATGGCATCAAGAATCTTGGGCATGGGCGACATGCTGACTTTAATTGAAAAAGCCCAGCAGGATTATGATGCCAAAAAGGCTGAAGAAGTTGCTGAAAAGATGAAGGAAAATACCTTCGATTTCAACGATTTTGTCGATCAGATTGAACAAGTTGAGAAAATGGGTCCTCTTGATCAATTGATGAAGATGATTCCCGGAATGGCTAACAATCCCCAGCTTAAAAATGTTAATTTTGATAAAAAACAAATTGTCTACATAAAAGCGATCATCTCATCTATGACTAAAGAAGAACGAGAAAATCCCGAATTGCTCAATCCAAGTCGCAGAAGGAGAATCGCAGCTGGTTCCGGTCGGCCAATTGTTGAAGTCAACAGAATGATTAAGCAATTTAAACAAGCTAGGGATATGATGAGTAAAATTACCAAGGGTAATTTTAAGGGAATGGATAATTTGCCCGGAATGAATTCACCAATGGGACGAATGGCTATGCGTCACATGGGGAAGAAATTTAAGAAGAATAAGAAAAAACGGATGAAGGTCAAGAGGTATCATTCATAAAAAAAGCACCTGTTAAGTAAAAACACTTTACACCTTTAAAAATACGTGCTATATTATTTAACGTAACTTTTAGGAGGAAATAATTTTATGTCAGTAAAAATTCGTATGCGCCGTATGGGTGCCAAGAGAAAGCCATTTTACAGAATTGTTGTCGCTGATTCCAGAATGCCACGTGATGGTCGTTTTATTGAAGAAGTTGGCTATTATAATCCAGTTTCCGTTCCTAAGGAATTGAAATTAGATGAAGATAAAATTTTTGAATGGCTAAAGAAGGGTGCACAACCTTCAGATACTGTACGTTCACTACTTTCAGGTGCAGGCTTAATGAAGAAGCTGCATGATTCAAAGTTCAATAAATAGTGAATCGTTTATTAAAAGTTTGAAGTCAACTGCTTCAAGCTTTTTTCTTTGAGTAGGAGAAACTATGCAATTTTATGATGTTGCGCGTATATTGTCTACCCATGGACTAAAAGGAGAGGTAAAAGTTGCTCTGATTACTGATTTTCCTGAAGAACGCTTTGCCTCAAACCAAGAACTAGCTTTAAAGGATAATCCGCAAACCAAATTAACTGTTAAATGCGGTAGACCTTTTAAGCAATTTTGGCTAGTGCAATTTAATGAAATAACTGATATTGATAGCGCTGAAAAATTGCTAGGAAAAACGCTAGTTGTCAGCAAGCAAAATCAACATGACCTGCCTGATGGCGCATATTATTACCGCGATATTTTGGGTTGTGCAATCATAGATAATCAGTCAGGCAATGATTTAGGTAAAATAACTGGTATTGAGACTCCCGGTGCAAACGATGTCTGGGAAGTTACCGAACAAAATGGTAATGAATATTTAATCCCCTATATTGATGAAGTAGTTAAGAAAATAGATATTGCACATAAAAAGATATTTGTAGAACTTTTGGAAGGATTACGCAATGAAGATTAATGTATTGACGCTTTTTCCTGACATGTTTACCCCGCTCACGACTTCGATGCTTGGGCGTGGGCTAGATGATGGCAAATGGCAGCTCAATTTAGTCAATTTTCGTGATTTTACCACTGATATTCACCATCACGTTGATGACAGTCCTTATGGTGGGGGTGCTGGCATGGTTTTGCAAATTATGCCGATCAAAAAAGCACTCGACTCAATTAAGAATAAAGGTAAAGTAATCATTACCGCGCCGCAGGGTAAAACTTTTAATCAAAAAATGGCGCAGGATTGGTCTCAAGCAGAAAACCTGACATTTATTTGCGGTCATTATGAGGGTTTTGATCAACGCGTTTATGATTTGGCTGATGAAATTGTTTCAATCGGTGATTATGTTTTGACAGGTGGTGAACTGCCAACAATGAGTATGATAGACGCTACAGTCAGGTTAATTCCCGGAATTTTAGGTAATGATGCTTCACCAGTAGAGGAAAGCTTTGCTCATGGGTTACTGGAATATCCCCAATACACTAGACCGGAGAATTTTCAAGGAATGAAAGTTCCTGCGGTTTTAACCTCAGGCAATCACCAAAAAATTGCGCAGTGGCGTCATAAAGAAGCATTGCGTGCAACTTATTTACGCAGACCAGATTTACTTGAGCAACATGCTTTAAGTGCAGAAGAAGAAAAAATGCTGGCAGAAATAAAACAAGAAGAAGATCAAACTTGATTTTACCTGGTATTTTTGCTAGTATGATTGAGGTGTAAATTTATTTTGCACTAATAGTTAGGGGTATTCCGCTGACGTAGAAAACGCTAATGAATGCCGCAGAAGGAGAAAATAAAAATGGATCCATTAATTCAAGAATTAACTAAAGAACAATTACGTGATGATATACCTGACTTCCGTGCAGGGGACACAGTTCGTGTTCATGTGCGTGTTGTCGAAGGTTCACATGAACGTATTCAGATGTTTGAAGGCGTAGTTATCAAGCGTAAGGGCACTGGCATTGGTGCCAGTTACACAGTGCGTAAAATGGCATCTGGTGTCGGCGTAGAACGTACTTTTCCTGTAAACGATCCCCGTGTTGCTAAAGTTGAAGTATTGCGTCATGGTCGTGTACGTCGTGCTAAACTTTACTACTTACGTGATCGTCACGGCAAGTCTGCTAGAATTGCAGAAAAGCGTCGTTAATTTACGCTTAAGTGAAAGAGAATCATTTCCAAAAGGGATGATTCTCTTTTTTGTTTATGTTAAAATCTTTAGCAATATATTTTTATTGAGGAGGAGAATTATGAAAGAACCATTTTTGTTAACTTTTGATACTGATCCGAGGGCTGTTTTAGCGCCCGATCACGAACAAGAAATTAATAACTTTCATTTTCAGCCCAAGCTGCTGTTTGCATTCTTAACTCCTGCTGTAATCAGTGATTTTTTGGCTCGTTATCCTCATAAAAAGCTTGGATTCTTTGACTGCTTCGAAGGAGAAACTCCAATTTATGAGGTTGATTTAGACGGACAAAAAATTACTTTTTGTCAGGCAAAGATAGGTGCTCCAGCTGCTGTAGAGCTATTAGATTGGTTAATAAGCTATGGTGTTAAACAAATTTTAGCAATCGGATCAGCAGGCTGCTTAGTTGATTTACCAGAGAACTATTTTCTAGTGCCTACAAAAGCTATTAGAGACGAGGGCACATCCTTTCATTATATGAAACCAGGAACGTATATTGACTTAAAGTCAGAGTTTTTAACTAAGACCAAAAAATTGCTGAAAGAAGAAGGTCTTAAGGTTGAAGAAGTAACTACCTGGACAACTGATGGCTTCTTTAGGGAAACTGTCAAGAAAGTAAAGCAGGCTAAAGAGTTGGGAGCCTCTTGTGTAGAGATGGAATGTGCAGCAATGGCTGCGTGTGCACAACTTAGAGAGGCAGATTTTGCACAAATATTATTTACAGCGGATTCTCTTAAAGACCTAGAAAAGCATGATGACAGAGGCTGGGGCAGGGATGCTCATGAGACAGCCATCAATTTGGCAGCAAATATTATTAAGGAAATTTAACCAAGTTTGTGAAAAAATACTGCTGTGGAACCAAAGTGAAACAGCCACACAATTCACAAGCAAATAACATAAAAGCTTTAGAAGCAATATTTTGAAGTATATTTTCAATATAAAGTTTGTGAATAGATTTAAAGCATTAGTTGTGGAAAGTCAATTTCTTGCCATCATGACAGTATTTTGAGAAGTTACGCTTGACTATTAACAGGAATTTTGCTAGATAAATATCTAAAAATACTTAAAGTTCAAGCAAATCAAAATAATAGTCAAAATAAGTCTGATAAACCAGTGAGACCAAGTGATTTGTCCGTAAAGAAAAATTCCATTTGCTAGAGCGGTAAGTAAAACTGCTACTAGAAATATAGTAGTTAAAAGTGGTTTTTTTAGAAAACTTCCGGCAATAATTCCTAATGCGGACAAAACGTTGATCATGATTAGCCAAATTGGCAAACTAGTAAAAGATAGAAAGCTGGCGCTGATCATGATAACACCATATATAATATTAAATAAGATTGTAAGATATGACATTTTAATACCTCCACAAAAATTTAACCATCTGGGGTCGACCCAACGTCAAGGAAATAATTATGTATTTGAAAGAATTTATTCAAAAGGAAAATACTACACCTGATACCGTTAGACATTATATCTATTTAAAATTATTAAATCCTGGTCGTAAGGGAAAAAACTATTGGTTTACTGAAAACGAAACTGATACTTTTGAAGCAATTAAAGAGTTCCAAGGCTTAGGCTTTTCACTTCAAGAAATAAAGGACATAAAAAAACTACACGATGAGTCGTGTAGTACTGAAAAGCAGCGTAAACAAAACCTAAAGTTAATTAAGGATAAAATAGCTGTTATAAATGCAAAAATAAACAAATTAAAAATGCAGAAAAAAGTGCTGGAAGAAGTAGGAGAAATTTTGCAAATAAAAAGCATTATTGAAACTCGTAAAAAATAATTTTTATTTATCCCAATAATGCTATAAAGTTCTTTTGTTAAATAATAGTATTACGGTATAGACCAACTACCTTACCTAAAATGTGAACACTTGACAATATAATCGGTGCCATCGTATCATTTTCAGGCTGCAATCGATAGTGACCTTTTTCCTTGTAAAACCGTTTTACAGTTGCTTCATTTTCATCGGTCATAGCCACTACAATTTCTCCGTTGATTGCTGAAGACTGCTTACGGACAATGACATTGTCTCCGTTTAAGATACCAGCGTTTATCATACTTTCACCATGAACTCTCAACATGAAAAGATCTCCGGCATCGTTTGCCAGATCTGGAGGTAAGGGAAAGTAATCTTCTATATCTTCAACAGCCAAAATCGGTTGACCAGCTGTGACATCACCAACTACGGGAATTTCTTTCGGCTGGACGCCAATTGCTTTTTTACCTTCATCTGTTATTTCCAGAGCTCTTGGTTTGGTGGCATCCTTGATCAGTAGACCTTTATTTTCTAGCCTAGATAAATGGCCGTGTACAGTTGAAGTTGAAGATAAATCTACAGCATGACAAATTTCGCGTACAGTAGGAGGGAATCCTCTGTCCTCAACTGTTTCATATATATAGCGTAGAATTTGCAACTGCTTAGTATTTTGTTTAGTTGTCATAATTATCTCCAGTATTATAAACGTTTTCTTATATATTTAATTTTAGCAAAATATTTCGTATAATGCAAACAAACGTTCTGAAAATTTATACTTTTTTTCGTTGCCAAAATAAGGTAGAATTTTTTAATTGAGAGGTGCAAAGATGAGTGAAGATCCCGAAAAAAAATTAATCAATCGTATTAATGAGCTTTATCACAAAAAGAAATCCGTAGGCTTAACTGAAGCTGAAGAGAAAGAACGTAAGGAATTACACCAGGAATTTATCAAAAATTTTAGAGCTGGCTTCAAGCAAGATGTTGAAAATTTAGTCATAATTGACAAGAATGGTAAGGAAATTACGTCTGAGAAAGCAAAGCGAGCTCAAAGAAAAAAAGGTTTAAGAAAAGATTAACTTTGATCTTTAATTTTCCTTATTTTTTAGGTAAGATATAACTATTGGACAAATTGAGGTGATTTTTTATGAATTTAGGATTAGCGATTTTTCTGATTGTGATTGCACTATTATTGGGCCTTGTAGGGGGCTTCTATGGTGCTAGATCATATATGAAAAAATATTTTAAAGATAATCCGCCAATCAGTGAAGATATGATTGTTGCTATGATGTCTCAAATGGGCCAAAAGCCTTCGGCTAAGAAGGTCAACCAAGTGATGAACATGATGAAGCACCAAAAATAACAATTTTACTAGATTGAATTAGTGCTGCGGAGAATAATTTCTCCGCTTTTTTACTGAATTTTAAGGTGAATAATGGGAATATTTTTTAAATTAGGATGGTTCTTTAAAAAAGAGAAAAAGCGTTACCTCATCGGTATTACATTTTTAGCACTTACATCTGTTGTAAATTTAGTACCACCAAGAATATTAGGCTTAATGGCAGATCAATTGGATAAGGGTCACATTAGCTGGCAAAAATATAGTCTGTTAATTTTAGCTATTATTTTCTCCGCTCTTTTGCTTTATGGCTTTCGCTATTTTTGGCGTAGACAAATATGGGGTGGAGCTGCTGAACTTGAATTGCAATTGAGATCGAAATTATTTGATCACTTTATGGCGATGGATCGTACTTTTTATCAACGTCACAGAACCGGGGACTTAATGGCTCATGCCACAAATGATGTTTCAGCTGTCCAGGAAGTTGCGGGTGAAGGCGTTTTAACTTTGGTGGATTCTCTTATCATGAGTGTATCGACTATGGTTGCAATGATTGCATTTGTTGATTGGCGCTTGACGATTGTTGCTCTTTTGCCATTACCATTTCTAGCTTGGGGAGCTTGGAAATTAGGTGACAGGCTTCACGATGCATTTGACAAATCCCAAGCGGCTTTTTCAAGGCTGAATAATAAAACGCAGGAATCAGTTTCAGGTATTAAAGTTTTAAAAACATTTGGTCAGGGTCAAGAAGATACTGCCGCTTTTGACCAGATGGTTGAAGACACCATTAAAATTAATAAACAAGTTTTTAAATGGGATTCACTTTTTGATCCTTTAGGAACATTGCTTATTGGTTTAACCTATACTATTACCATTATTTATGGTGGTCTTTTGGTTTTCAATAAAGCTCTTACCATTGGTCAATTGGTTTCTTTTATTGCATATATTGGCAATATGGTTTGGCCGATGTTTGCGATTGGTTATCTTTTTAACATCTTAGAGCGTGGTAGTGCCAGTTACGACCGTATAGAAAAGTTGCTGGAAGAAAAATCAGAAATTACTGATAAATTTGCAGATCAAAAGATTTCGGCTAAGGACATAGCAGGGGATCTTGATTATCATGTTAAATTTTTCGCATATCCGGATGAACCAAATGTTCAAGTGCTGAATAATATTAATTTTACTCTAAAAACGGGACAAACTTTGGGACTTGTTGGTAAAGTTGGAGCCGGTAAAACAACTATAATTCAGCTTTTGCTGAGAGAATTTGACAAGTATGATGGCCAGATAACTCTAAATGGGTATGATATTAGAGAAATTCCACTTAATGTTTTATTGCGGCAAATTTCTTATGTACCGCAGGATAATTATTTATTTTCTACTAGTATTCAAAAGAACATTGCATTTTCAAATGCAGATAGTGATAAGGATGCAATTATCACTGCCGCAAAAAAGAGTGATTTACACAATGACATTTTAGAAATGCCGGGTGGCTACAACACCCTGGTTGGTGAAAATGGTGTTTCACTTTCTGGTGGGCAAAAGCAAAGGATGTCGATTGCGAGAGCTTTACTTAAGCACAGTCAGATATTAGTTTTAGATGATGCTCTCTCTGCTGTTGATGCCAGAACAGAAATGGCTATTTTGCATTCTTTAAAGAAAGAAAGACAAGGCAAGACAACTTTAATTGCTACACACAGACTTACTTCTGTCATGAATGCCGATTTAATTTTAGTATTAAAAGACGGCCGCATTGTTGAAAGAGGTACTCACGATCAGTTACTCAAACTAGATGGCTGGTACGCTGATATGTGGCAAAGACAGGAATTAGAAGACAAGGTGGGTGAATAAGATGGATGATGAAAACTCATTTCAATCTGTTTGGTCTCAAGAAATACCAGTAAAAGAACAGCTCAGCATTTTTAAGCGCCTTTTGCGTTTTGTAATGCATTTTAAGAACGAAATGATTATTGCCGGAATTGGAGCGCTTTTAGTAAGTATAATTAATGTTCTCCTGCCATATGGCTTACAGTATTTTTTAGATAACTTTTTGGTAAAAGCAGATGTAACCACTCAAATAATATTATTTGCTGGTTTTCTCTATGCTTTTGGTTCAGTTGTCAAAGGAATTTTACAATTCACATACGAGTACTTCTTTGCCCTAGGTTCTGAAAAATCGCTTGAAGGCTTGCGTGCGGAATTGTATCAAAAATTACATACTCTGGGAATGCGCTACTTTGATCAAACTCCGGCTGGATCGATAGTTTCAAGAGTAACTAATGATACTATGACATTGAGTAATTTTCTTACCGTTTTATCTAGTGTTGTAATGTCGTTTTTCTCAATCATTTCAGCCATGGTGGCAATGTTTTCAACAAATGTGATGGCTGGGCTGATTGTGTTGGCTTTTCTGCCCTTACTCTTGGTAATAATATGGCAATATTCTAAAAGAAGTTCCAAACTTTACCGCAGTTACCGTGAGCGATTGAGTCGCATTAATACTAACCTGAATGAGTCAATCGAAGGAGTTTCGTTAATCCAGCAATTTAAGCAGGAAAAACGTATGACTAATCATTTTGAAGATGAAAATACAGCTTTAATGAAAACAAGATTTAATATGATAAATCTTAATTCTCTTTTGCTTTCCCCTTTGACTAGTTTACTGTATTCACTCGCCCTTGCTTTAACTTTAATGTACTTTGGTTTTCCATTAAGGGAAACTTTTGTACCAGCTGGTGTGGTTTACGCATTTTCACAGTACATCTCACAGTTTTTCAATCCAATCGCTAATATGATGGATCAAATGACTTTCTTCCAGGACGGTATAGTTGCGGGCAAGAGAATTTTCCGGATTTTAGATAATACTGATTATGAACCTAAACAAAATGCTGAAAAAGGCCTGACAATAACACAAGGAAAAATTGAATTTAAGCACGTCAGTTTTTCATACGATGGTAAAAACGAAATTTTACATGATATTTCATTCACCGTTAATCCCGGTGAAACTCTCGGTATTGTAGGTCATACTGGCTCAGGCAAAAGTTCAATTATAAACGTGATGATGCGTTTTTATGAATTCTATCAGGGTGAAGTCTTAATTGATGGTGTAGATATTAAAAAGTATCCTAAAGCTGAATTGCGTAAAAAACTTGGCCTGGTATTGCAGGAGCCGTTCATGTTTTATGGGGATATAAATTCAAATATCCGTCTTTATAATAAAGATATTACGGATGAACAAATAAAAGAGGCTGCTGAAACTGTCCAAGCGGACGGCTTTATTGAAAATCTTCCTGGTAAATATCATGCAAAAGTGGGTGAAGGAGGAAGTGAATTTAGCCAAGGACAAAGACAACTGATTTCATTTGCTCGTACATTAGTTACTGATCCTAAAATTTTAGTTTTAGATGAAGCTACAGCAAATGTTGATACTGAAACCGAAACACTTATTCAACAGGGCTTGAAACGGCTTCGTAAGGGTCGTACTACTCTTGCTATTGCGCACAGACTTTCAACTATTGTGGATGCAGATCAAATTATTGTATTAAATGACGGCAAAATCGTTGAAAGGGGTAATCACGAAGAGCTTCTTTCACAAAAGGGTTATTATTATAACTTGTATACATTACAGAACAGTCAAAAGTAAAAACGTTAGTCGATAAAAACTTTGATAAAACCTCCAAATTATTTCAATTTGGAGGTTTTATTGTGTCTATTTTTAATAAAAGAAACCAAATTAAAAGCTTTTATTTTTTATTTTCTAGGATTAAAGAAGTGTAATTGAAACTTTTAATGGACTTTTAACTTGGAAAATATTTATATACGTTATAAATATATACACTATTGACAGCGTTTGCAGTATAGGGTAAATTAATTTATAAGCATAGGATACTATGCTTTTTAGTAAGAAGGGAATTATAATGGAATATCATAAAATCAATGAAACTGATTTGGAAAATTTAAGAAAATTTATCTCAGATCCAGAAAGATTTATTACTAATCCCACAAAGCACTGGGATCATGACCAATTTCGTACTGTGAGGGCAATGCCAGATTTGGTAATTCAACCGACAACTAATGAAGAAGTCATGAACGTTGTTAAATATGCAAGTGACCACTCAATACCTTTAGTTCCAAGAGGTAATTCCACCGGTTTAATGGGAGCTAACTTGACAGTTGATGGCGGAATTTCACTTGATATGATCAAGATGAATAAGATTTTAGAATACGATCCTGAAAACTTGACAATGACAGTTCAAGCAGGAATCAGGTTGAAGGACCTAGACGAGTTTTGTGCTGATAAGCCATTTGTTTATATGCCAGCACCTGCTATGCATTGGGCTACAATAGGAGGAAATGTTTCAACAAACGCCGGTGGTCTTAAGGCTATAAAGTACGGTGTAACGAGAGAGCATATTCGTGAGATCAAGGCTGTTTTGACAAATGGCAAGTTATATAAATTTGGCTCCAAAGCAGTTAAATCATCGTCAGGTTATTCGTTAAAAGATTTGTTTATCGGTGCTGAAGGTACTCTTGGGGTTATAACGGAAGTTACAATCCGGTTATATCCAAAACCTCACAAGTCAATAAATGCTATTATTCCATTTCCAACTCTAAATGATGCAATTAAATCCGTTCCGGCTATTTTAAGATCAGGTGTTGTGCCAACAACTGTTGAATTTATGGGACGTAAAGTGATTAAATTATGGGAATCATATGCTAAAGATGAATTTCCACTTAAAAAAGGTGATGGCTTCATTATGATTGGTATTGATGCCTTTACTGAAGATGAGTGGAAGGCTGAGCTGAAGGAAACTTTGGAAGTAGTAAAGCCGTTTAAAGCTGAAAAAGCTGTTGTCCTGGGTGCTGATTCCGAAGAAGCCAAGAAAATATGGCAATGTCGTGAAGAATTGCTTTTAGCTATTCAAAAGTCCACTCCAAAAATGGACGAAATTGATGTTTGTGTACCAATAAATCACATTCCTGTAGTTTTGGATCGTATTGAAGAACTTGAACAGGAACTAAATATTCGCATTCCAAACTTTGGCCATGCTGGTGATGGTAACCTGCATATCTATCTTTGCTCTGACAATATGACAGATGAAGAATATGTCAAGACTAGCAATAAGGTTATTTCTGAGCTATATAAGACTGCTAAATCTCTTGATGGTAATATGTCAGGTGAACACGGAATTGGTTATGCCAGAGCAAATTACTTTGAAGACTTTTACGGCAAAGAATATACTGATTTGTTACGTAAAGTTAAAAAGCTATTTGACCCTAACTATGTCATCAACCCAGGAAAAATTTTTGAGCCTTAAAAATATTTTCTGCTTTTTACAAATAAAAAAAGCTGATAAATTTCGTTTTATCAGCTTTTTTGTATATGATAATTTTTTACTTGTTTAACATATATTTCCTCGTCATAGGTAAATTTTTACCAGATGGTCCTTTGGTGATGAGATATTGCACAACATCAATATTTCCCGATTCAAAGGAAGCAGCACAAGCCTGTAAGTATAGATCCCACATTCGGGTAAAACGTTCGCCCATATTCTTTTGAATTTGATCTCGTTTGCTGTTGAAGTTATGATCCCAAATTTCCAAAGTTTTTTGATAATGCCTTCTTAGCATTTCGATGTCTGCAATTTGCATATTATTTGCAATAATATGATCAATATTTTCTGCTAAGCCAGGAATATAACCACCTGGGAAAATGTACTTATTAAGCCAAGCATTTTTAGCACCACCCTGTTGACGAGTAATGCCGTGAATTAAAGCGACTCCGTCCTTCTTTAAGTATTTTGCAACATCTCCGAAGTATTGGCCTAAGTTTTCTTTACCAACATGTTCAAACATGCCGACAGAAGTTACATAGTCCCACTGCTGATTGCCTAATTCGCGATAGTCCTCTAATTTAACTTCAGCAACATCCTGTAAGTTTTGATCATAGATTTTCTTTTGCACTAACTTGTATTGTTCTTCACTTAGGGTTACACCAGTCACCTTTAGGCCGTATTCTTTTGCAGCTAGCAGCATGAGCGTTCCCCAACCACAACCAATA
Organism: Lactobacillus sp. M0393; assembly: GCF_016102025.1. Lineage (NCBI taxonomy): Bacteria > Bacillati > Bacillota > Bacilli > Lactobacillales > Lactobacillaceae > Lactobacillus > Lactobacillus sp. M0393. The sequence continues at coordinate 57,629 of NZ_JACFPK010000004.1, read as the reverse complement.
TCAAGTAAAGTTTTGCCTTTTTCTGGATTTAATTTATTTAAAATATGATGTATTTTTGCCAACTGCGCAGTTTCAAGGTCATCATTTTCATTTTCGAAATAAGCACAGGAATAAGTTAAAGTAGGATCGAGCCATAATTTGTAAAAGTCATTACCGATATCATAATGACGTTGAACATCTTTTTCGCTTTGTTCTTCTGTATGCTTTTCTTTTGGTAAAAATTTACGGAATTTACTGGAGCGCAAAAAGCTTCCAGCACTTTCATAAGCTCCGCAAATTAATTTTTGCAAACTCCCTTTAATTTCAATTTTTTTATCCATATATGCTTCTCCAAGAGCTAAAGAAGCATTTTTAGAAATAGCGCTGGTTGGGATCTTTTCGTTAAAAATAATCTCAATATTCGGAGTACCGTTTCCATATATTTCGCTTTTACCGTCCCAGTAAGTTACTTTAACAGGGAACGGAAAAGACTTACTTAACATTGTTCTGTAAAAAGTTTTTTCTAACAATTTTTAAAATCCTCCGTCTGACATTTTCACACTAATATTCTAACACCGGAATAAAATAATTTTTATGTAAAACTATCTCTTTTTATTGAGGATGGTAATGAAAATTTGGATTCTGTTCGTAATCAATTTTATCCCAGGCCTTTTTTAATTTGTTATCGATCTGTGCTTCATTTTCATGTGTAAGCTTAGTTTTACGATCAACCATGAATGGTTCGCCAAAACAAACTTCCAAAGGTTGCCTCTTTAACAATCCGGTAAAGGTTAGGGGACCTTGATAAACGACGGGGACTATGGGCTTATTCGACAGCTTGGCAATAGCAATAGTGCCACCTTTCATTTCAGCTGAATGTCTGGTACCCGAGGGGAAAATAATTAGTGAATAGTTCCCATTTTTCAAACCTTTAATTGGTGTTTTTAAAGCTGAAGGTCCAGGATGTTTCCGATCAACAGGAAAAGCATGTGCGTGCTTTAAGATAAAGCGCAATATGGGATTTTTGAATAATTCTATCTTAGCCATAAACATAAATTCTTTAGGACTAGCGGCAAGTGCAAACAATATTGGTTCCCACCATGTTCTGTGCGGTGCTGCTAAAATATAGTTGCCTTCTGGAATTCTTTCTTTATGATTAACGTGTAGATGTCCGTTTAATAGCCAAACTATAAAGCGAGCTACGGGACGAATAAAATGATAAAACATAATTTCCTCCAATTGATGTAGAATATTATAACAAAGCTGAGGAAGAGGACAAATTTTTATGGGAAAATTATTGAAAAATGAACGCATTGATTATATGTATAGTGACGATTTACGAATTATTCAAAATAAGACCTCTTTTAGTTTTTCTTTAGATACGCTCTTATTAGCGGCAGCCGCAAAAAATGTTATTAAAGACAATTCTAAAGTAGCTGATTTATGTGCGGGTAATTGTGCAGCTACAATGTACATGGCCTATTTTAATCGTGCCAAATATGATGCAATTGAAATTCAAAAAGAAGTGGCATCACAGGCTAAACGATCTATTGCACTAAACCAGATGGAAAACAGGATTCAAGTTTTTCAAAAAAATGTTAAGGATGCCCCGAAATTTTTAAGAAAAGATTCTTATGATGTTATTGTCGTAAATCCACCGTATTTTAAAGTGGCGCCAAACCATAAAGTTAATCCCGATCCAGCAAAAGCCATTGCTAGACACGAGATCTTAATTAATCTTGAAGAAATAATTGCTGTGGCGAGCGGCCTGCTTAAGATGAAGGGAAAAATGTTTATGGTTCATAGGCCTGAGCGGTTAAACGAAATTGCTTATTTTTGTCTTCAGCATGATTTGAGTATTAAAGTGATTCAACCATACGTTTCCCACCGTGGAGAAGACTGCAATTTGATAATTATTGAAGCAGTTAAGCATACTGGTAGTGACGGATTAGTGTTAAAAGATGCAATTGAGGTACACGATCAAAAAGGCAATTATCTTCCTGCTATTCAGTGTATCATTCGTGAGACTGAACAAGATAAGGTCAAAAGGAAAAAATTAAAAAAATACTTTTTTTATGTTTTGTTGTGTAGTGATGGCAGCTTTTATGGGGGCTTTACGGACGATCTATTAAAAAGATTAGAGGCTCATAACAACGGTAAGGGTGCTAAATATACTAAATCACGCAGACCAGTAAAATTAATTTATCATGAAGAATTTCAAGATAAAAATTTGGCACTTAAGAGAGAATACTGGTTTAAACACCATAACAGGTTATGGAAAGAAAAATTTTTAAAAGAGCATAAAGTTAACTTTTAGCCTTGCATCTTCAGCAATAATCTAGTATTATTTTAACGTATGCGTTTTAGCATATATGTAGAAAACATCAAGGGCGATCAGTATTTTGGTGCCACACAATGGTGAAATACTGAAATGACCGCTTGAGAGGATTAAAACCGTAGGAGGAATTTAATATGTCAGTAGTTTCAATGAAACAATTGCTTGAAGCTGGTGTCCATTTTGGTCACCAAACCAGAAGATGGGATCCTAAGATGGCTCCTTATATCTTCACCCAAAGAAATGGTATTTACATCATTGATTTGCAAAAAACAATCAAAATGTTGGATGATGCTTATGCCTTTGTTAGAGCCGTTGCTCAAAATGGCGGCGTTATTCTTTTTGTTGGTACTAAGAAGCAAGCACAAGATTCAATTGCTGAGGAAGCTACTCGTGCTGGCCAATACTACGTTAACCAACGTTGGTTAGGTGGTACCTTGACTAACTGGAAGACTATCCAAAGCCGAGTACAAAGATTAAAAGATTTGAAGAAGATGTCAGAAGATGGCACATTTGATGTGTTGCCAAAGAAGGAAGCCTCTCTTTTGACTAAAGAAAAGGATAAATTGGAAAGATTCTTAGGTGGTATTGAAGATATGCCTAGAATTCCTGACGTTTTATTCGTAGTTGATCCTAAGAAAGAAAAGATTGCTGTTCACGAAGCTAACATTCTTGGTATTCCTGTTGTTGCTATGGTTGACACTAACACTGATCCAGATCCAGTTGACGTAGTCATTCCTGCAAATGATGACGCTATCCGTGCAATTCGTTTAATTACTGGTGCCATGGCTGACGCTGTTATTGAAGGTAAACAAGGTCAAGATGACGATGATGCCGAGGCTGAAATGGCTAAGGGTGCAGAAGAAAAGCATGCTGATACTGAAAATGATGCAGAAAAAGCAGTAGAAGCTGAAGAAACTTCTGACTCAGATGAAGACTAGTTTTTAATTATCAATAAGTTTTTATTTGGAAGGGAAAATAATGGCAAGTATTACTGCTAAACAAGTAAAAGAATTACGTGACCGCACCGGTGCTGGCATGATGGATTCCAAGAAGGCTTTGGTTAAAGCTGATGGTGATATTGAAAAAGCAATTGACATTTTAAGAGAAAATGGCGTTGCTAAAGCTGCGAAGAAGAGTGGCCGTATCGCAGCCGAAGGTCTTGCTGAATATGCTTTTGATGGCAACGATGCAGTTGTGGTTGAAGTCAACTCAGAAACTGACTTTGTTTCATCTAATGATAAATTCATTAAGTTAGTAGACGATGTTACCAAAGCTATTTTGGCAGCGAAACCAGCAAATGTTGACGAAGCATTGAAAGCTCCGCTAGGTGATTCAACAATTGGTGATGCTATCACTAATTTAACAGCAGTTATTGGTGAAAAAATCACTTTAAGAAGATTTGATTTAATTACTAAAAATGATGACGAAGTTTTTGGTGCATACAAGCATAATGGTGGTGCAATTGTTGCAGTTGTTACCTTAAAAGGAAACAGTGAAGAAGCAGCTAAGAACATTGCCATGCACGTTGCCGCAATTAATCCAGAATACTTGAACAAAGATTCTGTACCAAAGGCTGACTTTGAACGTCAAAAGGAAGTTTTCACTAAGGAAACTGAAAATGAAGGCAAGCCTGCTAAGATTATTCCTAAGATTGTTGAAGGTAGAGTAAACAAGTATCTTAGTGAAATTTGTTTAGTAGACCAACCTTATGTTAAAGATGGCGACATGACTGTAGCAGAATATGCTAAATCAGAAGGCTGCGAAGTTGTCGGATATAAGCGCTATGAAGTTGGCGAAGGTATTGAGAAGAAGCAAGAAGACTTTGCTGCTGAAGTAAAAGAACAAATGCAATAGATATTTTTGATAAAATTATCTGATGAAAAGCTCTCATCTCTATTGATGAGGGCTTTTTGTATTCAGTTGAACGCTCATTTTAAGGTAACAAAAATCTTAATCAATCCTAAATGATAAGAAAAAACAAGATAACGTATAAAACAAACAGCTATCTCAACAAAAAAACTTAAATTTTCTTTTATTTTTAAAAGCAATTTACATTTATTGCGGAATTTCTTTTAGAATTAGTGCAGTATCTATTAAAGGAAAAAATTTTGTTTTTAACTAGATTTACTTAAAGCGAGGTGATATTTTTGGGTTTCTGGGTTATGATTCTTTCACTAATTTTCGGAGCTATACTAATATACCTTAGCTTTGCTGGTCGGTTTTCTAAAACAACAAAATATATTTCTTTTTTGGTCGGTTTCTTATTAATAGCTGGAGCTATTTTCTTGTCTACTCCAGACGGAGCCGAATTTGTAATGAAAATCACATAGGAAAGTGAAATGTATTTAAGTGCTAGAGTTTTTATAAAAATTGGCACTGTATCTTGTTGCACTGGCAGCAAGATACTTTTTTTATAAAAATTGTGACTTTTATCACTTATGATCTTGACGATGAAGTTACTTCATCAATTAAAATAAATTTGTAAAAGATATTTATAAGGAGAAATAAAAATGACTAAGAAATCATTTATAGGTAAAGGCCAGGGATTTAAAAGTCAGATAGTTTTAAAAGGAGAATTTGCTGACAATAAATTAAGTGAAATAGAGTTAGTTTCAAGTAATGAAACCAAAGATGTCGGTGAAAAAGCCCTACCAAAACTTGTAGATGCTGCAAATAAAAGTAAAAAATTTCAAGTTGATGTGATTTCTGGAGCATCAATAACTTCTAAGGGCTTTAACGAAGCTCTAAAAGATATTGAGAATCAGCTTAATGGTGTAGAAGCCGAAACAGAAACTACTGTAAAAGATGGTAATTATACAGTTGAAGTAAAGTCTTTTAAAGAAAACCAGGGACTGCCTGGTACTGGCAGGGCTTTGATGAATGTCACATTTAAAGATAATAAAATAACAAATATTGTTGTGCCAGAATATACTGATACGCCAGTAATTGGCGGAATGGCATTTGATTTGTTAAAAAATAAAATAATAGAAAATCAGTCTACTGCTGTTGATGTGATCACTAGTGCAACAGTTTCTTCAAATGCATACATTTCTGGTGTTGCAAAAGCAATTTCAAAAGCAGAGGGTAACCCACAATCTTTTGCAAATCGCAAAATTCACAAACCTGCTCCTAAGCATAAGGAAATACATACAGATGTTATAGCTATTGGAGCAGGTTTAACTGGGTTTAGTGCTGCAATTGAAGCAGCAGACGAAGGTGCTAAAGTAATCCTTCTAGAAGCAGGACAAACTTATAGCAGTTCTACTACCCGTGCACAAGGATTTGTCATGGGTGCTGATACGGATGAACAAAAGAGAAGGGGGATTAAGGACTCAGCCGATGACTTTTATAATGATTTAATGACTGTTTATGGTGATGAGCCAAATATTGAACCCAAATTGTTACGCAAGCTAGCTAATGAGTCTGCAGATTATATTTCATTTTTAGAAAATCAGGGAATAAAATGGGATAAAGTGGTTAATATAGCTCCTAAAAAGCCAAGATTAACAAAACGCGCTCACACTATTAAAGGTATGGGAACCACTTTAATTCATGCTCTGGTTGATTCAGCCAAAGCAAAAGGTGTAGATCTGCGATTGGGAATAAAAGTAGATGAGCTAATCGTGGAAGATGGAAAAGTTAAAGGTGTTAAAGCAACTACTGTAGATGGTGATAAACTGTCGATCTATGCGTCAGCGGTAATAGTTGGAACAGGTTCTTATACCGCAAATATGGCAAAAATTAAGGAACTTAATCCTAAAATGACCAATATAGAGGTAATAGTTGGCAATGGCGATGGATCAGCTTTGAACTTTTTCAAGCAGGTTAATGCCAAAATAATAAATGTTCCTTATTTGCAATTTATGTATTACTTTTACGGTGTCTCTTTTGGCGATAAATTCCCAGAGGCAATTCCTGAATCTCCTACTTTACCAAACTATGATGTCTTATGTGTTGATGGTGGCGGTCACAGACTGGTTTCTGAAGATGATTTCACATTTGAGTTTACTAAAAGATGCTGGCGTAATGGTTATGATGAAGGCTATGCCGTTTATGGGCAGAAGACGGCAGAAAAGTATCCAGTTATGACGGAATTGGGCCTAACCAAAAAGACAATTCATGGTAAAAACTTTGGTTATAAAGAAGATAATCTTGAAAAATTGGCAAAGGATGTTGGAATTAATCCTGATAACCTCAAAGAAACAGTTTCGCGGTACAATATACTCTGTGAAAAAGGAAAAGATGAGGACTTCCACAAAAACAGTAAAAATATGATCAAAATAACTGCGCCATTTTACATTTTAAGAATGCCACAAATTTGTACTGATGGTTATACTGGAGCAAAAATTAATGAAAACGGTCAGGTTCTTGACAGTACTGAAAAGCCCGTTCCAGGATTATACGCAGCCGGTTCATGTGCTGACAGTGGAGTAATGGGAATCGATTACTTTGGAGATGGTATGTCATTACTAAATTGTGGAGTATTTGGACGCGCTGCAGCTAAAGATGCCGTTTCTAAATTGAATGAAAAATAGTTAAAAAAATTTAAAAGACTTTGACAAAATATATTAAAGTCTTTTTTTCTGCTTTAATATAGCTATAAGCATGCAAAGGAAGTAGAAAAATGATAGATCATAAAGCGTATCCCTATGTCTATACTTCTTCACAGCTGGGTAAGTATTTTGGGATTTCCATTAAGGGTATAGAATATTATGAGAGAAAAAAATTAATCAACCCTAAAAGAGTAGGCAATAATAATCAGAGACAGTTTAATTTAAATGATACATATCGAATTTTCATGGCTAGGTATCTTAGTCAGTCGGGTTTAACTCTTAATGACACACTGGATGTATTAAACGCTTCAAATGAACAAATTGCTTTAAAGTTTTTAGTAAAAAATTTGCATGATTCTGAAAAAGAACTTAAACGTATCAACGCTTCTATAGAAGTAATGACTCACAACATAAAGCTTTTACAAAAAGTTTTGAACTATCACAGTTTTTTTGAAATAACAAAATCACCAACATTAAAAACATTGTTTTTACGAGAAATGGACGGCCCTCATAAAAGTAATCAAGAACAAACAGATGAATATCGCACTTGGAATGAGTTAATGCCGATAACGAATGGCTCAATCCGTTATAGAAAAAAGGATGTTTTGAATAAAACATCAAAAATTGAACCAGAAATTGAAATGATTATCAGCGAAAAATATTTCAAAGCTTTTGGTTTAAAAAATAGTAATCGTGTTAATACTATCCCTTCCAAAACTTGTTTGCATACTGTTGTAGTGGGTAATGCTCAAAATATTGATAATAAGGGGTGGTTAAATTCTATAAGATCTTATTTAAAAGAAAATAATTATCTTTTAAATGATGATATCATAACTTCCTTGCTTTTAGTCTTAGACAATTCGCAAAAGCACATCAGATATGATGAAGCCTGGATACCAATCAAAAGTAAGCTGTGAAAATGTTAATATAGGAGGAAATTTATGAAGTTTTGGATTATGGTTTTAGGTCTTGCCATTGGAGCAATATTAATATATCTTGGTTTTGCTGGTCGGTTTTCTAAAACAACAAAGTATATTGCTTTTTTGGTAGGATTCTTGTTAATTGCTGGAGCTATTTTCTTGTCTACTCCAGATGGAGCAGAATTTGTGATGAAAATTACTTAATTTTCCATGAAATCGCTTGCAAAAAATCAACGCTCCGTGTATACTTTAAAACTGCACTGTTAATTTACAGGGCAGTATTTTTAGTTTTAATGGAGGCGTGAAAATGGAATTTACTGAGCAAGATTTTGAAAATCGTAAAAATTTTGTCAAAGGTATGTTTTCTTTAGGCGGATTAAGTGAATGTGGCAAATCAGCTGCTGGAATCTATTTTGACAGCATTGGTATAAAACGAATGAAGATCATTGCAATCGAAAAAGAAATGATGATAGAACGCAATTATCAGTTCACTGGACATCCCTCAGAACAAGATTTTACCAATCTTTATGCCAAAGACACTGAAAAAGTGTTTAAAGAGTTTTTATATCGTTTAATAGGTAAAATGCAAGAAGAAAATATTCATTATGCATCAATAGAAAGCCTCTACCGTTCAGAATTGGGTGTTTATCTAAAAAAAGAACTGGGTCCTAAAATGATGAACATTTACATTGAAGCGCCTCTTGAAGTTCGCGCACAAAGAGAATACCAAAAGCAAACAATTGATAACGGCAAAGATTTTACTTTTGATGAAATAGTAGAACGGACCAAAAAGAAGGATCAGTTCAAAATCAAGCATGGAGCGCTAAAAGTAAAGGATATAGCAGATATTATTGTTAACAATGACTCTTTTGTGGAAAATGAAAAACAATACTTAAATATTATGGCAGGTATTGCTTCTATAGTAAAAAAGTAAAAAAATAAAGCACTTTGATTTTAATCATTGTCAAAGTGTTTTTTTGTTATTTTAAACTAAGGCTGCTTAAGAACCTTTTGGTTTTTGACCACCAAATATGAATAAAATATGCTGAAGTGAAGGACAATGTCCAAGTCAGTATCCACATGCCAAAAAATGTTAGAAATGGATGATATACGGCATGATAACTCATATTCAGTCCACGCCAAAGCAGTTGATCCCAGAATACATTCGATAAATATGCTCTATAGGCATAGGTTGCTAGAAAGTGAAAAACTTTTAAACAAGTTTCTGATTTGTGTCTAACGTTAAATAAACATAGTGTAGCTACTAAAGCTATAACGGCTAAACAGTAAAATGTCATGGACGGTTTGTAATAAGGCACGTTTGCAAAAAGAACCGGATGACCAAAGCCATGTAATTCAAAATTAGTCCAGAAAAAACATGCAGCAAAACCAATTAAGATCAGCCACCAAAACTTATATAGAAACGTATTGACATAATACCTAAATTGCCACGCCAATACACCAAAAACACCGTAAATCACAAACGAAATGAAAATACGATCCAGCAGATACCAGCTTTTTTCGTATGGCCCATGAAAAACGTAAAAGTCATAAAACCACAGCCAGAAAAAATACAAAACAAACGTAATACCGGCAACTGATAAACCCCGTTTTACGTTGTTAGCAACATAACGACTGATTCCCCAGAAAATTGGCATTAAAATTATAAATTGTAACATCATGGTGTTATACCATAGATGAGGAGCAGCGTTACCGTTGACAAATTGCCAGCAAAATGTACCAAAATTATTGAACTTTCTTATTTGCTGAAGCCAGGGCATTCCCAACAAGTAGATCAAAGTCCACCAGATTGTAGGAACAAACAAATTTGACCAGTTTGCTCGTAAATGTTTTTGATATGAAAAATTGCCTGCTATATCGTTAGTACGAATAGTTGTATACAAAATGCCAAAGATAAATGCTGGAGCAGTATACTTAACCAAATTATACATAACGCCAAAAATATCTTGCGTATTATATGGTTGTCCCACTCCCATAATTAAGGACATTATTGGTTGAGACATAACGGCGCTGCAAGCAAAAACCTTCAGGTAATCACCTATGTCAGCTAATTTATATGATTCGAACGAATACTCTTTCATTTTATAATTTAAAAATACTTTTTCTTTTAGGATAAATTTTTAAAAACTTCATAAAGATAGTAATAAATTATATTATAAAGTTCAAAAACATAATGGCAAATTACCTGATAAATTAACGAAAATTGCAATTTTCGAAAATAAAATTTTCATCCTTCGGCTATTTAAACTTTTTGCGATATTTTAAAGGCGATAGACCCTTAAAACGTTTAAAGGTAGTCGAAAACAAGCTTGTACTGCTAAACCCAGCATCATACGCGATTTCTTCTACTTTTTTATTAGTAAAAATCAGTTCGTGAACAGCCAAATTTACCTTTTCTTGGTTCATATAAGTTACTAAGGAAGAGTTTTTTTCTTTTTTAAAAAGATGTTGTAAATATGAGGTACTGACATTTAGTTCTGCGGCAATTTCACTGATATTTTTGATAGAAGTTAAGTTAGAAAAAATGTATTCTTGTGCACGATAAACTATGGAAGTTATATTATTCCTTTTTACTCTGTTAACTCGAGCTACAAAGATTTCACCAATTGCTCTTGAATATTCATAGTAGTTAGATATGACGGTATCTTTTTCAATTTGTTTTATTATTTCATCGCTGAGCCCGAATGCTTCAGATACGGGAACACCACCTTTAACTGCTGCTCTAGTATATAAGGTAGTTGCAGCAATTGCCATATCCTTAGAATTTCTGAGCTTGTTACCTCCAAATGTACCCAAATTACCATACTTGACGAATTTTTTGAAGATATCATTATATTCATCTAAGTTACCCTTACTAACTGCTTTCATTAATTCAGTTTCTATCAGATATCCTTTGTAAGAAGCTTTTTTCTCATTATCCAGTGAAATATTTTCCCCTAGGGAAAAAGTTTCACTGGATTTTGCTATTATTGGCCACTTATTAAAGACCATGAAATAAAGACATTTCATGGTTTGTGAAAATTTATTCCATCCTAATAGTGGAGCTAGGCGATCATAATTTTTGTTATTAGCAATTGTAAAATTTAAGTTTAAGCCAATAATTTTTAAATCTTTTATGTTAAAAAAGCCCATGGCGCATTGATTATTAAACAATATTAAATTTAATTTATTGCTTGTATTTTCTGATTCTTTTAATAAACTCAGTGGAAAGTTTGGAGCTAAAGGTGATGTGTACTTTCTTATTTGATCATATTGGTTTTTAAAAACATATAAGTTCAAGTCTGTAGCGCGATGAAAGTTATTTAAAATTTCCTCAAGATATTTAGCTATCATAAAATATTTCCTTTTGCAGCAGAAAACATAAAAAATAAACAGAAAACATAAAAAAAGTTATTAAAATTATACCATAATTTGTTTGTAAGCGATATCAGAAAGGGGAGATATTTATGAAGCTTACAACTATAGAAGTAAATCATATGATTAAACCATTAGGTTTTGATTTTAATAATTCTTTGCATATAGTTGGCTTTTTAGATCAAGGTACTGACCAAAAATTAGAAAGGAAATTGGTGATTAAAAATAATGGTAAAACGATTTATCAAACCAACTGGGAGGCGGCTAACGACTTAATATATGATATTTCGTTAATTTTAAAGCCAAGAACCAAATATTATGTAATTATGTCTGTTAAAAATAAAGAAAAAATTGTAAACAAAGAAACTTGGTTTGAAACGGCATTTATCAATGAAAATTTAAAAGGAAACTGGATTGGAACCAACTTTCATAAACTTCATTCAGTGATATTTAGCAAAAAGTTTTCAGTAGAGAAAGCAAATAATGCTAAGCTCTACATTTCTGCTTTGGGACTATATGAGGTATACATAGACAATAAAAAAGTAGGTGATGAATATTTAACCCCCGGTTTTACAAATTATTTTCGTAATATTCAAATTCAAACATATGATGTAACTGACTTTTTAAGTAGCGGCAATCATGTTATCTCAATTTTAGTTGGGGATGGCTGGTATAAAGGTAAACTGGGCCTAAAAACTCATGGTGGACAACCAAATAACTATGGTGCAGATCTTTTTGCTATTGCTAATTTGATAATTACTAATAAAAATGGTGAACAAATAGTTACCACAGATGAAAGTTGGAAAGTAATTAAATCACCTATTACTGATTCGGGAATATATTATGGTGAAGATTACGATGATACTATTTCATCAAAAGTTTTAGAGTCTGCGCACTTAAGCCAAAAAACTAAAGGCGTCTTAAATGACAGGTTAAGTTTACCAGTCAAAAAGCATGAAGTATTCAAAGTTAAAAAAATTATTCATACACCTAATAATTCTACAGTTTTAGATTTTGGTCAAAACATTGCTGGTTGGGTTGAATTTAAAAATAATTTGCCTCAAGGACAAAAAGTAACGTTAGAATATGGTGAAATTTTGCAAGATGAAGAATTCTATAGAGATAATCTTCGCTCAGCTAGGGCAAAATTCACCTACAAAAGTAATGGTAAATCAAAGTGGGTCAGGCCACACTTTACTTATTTTGGTTTTAGATATGTAAAATTGGATAATTTTGCTAAAGAAATTAATCCTGACGATTTTAAGGCTTTTGCCTTGTATTCTAATATGGAGGAAACAGGCAATATAAAAACTGATAATAAAAAAGTAAATAGACTTTTTGAAAATATTAAATGGGGGCAAAAATCAAATTTTATAGATATACCAACTGATTGCCCTCAGCGTGATGAGCGCTTGGGATGGACAGGAGATGCTGCTATTTTTGCCGAAACAGCTAGTTATAATATGGAAACTTACGCATTTTTTAAAAAATTTGCTAAAGATATAGCGATTGAACAAGATGAACAGGAGGGAAAAGTTCCACTTTATGTGCCAAGAGTTGATACAGATGACGGCGGCAAAGCTGTATGGAGTGATGCAGCGACTATCATCCCCTGGATTTCATATCAACGAAGTCAAGACAAATCAATCTTAAAACAAAACTTTTCGCAAATGAAATCCTGGGTAGACTGGATTCACAAGAGGGCCAAAAAAGCTGGTAATGAGTTCTTGTGGTTAGGTGACGATCAACTAGGCGATTGGCTAGCATTAGACACAGAAGATATTCTGAAACTCAAAGGTAAAACTGCAGATGATTTGATTGCCTGTGCTTTTTATTACTATTCTTCTTTCATTGTAAAAAATGCAGCTAAAGTGCTTAATTTTAAAAAAGAAGAAAAGAAATATAGTCAACTAGCAAATTCAATCAAGACGGCCTTTATAAAACATTTTTATACAGCAGATGGACTAACAGTTGCGGATACACAAACGGGTTTAGCTCTTTGCTTAAAATTTCATTTGTATCCCAAAAATGCCAAACAGAAGGTCATTGATCTATTGGTTGAGAAAATAGAAAAAAAGCAAAATCATTTAGATACTGGATTTGTGGGGACACCAATTTTATTGCCAGCCTTATCTGAAAACAATCAGAAAAATCTGGCTTTAAGAATATTTTTGCAAACAGATTACCCAAGTTGGTTATTTGAAGTTGATCATGGAGCTACAACAATTTGGGAACGATGGAATTCTCTCGATGATCAAGGGAAAATAGCTGAAAATGGTATGAATTCATTAAATCACTATTCTAATGGTTCAGTAATGGCGTGGGCATATGAATACTTACTTGGATTAAAACAATCTGGAAACAATGTTGAGTTTGATCCAGCAATATCAACAAAATTCCATACAGTATCTGGTCAGATAAAATTGCCAACTGGATTAGTAAAAGTAAATTGGGAAATTAAAGATGCATTTCATGTTGCTTTTAACGTTCATATTCCCTACGGCAGTGAAATGATGCTGAAATTCTCAAATGTTAGAGAGCTTATAGTAAATGACAACCATGCTCAATATACTTTGCCATCTGGAGAATATCATATCTATTTAACTGTTAAGGAACCTATTGTTGAGTTTTTTGATATACATACCCCTATTGGTGAATTTTTAGAAAATAAGAACTTAACTAGCAAAATAAGTAAATTGGTACCATTTTGGGATTTCTTGACATTACCAGGAAATATGAAAAACTTTGCGAAATATTCCCTTTATCAATTAAGTAAAGAGATGAAGGGTATTGGGTTTAGACCATTTAATGAACAAGAAGTTGAAAAAATCAATGACTTATTTAAACAAACAGCGATCTTAGGAGTCAAAAATGAATAAAAAGAATTTCGGTTTAAAATTAGCAATCTTATTGTTAAATATTTTTGTTGTTTCATCGGGTGCAACTGCTGCAACTATACCCTTAATGATTAAATCTTTCTCAAATGTTAATCCAACTCTTGTTGAATTAACCATGACGGTTTCATCACTTGGAATAATTGTTTTCACACCTATCAGTAATATTTTAGCTGACAAAATTGGAATTAAGAGCACAATAATTTTAGGCTTATTTATAATTTTTCTTAGTGGCATAGTACCTGCACTTAGTAATAATTTTGGGTTAATTTTTACGTCAAGAATTGGAATCGGAATTGGAACAGGACTATTAGCATCGTGTTCTCAATCTTTAATCATTTCTCTTTTCAGCGGCAAAGAGCAACAGCAACTTCTTGGTTGGTCAAGTGTAGTTCAAGGATTAGGGATGTTTTTAATGACTTTTTTGGCAGGGGTGCTGCTAAATTATGGTTGGCACATGGCCTATTGGGTTAATGCAGTTGCTTTGCCAGTCTTACTCATGTTTTTTGCTTATATACCTAAGAACTTAAGAATTGATCAAGAGAACAATAAATCTGAAAAACCTGAAAATAATAGTCGAAAAATAAATGGGAAAATTTGGCTTTTAGCACTCTTCATATTCTTATTTAATTCTATCTTTGCTTTTGTTTCAATTAAGTTTGCAACTCTGGTAATTGAAAAAGGATATGGCACAGCTCAAGATGCAAGTACATTATTGGGAATAATGTCTTTTGCAATGGCAGCAGGTGGATTTATCTACATGGCTTTACCGCAAACTATTAAAAACTTTTATTTGTCTATCTCCATCGGATGCGGTCTATTAGCATTTTTTATATTTAGTGTTTCTAATTCCTTATTGGTTAGTAGTATAGGTGTCATACTGGTAGGGATTTCAGTTTCGATGACAATGGTTTCGACAATGTCAAGCGTAGGTGCTTTTACTTCACCTGCTCAAGTACCATTTTCTACATCAGTGGTCATGACAATTGCTAATATTGGTACATTAGTTGCTCCATATACCGCCCAAGGCTTTGGGGCACTATTTAAAAATAACAGTGCTGAATTTACTTTCATTTGTGGAACTGTAATTTTTGGATTATTGTTAATATTTGTACTATGGATTGGCTTTAACTATAAAAAACTAGTTTATCATTCAAATAAATAGGGAGTAAAAATGATTAGTGAACAAGCAAAAAAGGCGATTGATTTCTCTAGAAATAATATTAAGCCTAGTCAAAATGAACCGCTAACACCAGAAGTTGTAAGAGTAGCAAGAGCAAATGCGGATATAGGGAATCAATACAAAATACCTGACGATGTAAAAGTTAAGAAAGTTAATAAAGAATTCGTAAAAGGTGAGTTTTATTTAATTCAAAATGCGCAAAACAAAAATAATGTTATTATGTTTCTTCATGGTGGTGCCTATGCTACAGGAACAGTTTTTTCAAGAAGAAAACTTGCAATAAGTTTGGGTAAAAGCAGTAAAGCAGATGTTTTTTCAGTAGATTACCGACAGTATCCAGAAGGAAAACATCCAGATGCTCAAATAGATGTCTACAATGCCTATATTTACTTAAAAGATAAATATGATAAAATTTTGTTGTTTGGTGAGTCAGCAGGAGCTACACTGGCTCTTACACTTACTATTCAATTGCGAAATGAACATAAAAATTTACCTGAAAAAATTTCAGTATTTTCTCCGATTATTAGTCAGCTTAATATTTTTCCATCTGAATATTATAGAAATGAACGAGATCCTATGCTCATTGGGGCAACTGCTCCCGTTCCATACTTTGATAATCCCGAAAAGAAAGATCCCTTAATCTCACCAATATATGACGACTTCCATGACTTTCCTCCAATTTTAATTAATTGTGGCAGTGAGGAAGTAAAATACGATAACTCAGCAATACTAAATTTCTTATGTCAAAAAGCTGGAGTTGATGTACAGTGGCATGTTTGGCAAGATCTTTTTCATGTTTTTGTTTTATTTGATTGTCCAGAAACCAAATTAGCAATAAAGCAAATAGGTGATTTTTTTAATTCGCATGTCAAATAGTTGTTTAAGGTGAGTATTTGAGATAATGTATTAAAGTTGTTTGCAGTATTGTCGTGATTTATATGGAAGAGATTTATGAAAAATTATTTGAGCATTGATATTGGTGGAACTGAAATTAAATTTGCTAAATTAGATTCTGCAGGAAATATAATTGAAAAAGATAAAATTGCTACTGATCAAGATAAAGCAAAGTTTTTAGAAAATATTGACCAGATTGTTAACCGCTATATATCAGATATCAAGGGCATCGGCTTTTGTGCTCCTGGTAAAATTGAAAATACTAAAATAAGATTTGGCGGGGCCTTACCATTTTTAGATGGTATTGACTTTGCCGAAATATATGGTAAAAAGTATCACATAGCGGTTGCTGTTATTAATGATGGTAAAGCCAGTGTTCTAGCTGAAAACTGGTTGGGGAGTCTAAAAGGTGAACAAAATTGTGCCGCTATTACTTTGGGAACAGGAGTTGGCGGTGGCATAATTATTGATGGTCACTTATTAAGAGGAACACATTATCAGGCTGGTGAATTAAGTTTTATGATTAATGATTTATCTCACCCAGATAATATGCAGGGCTCTTTGGGTAACATTGGCTCTGCCGTCAATTTTATTAAAAAGATAAACCACCAACTTAATTATCCTAAAGAAAATGATGGACTTCATGCTTTTGAGGCAATTAAGGAGAAGTCACCTGACGCGGTAAATATCTTTCAGAACTATTGTCTTACAATAGCTGGTTTAATTCTCAATATCCAAACCGTAGTAGATGTTGAAAAAATTGCTATTGGTGGTGGTATCAGTGCCCAACCAATTTTAATAAGTGGTATTAACAAAGAATATGACAAATTGGTACAGGAAAAGAACCCTATTATAGGAAATACTTTAACTAAGCCTGCCATTGTTTCTGCTCATTTTAGGAACGATTCAAATTTGTATGGGTCACTTTATAATTTATTGCTGCAAATTAATAGGGAAAATAAATATTAATTATATTTTGAAAATCTCGAAGTAGATAACTTTGAGATTTTTTGCTTTTCCCGTTAATTTTTAGTTCAAAGAATTTTTTTAAGAAATCCCTCTCTTTTATTTCTAAGTCCACATTTGCGCTTTTTATATGGTAGAATAACTAAAGTTAATAGAGGAGGCTGTCATGACTAAAGTTAAGTATAAGCGTATAGTTTTAAAAATTTCTGGTGAAGCTCTTGCTGGTGCTGAAGGAACTGGAATAAATCCCACGGTCATTAGTCATTTAGCAAAAGAAATCAAATCAGTTCATGAACTCGGTGTTGATATTGGTATTGTCGTTGGTGGCGGTAACATGTGGCGAGGTGAAACTGGTGCAAAACTAGGAATGGAGCGTTCACAAGCTGATTATATGGGTATGCTTGCTACTATAATGAATGGTTTAGCTCTTCAAGATGGCTTGGAACATGTAGGCGTACCTACTAGATTGCAAACATCGATTGAAATGAGACAAATAGCAGAACCATATATTAGAAGAAAAGCAATTCGTCATTTAGAAAAAGGGCGAGTAGTAATTATGGGTGGTGGCACTGGTAATCCTTACTTTTCGACTGATACCACCGCTGCACTAAGAGCCGCTGAAATAGGCGCGGATGTCATTCTGATGGCTAAAAATGGAGTTGACGGAGTTTACTCTGCTGATCCGAAAGTTGATCCCAATGCCAAAAAATATAGTGCACTTTCTCAGTTAGATCTTATTTCTAAAAACTTAAAAGTCATGGACAGAACGGCAAGTTCACTTTCAATGGACACGAACATTCCTCTTATTGTATTCAACGTTAATACTGAAGGTAATATTAAAAAAGTGGTTTTAGGTGAAAATATTGGAACAGTAATCGGAGGAGAAAATAATGAATAATGATGCTATTAAAAAAGCACAAGATAATATGAATAAATCAATTACCGTTTTTGAAAAAAACTTGGGCTCTATTCGTGCTGGTGTTGCTAATGCAGCTTTACTTGAAGGTGTAAAAGTTGATTATTATGGTGCCCCGACACCACTAACGCAAATGTCCAGTGTCACTATTCCGGAGCCGCGAGTATTATTAATCACGCCCTATGACAAAAGCAGTCTTGATAATATTGAACATGCTCTTTTGGCTTCAAACTTGGGCTTAACACCTGCAAATGATGGTAAGGTGATCCGTTTAGTGATCCCGCAACTTACTGGTGAAAGACGACAAGAAATTGCCAAAGAAGTCAACAAGATGGCTGAAGAGAGTAAGATTGCCATTAGAAATGTTCGTCGTGATGCTATGAACAGTCTGAAAAAACAACAGAAAGACGATGAAATCACGGAAGACGAACAACGCAATTTGGAAAAGAAAGTGCAGAAAGTTACGGATGATGCTACTAAAAGAATCGACAAAATTGCGGAAGAAAAGCGTAAGGAAATTACACAAGGCTAATTAAATGGCAAGTAAAAAAAATCAATTAAACCATTTAGCTATTATAATGGATGGTAATGGTCGTTGGGCAACTAGGCAAGGGAAGCCGCGAATTGCAGGCCATTACGAAGGCATGAATAATGTCGAAAGAATAACTTTGGCAGCCGACCAACTTGGTATCAAAGTCTTATCACTATATGCATTTTCTACAGAAAATTGGGCCAGACCCAAGGAAGAAGTAGCATATTTGATGAACTTGCCAGTGCGTTTTTTTGATAAATTTATGCCTACCCTGATGAAGGAAAACGTCAAAGTGAATATTATGGGCTTTTTAGATGAGTTGCCGCCTAAGACTTATGATGTTGTCCAAAGAGCAATGGCGGAAACTGCCACAAATAGTGGCTTAATTTTGAACTTTGCTTTCAATTATGGCTCTAGAAGAGAGATTACGACTGCAGTAAAAGAGCTTGCCACGCTCGTTGAAACAAATGCGATAACAAGCGAAGAAATTGATGAGGAAATGATTTCCCACAGATTGATGACTGCGAGTTTTGGCGAATATAGCGATCCTGATTTATTAATTAGAACATCTGGTGAACAAAGGATTTCTAATTTTATGCTTTGGCAGTTAGCTTATTCAGAACTTGCTTTTAGTGAGAAAAATTGGCCAGATTTTACTAAAACTGATTTAGAAAAATTTGTTAAAGATTTTCAGAATCGTCATCGTCGTTTCGGCAAACTTGATGAATCGGATAGTTAGGTATTTATATGAAACAACGTATAATCACAGCAGTAATTGCTTTAATTTTATTTATTCCTATTGTAATTATGGGTGGGCTCTGGATGGAGTGGCTCACCGTCATCTTTGCAGCCGTTGGTATTAGCGAATTCTTTTTAATGAAAAAGCAAATTCTGGTTTCAGTCAATTTTTTATTGGCGTTACTGGCTACAATCACTTGGGCTGTACCAGATAATTTTATCCAGTCAATGCCATTTCACTGGACGAAATATGGTATTTATTTTGCCCTTATCATGCTAATGCTTACCTGGACTGTTTTAACTAAAAATAAAACCACTTTTGACGATGTAGCCGTTTATACTTTAGGCTCATTATATGTCGGCACAGGCTTTCATTATATGGCAAGCGTCAGAAATGCAAGTAATGGTCTTGCACTTCTTTGCTACGTTTTTGTCGTTGTATGGCTTACTGACACAGGTGCATATATGATTGGCCGAAAAATTGGTAAACATAAGTTATGGCCTGTGATAAGTCCCAATAAAACTTGGGAAGGATCAATTGGAGGCACAATTTGTGCAGTGATTTGTGCGGCAATTTATGTTTATTTTGTCAACTTAAATCATTCTCAAGTTGAAATGATTATTTTTGCCTTTGTGCTATCAATTGTTGGCCAAATGGGCGACCTAGTTGAATCAGCTTATAAGAGATATTACGGGGTTAAGGATTCTGGCAAAATACTACCTGGTCATGGCGGTATTTTAGATCGTTTTGACAGTATGCTCTTTGTTTTGCCTGTATTTGCTGCTCTAATGGGAATCATGCACTAGGAGAATTCTTGTGAAAGGTATACTAATCTTTTTAGTTGTATTTGGAATATTGGTTTTTGTCCATGAGTTTGGGCATTTTATTGTTGCTAAAAAATGCGGCATTTTAGTGCGTGAATTTTCAATTGGGATGGGACCTAAACTTTTCCAAGTACGACGCAATCCTACTACTTATACCATTAGATGGCTGCCTTTAGGTGGCTATGTGCGTTTGGCAAGTAAAGATGATGAAACCACGTTAGCTCCTGGTATGAGAGTAGTTTTGCAACTTAATCAGCAAAATGAAGTAGTCAGGATTGATGCTTCTGAGTCGGATGTCCCGCTTGAAGGAATTCCATTGCAGATCACTAAGTTTGATCTAGTTGATAAACTCTTTATTTCAGGGTATGAAAACGGCGAAGAAGAAAAACTAGTAACATATCATGTTAATCATGATGCCACTATCATTGATCAATCAAATACTGAACTGATCATTGCCCCCCGTGACACGCAGTTTCAAGAAGCAAATGTCTGGCAAAAATTAGCTACTAACATTGCTGGCCCTTTGATGAATATTATTCTGGGTTTTGTTGTCTTTTTGATTTGGACCTTTACCGTTCCTGGACCAGCTACTACAGAAGTAGCAGAAGTGGCACCAAATTCGCCGGCTGCGCTTGCAAAACTTGAGCCTGGTTCAAAAATAACGGCTGTTAATGGTCATAAAATAACCTCTTTTGAACAAATATCTGAAGAAATTTATCAAAGCAAAGGCGAAAAAACTAATATTGCGGTGGTCAAAAATAATCACCAAAAAGTGATAAGTGTTCAACCACAAGTCGTTAAGGTGCAGGGGCAAAAAGTTTATCAAATTGGAATTAAAGCCAAAAGCGATGATAGTTTTAAAGCTAAGTTTAAGCGTGGCTGGGATACAGCCGTTTCCACTACGGGGATGATTTTTAATGCAGTTGGTGGTTTATTCCGTCACTTCAGCTTAAATAAACTTTCTGGCCCAGTTGGGATTTATTCACAGACATCACAGGTTTCTAAAATGGGCTTCACCTATATTTTGGCTTTTTTGGCAATGATTTCTATTAACTTGGGTATTGTCAATCTAATACCAATTCCTGGCTTAGATGGTGGTAAATTTTTACTAAATATTATTGAAATCATTCGTGGTAAACCAATTTCTGAAAATCATGAAGCTATAGTGGAATTAATCGGTTTCGGTTTACTGTTAGTTTTAATTATTGCTGTAACGGGCAATGATATCTACCGTTACTTTATTAAATAAAAAAACAATTTGGGAGAGAGAATTAATGCGTCAATCTAAATTATTTATGCCGACTTTAAAAGAGGCACCAGCTGATGCTGTTGCTGAAAGTCATAAATTAATGTTGCGAGGTGGATATGTTCGCCAAGTAACAGCTGGAGTTTATGCCTATTTGCCCTTAGGATATCGCGTCTTAAGTAAAGCCGAGAAAATAATGCGCGAAGAAATGGCAAAAATCAACGTGCCGGAAATGGCAATGCCAGATCTTTTGCCTGCGACTCTATGGGAAGAATCGGGTAGATGGCAAAAATATGGGCCTGAAATGTTTAAATTAAAGGACAGACATGGTCGCCAAAGTTTACTGGGACCGACTCATGAGGAAACTTTTACTGATATTGTCGCTAAAGATTTAAAGAGCTATAAACAAATGCCAATCGCTCTTTTCCAAATTCAATCAAAGTTTAGGGACGAAAACAGACCTCGTTTTGGTTTATTAAGGTCTCGTGAATTTATAATGCTTGATGCCTATAGCTTTGCTGCCACTAAAGAGCAACTTGATCAGCAGTTTGAGGATGAAAAGAAAGCTTTTACGGCCGCTTATCATCGGTGTGGTTTAAAGGTTACCCCGGTAATTGCTGATTCTGGTACTATGGGTGGTAAAAATTCGACAGAATTCCAAGCTCCTGCAGCAATTGGTGAAGATACTATTGCCACTAATGAAACTGGAACATATTCAGCTAACTTAGAAATGGCTTCAAGTGTCGATACTTTCAAGCCAGAAGAAGAACAATTAAAGCAAGTTGAAGAAGTTGCTACTCCAGGTAAAGAAACTATTTCTGATCTTGTTCAATTCCTGCAAGTGCCAGCTACACGGATAGTTAAAAGTATCCTTTACCTTGCTGATGAAAAAGCAAAGGTATTGGTTTTAATTCGTGGCGACAAACAGATCAACGAAGTAAAATTAAAGCACCTGTTAGATGTAAATTCACTTAGAGTAGCTACAGATGATGAACTAGAACAGATAACTGGTGTCACTAAGGGTAGCGTCGGACCAATTAATGCTGACTGGGCAGATCAAGTTGTTGCAGATAACACGGTAAAAAACTTGTATAATGTTGTTGTTGGTGCTAATAAAACTGGTTTTCAATTTAAAAATGTGAATTTAAAGCGTGATATTAATCCAGACAAGTTTGGAGATATTAGGGTAGCCAATGAAGGTGAACCGGATCCGGTTGATCATCTCCCTTTAAAATTCACTACTTCTATTGAAGTTGGTCATATTTTTAAACTGGGAACATATTATACCAAAACCATGGGTGCAGACTTTTTAGATCAAAATGGTAAAGCCCAGCCCGTTATAATGGGTTCATACGGCATTGGCGTTACCAGAGTATTATCTGCAGTCATTGAACAACATTTAACTGAAAATGGTGTAGCCTGGCCCAAAGAAATCGCACCTTTTAGTCTTCATATCGTTCAAATGAAAATGAAAGATAATGATCAATCTGCTCTGGCTCAAAAACTTGAAGAAAAATATAGTGCTAAGTATGATGTATTATATGATGATCGTAATGAGCGTGCTGGTGTGAAGTTTGCGGATGCTGACTTACTTGGCGCTCCGGTCAGGGTAACAGTCGGTAAAAAAACAGCTGAAGGTGTAGTCGAAGTCAAAAGACCTGCTGACGAAAAAGCTACTGAAATGACACTGTCTGAATTAGATGATTTTGTTAATAAAGAGTTAGGATAATTTTCGTGACTGATAAAAATAAACTATTTTTAAGGTTATTGCAGCAAATAAAGTTTCCGCAAGAATTTGCAGATAATAAATTGTTGCAAAAAGGCGAAATTGAGAACGTGGATGTTTACGCTAGAGAACACAGGTGGGATATCCACGTTCTTTTTACTACACCGTTAAAATTTGCAACTTTTGATGCACTAAATAAGGCAATAACCGCTAATTTTTCTTCTTTTGTAAATACTCGTTTATATATTCGTTCCCAGGATGGAGCGGATGACTACTTAACCGATTATTGGCACTATGCTGTCCAGAATTCTCAGGCTTTACAGCCGGTAGCTCGAGAATTTATTTCCAGCCATAAACCTAAAAAGGAAGATGGACGCTGGATTATTCCCGTAGATAATTTAGTAGTTGATGGGCTGCTTGAACAAAAGATGCTTGATGAGCTAGCTGAAGAAATGAGAAATTACGGTTTCTTTAATTTAAAGTTTGTAACTGAAATCGATGATGAAAATTCTCTCAATAATTTAGCCAGTCTGCAAGAATTGCAGCAGCAGCATGAGCAAAATATGCAGGAAGAATATGATGCTGCTCCAACACAAGAAAAAGTCAAAACTCCAAGTTATCCTACTAAAAAAAGTCGTTATGGCAACCGTAAGCTTGATGAAAATCTGCCTATAACACAAATTAAAGATGTTATCGATGGCAGCAGAAATGTTGTAATAGAGGGAAATATTTTTAATATTTCCAGCAGAGAATTAAAAACCGGTTCAATTATATTTACTGGTGAAATAACAGACTATACTGATTCTATCTCATTTAAGAAATTTGTTTCTGATAAAGATCAAATTCAAAGTATGAAAGACATAAAACCTGGAACCTGGGCAAAGATGCAGGGATCAGCTTCTCAGGACCAGTGGAGTCATGATACAGTTTTTAACATTTCAGCTTTGGAAATTATTGAGCATGTCGGTCGAACGGAAAAGTATCAAGGCGAAGAAAAAAGAGTAGAATTACATCTGCACACCAATATGAGTCAGCTTGATGCGACTAATACGGCAACAGACTTTGTCAAAGCCGCCAAAAAGTTCGGCCAAAAGGCAATCGCTATTACAGATCATGCAGATGTTCAAGCCTTTCCAGAAGCATATAATGCTGGTAAAAAGAATGGCGTCAAAATTATTTATGGCCTTGAAGCTAATATGATTGATGATCATGCTCTGCTTGTTCTTAATCCTGCATCAATGACTTATAAAGATCGTGAATTTGTCATTTTTGACGTTGAAACAACTGGTCTTTCTTCTGTTTATGATACCATCATTGAAATTGGCGCCGTTAAGATGAAAAATGGTGAAGTTCTGGAAAGATTCGATAAATTTATTAATCCCCACCATCCATTAAGCGAACAGACAATTAACTTAACTTCAATTACTGATGAAATGGTTGGGGCTGCTGATGACGAAGCTGTAGTAATTAAGCAATTTCAAGATTTTTATGGCGATCGACCACTTTGCGGCCATAATGTGCAATTTGACGTTGGATTTGTTAATGCTGCACTGAGACGGGCAAACCTTGGCGAAATAACTCAACCGGTAGTGGATACACTTGAAGTATCGCGCTTGCTTCACCCGGAACAATCAAGACATACGCTTGACTCACTGGCTAAAAAATATAATGTAGTCTTAGAGCATCATCATAGAGCCAATCAGGACGCTGAGGCTACAGGCTATTTAATGTTTAAGCTTCTGGAAGCTTTTACCAAAAAGTATCATGAAAACAATTTGGGTAAGATGAACGAATATGCTGCTCAAGGTCAAGTGTTTAAGAGAGCACGACCACAACACATGACCATCTTAGCTAAAAATCAGACGGGTCTTAAAAACATGTACAGGTTGGTTTCAATCGCAAGTACAAAAGATTTTTATCGGATACCAAGAACGCCAAAGTCTGATTTAGTAAAAAATCATGAAGGCTTGCTATACGGTTCAGGTTGTTCTGAGGGCGATGTTTTTGTCGCAATGATGCAGAAGGGATATGATGAGGCCCGTAAAAAAGCCCGCTTTTATGATTATCTCGAAATTCAACCTCCCGCAAATTATTCCATTATGATTGAAGATCATTTGATTGCCGATGAAGCAGAACTTGAAGAAATTCTGACTAACATTTATAAATTGGGTAAGGAATTGAATAAACCAGTGATAGCTACTGGTGACGCGCATTACATTGAGGAACATGATGCTATTTACCGTACAATTTTAATTTCGGCACAACGCAGCAATCCTGATAGAAACAAAAAGCAGCCTGATATGCACTTTTACACCACTCAGGAAATGCTGGACGCATTTAGCTTTTTGGGTGAAGATGTTGCTAAGGAAATAGTCATAACCAACCCTAATAAAATAGCTGAATCAATTGAAGAAATTTCACCTATTAAAGATGGACTTTATCCTCCTCACATTGATAATGCAGATGAAGAAATGAAACGTTTGACTTATGACAAGGCTCATGAACTTTATGGAGATCCGTTACCTAAGATAGTTCAAGACAGACTTGACATGGAACTCAACTCGATCATTTCAAATGGTTATGCAGTTATTTACTTGATTTCACAAAGACTGGTGGCTAAATCTAATAAAGACGGCTATTTGGTTGGTTCTCGGGGTTCCGTCGGTTCCAGCCTTGTTGCTACAATGTCAGGAATCACTGAAGTCAATCCTCTACCACCGCACTATCGTTGTCCAAAATGTAAATACTCGGAGTTCTTTGAAAATGGTGAATTTGGTTCAGGCTATGACTTGCCTGATAAAAAGTGTCCCAACTGTGGGGCAGAGTTAGTTAAAGACGGCCAGGATATTCCATTTGCAACATTTTTAGGGTTCCATGGTGACAAAGTTCCAGATATCGATTTGAATTTCTCTGGTGACTATCAACCAGTGGCTCATAACTTTATTCGGGTAATGTTTGGACCTGATAATTCATACCGTGCCGGTACAATTGCCACAGTGGCAGATAAAACAGCCTATGGTTATGCTAAGCATTATGATGAAGAAAAAGAATTGAATTTGCGCGGAGCAGAACTAGATCGTCTTGCAGCTGGAGTCAGCGGCGTTAAAAGGACAACTGGTCAGCACCCGGCAGGAATTGTTGTGGTTCCTGATGATATGGATATTTATGACTTTACTCCGGTACAATACCCAGCAGATGATGTTAATGCTGCCTGGTTAACGACGCATTTTGACTTTCATTCCATTCATGATAATATCTTAAAATTTGATATTTTAGGCCATGATGATCCAACGATGATTAGGATGTTGCAGGATCTTTCGGGCGTTGATCCGTTAACAATCCCCCCTGATGATCCCGGAGTGATGTCACTTTTTTCAAGTCCCAAAATATTAGGCGTGACCCCTGAACAAATTCAATCAGAAACAGGTACCCTAGGGGTACCGGAATTTGGTACTAAATTTGTTAGAGGGATGCTTGAAGAAACCAAGCCAACTACTTTTTCTGAGCTGTTGCAAATTTCAGGCTTGTCACATGGTACTGACGTTTGGCTAGGAAATGCCGAGGAATTAGTTAATAATGGCACGTGTAAGTTAAAAGATGTTATTGGCTGTCGTGACAATATCATGATGGACCTGATCCACTGGGGTGTTAAACCTGAAGTAGCCTTTTCTACAATGGAATCTGTGCGTCATGGCCGCGGAATTAGTGATGAAGACATGGCTGTTTTAAAGAAAAACGATAAGATACCTGACTGGTATATTCCGTCTTGTCTCAAAATTAAATATATGTTTCCTAAGGCCCATGCTACCGCCTATATCCTAATGGCTCTTAGAATTGCCTGGTTCAAGGTTTATTATCCTGAAATTTACTATACTGCTTATTTTTCAGTCCGTGCCGACTTATTTGACTTGGTCGCTATGAGTCATGGTAAAAATACGGTCAAAAAGGCAATGGCAGATATTCAGAATCAGGGAAACGATGCATCGGCAAAGGACAAGAGTTTGTTAACTGTTCTTGAAATTGCTAATGAATGTTTAGAACGTGGAATTAAAATTAAAATGGTCGATATTAATAAGTCAGAAGCGACCAATTTTAAAATAATAGATAAGCATACTATTTTAGCGCCGTTTAATGCCGTCCCGGGACTAGGCAACAATGCAGCTAAACAGATTGTTGCTGCTAGAACTGAGCAAGAATTTTTATCAAAAGAAGATTTGGCTAATCGGGGTAAAGTATCCCAATCTATCATGGATTATTTGGAGGATAACGAAGTCTTAGCAGGTATGCCAGATCAAAATCAACTGTCACTCTTTTAAAATTTTGCAGTATTAATATAAATGTGTTATACTTCCTAAAGAAGTTCGAATAAATGATTCGGAGTGGGCAAATTTGCTCACTCTTTTTATTACGGAGGAAAGTACTTGGCGAAAGTTAAAGATTCTGTTATCGAAGAGATCAAACCAATTATTGCTGCACGAAACGATGAGTTTGTTGATATGGAATATGTTAAAGAAAAAGGTCAGAATTATTTAAGAATATACGTTGACCGTGAAAATGGTATTGATATGGATGAAATTGCGGGGTTAAGTGAACTATTATCTACGAAACTTGATCAGTTGCAACCTGATCCATTTCCTGATCCATATATTTTAGAAGTTTCTTCACCTGGTATCGAGAGACCATTAAAAAATGCTTCCGACTGGCAAAAGGCTTTAAATGACTATGTACATGTTAACCTTTATCAAAAAGTTGAAGGCGAAAAGGAATATGAGGGAACTTTAAAATCTTTTGATGATAACGAGATCAAGCTTGAAATAAAGGTAAAAACAAGAAAAAGGGTTTTATCGCTTCCCCGTAAATTAATTGCAAATATTCGTTTTGCAATTGAGTTTTAGAAAGGTTGATTAAAAAATTATGTCTAAAGAAATGCTTGAAGCGTTTGCTACTTTGGAAAAAACTAAAGGTATAAAACAAGATGTAATTGTTGAAGCAATAAAAGCGGCACTGGTTGCGGCGTATAAGAAGAATTATAACCAAGCAACAAACGTCATAGTTGAATTTGACGAGCGCAGAGGGGACTTCAAATTAATGACTGAAAAAACTGTCGTTGAAGAAGTTCATGATGAACGCCTGGAAATCAGTTTAAAAGATGCTTTGACAATTAATCGGGCCTATGAACTTGGTGATAAAATTCGTTTTGAGGTTGCACCCAAGAACTTTGGTCGTATTGCTGCTCAAACAGCTAAACAGGTTATTATGCAACATTTACGCGAAGCTGAAAGAAACCATATTATTGATGAATATTCTCAATATGAAGATGAATTGATAACCGGCACAGTTGAAAGACGTGATAATCGCTTTGTTTATGTTAAAATTGGTAATGTTGAAGCAGTAATGCCTCGCAATGATCAAATGCCGGGTGAAACTTATAATCCACAAGATCAGATTCGGGTTTTAGTGACTCATGTTGGCTCGGATTCTAAGGGAGCCCAAATTACGGTTTCACGCACTGCCCCTGATATGGTAAAAAGGTTATTTGAACAAGAAGTACCTGAAATTTACGATGGAACGGTAGAAGTTGCTTCAATTGCACGTGAAGCAGGAGACAGAACTAAAATTGCCGTGAAATCAAACGATCCTAACATTGATCCGGTTGGTACTTGCGTTGGTCAAAGAGGTGCCAGAGTGCAAAATGTGGTCAACGAACTTGACGGAGAAAATATAGATGTAGTTAAATACGAAGAAGATCCGTCAGATTATATAGCTAATGCTTTAAATCCTGCAGAGGTTATTGCCGTGCAATTTGGAGATGAAGATGATGAAAAAAGTGCTTTAGTAATAGTTCCTGATTACCAATTATCACTAGCAATTGGGAAAAAGGGACAAAATGTTCGTTTGGCTGCACGGCTAACAGGTTATAAAATAGATATCAGACCAGAATCAGAAGTAGAATTTGTTGATGAAAGCAGTGATCAAGCTGAAAAGGAAAATAAAGAGGCTGAATCTGACACTTTCGTAGCAGGTGATGCAAATTCTGCAAGTGATGTAACAGATAATTCTGCTACAGAAGAAGAACCTGCATCTGAAGAGACCAAAACAGAAGATGGACTTCCAGATGAAGTTACTAACGGTGAAACGGTAGATACTACTGGAGAATAATGCAAGGGGTGAAACTTTTTGAAAAAAAGAAAGATTCCAATGCGAAAAGACTTGTTAACTAATACTATGCAGCCCAAAAAAGAATTAGTCAGAATTGTGGTTGACAAAGAAAAAAATATCGCAGTTGATCCTACTGGAAAGAAACCTGGTAGAGGAGCATATGTCTCACTTGATCCTAGTCAGATTAAAAACGCTCAGAAAAAGGGACTGATTGAGCGCAGCTTAGGAACAAAAGTGCCTGAAGAGTTTTACCAAGAGCTTTATTCATATGTTGACCATCAAAAGGCAAGAAAAGAATTGTTTGGTGATAAATAGGTTTGCAAAATAGACAAAAAGCATTAAATTTAATAGGACTAAGCCAAAAGGCAGGTAAACTGGTTTCAGGATTTGAAATTGTGTCAATAAGCGTAAAGGCTAAAAAAGTTAAGCTGATTATTTTAGCTCAAGACGCACAGACGGATACCACCGCAAAGATTACCAAGATTGGAAAACAAAATAACGTATCTGTGATTACGGAATTTAATAGTAGTGAAATTTCCCAAGCTATTGGTAAAAAGCGTAAAGTTTTGGGAATTACTGATACTGGTTTTGGCAAAGCATTGTTACAAAAAATCAAAGAAGGAGTGTGATTTGATGACTAAAACAAGAATTTATGAATTGGCGAAAGAATTAGGCATCGATAATAAAACTGTGGTCAATAAAGCAAAGGACCTGGGGTTTGATGTTAAAAATCATATGTCATCACTTGAAGATACACAAGTAGAGCAAATAAAGGGTAGTTTCCGCAGTAGCTCCGCTCCCGCCAAAAAGCAAGAAAGACCAGCGAAAAAGAGCAGTAAAATCAAAATTTCTGTTACTTCAATTCGTAAAAATGAAAAAAAGCATGATGAAACTAAGAATGGTAAAAGTAATAGAAAAAACAATAACTTTCACAAGTCAAATAATAGATCTAGACAAAGTCAAGATCGCACTAGACAACATTCCAATTTGAGTCAAAAAACTTCTAAACCAGTAGCCCAAGATTTATTAAAGCAATTAAAGCAAAAACAACGAGTGGAAGAGAAAAAATTAAATCGGCAAACAGAAAGAGCACAAAAGACTTATAAGGAAAATCAGACTAAAACTAAACCAACGTCTGCTGAAACTAATAAACCTGTTTCTAAGAATGAAAATAAAGTAGTTAAAACTGAAACTACTGCTCCTAAAGTGACTGGACCTAAAATTCTTAAACCTTCACCAGCCAGGTTTAAGAATAATCAAAAGTCTACGCCTGTTCGCCAGCCTAAAATTTTAGATACTGCTGCTCCTGAACCCGAAAAAGAAGAAAAACGTCGTGGCAACGGTCATGGTCGTAACTCTGGCAAGCCAGGCAGAAAAGGTAAAAATCAAACCTATGGTGCAAATAATTATTCGAAACACCAAGAAAAGCGTAAGCGTAAAAATAAGAAGAAGCAGTTTGAACAAGTACCTAAAAAGCAGCCAACGCAAAGAAAAGAGCGGCCATTACCAGATACTCTGGTTTACGAAGTGGGTATGAATGCTCAAGACTTAGGAAAAATTTTGCACAGAGAGCCAGCTGAAATAGTCAAAAAATTATTTATGCTGGGTGTCATGACTAATCAAAATCAATCCCTTGATAAAGATGCAATAGAGTTAGTAGCGGCTGAATATAATATTAATGCTCAAGAAAAGGTGCATGAGGATATATCTGACATTGATAATCTTTATGACAAGAGAATGAAAGCTTCTCTGAAATCTAAGCATTTAATTAAACGCCCACCAGTAGTTACTATTATGGGACACGTTGACCATGGTAAGACAACACTGCTTGATCGTTTACGTCATACGCATGTTTCGGCTCATGAAGCTGGAGGAATTACGCAAAAAATTGGTGCTTATCAGGTAAGAGTTGATAATCAGCCAATTACTTTCTTGGATACACCAGGACATGCCGCATTCTCAAATATGCGTGAACGTGGAGCAGAAATTACCGATATTGTTGTCTTGGTTGTTGCTGCAGATGACGGTGTAATGCCTCAAACTGTTGAAGCAATTGATCATGCTAAGAGTGCTAATGTTCCAATTATTGTTGCCATTAACAAGATGGATGTTCCGGGAGCAAACCCTGAGCATGTTACTGAGCAGTTAATGAAGTACAATCTAATTCCGGAAAATTACGGTGGTGACACAATATTTGTTAACATTTCTGCTAAAACTGGTGAAAATGTTGATGAACTTTTGCAAATGATCCTTTTGCAAGCGGATGTGATGGAATTGAAAGCAGACCCAACGCAAAAAGCAATTGGTACTGTTATTGAAGCCAGACTTTCTCGTGGACGCGGTCCTGTTGCCGACCTTTTGGTTCAACAAGGAACACTAAAAGTTGGCGATCCAATTGTAGTTGGGAACCGCTTTGGTAGAGTTCGTGTTATGACTAATGACCGCGGTCGTCAAGTCGAAAAGGCTACTCCATCAATGCCAGTAGAAATTACCGGATTAAATGATGTTCCAGAATCTGCTGATAAAATAGTAGTGTTCGATGATGAAAAGACGGCTAGAAGTGTTGGTGAACAAAGAGCGCAACAAGCTTTGCAACAATCTCGGGAAAATGTTCAACATGTTACTCTTGATAACCTGTTTGACACTATGAAGAAAGAAAACATGAAGGAAGTAGATGTTGTCTTAAAAGCGGATGTTCAAGGTTCTGTAGAGGCTTTACAGCAGTCACTTGAAAAGATAGAAGTTGAAGGTGTGCGTGTAAACATCATTCATGCCGGAGTCGGTGCTGTAAATGAATCAGATGTTACCTTGGCTGGCGCTTCGAATGCCTTTATAATTGGCTTTAATGTTCGTCCAACAGCTACCGCAAAGTCACAAGCTGAAACAGATGGTGTAGATATTCGTTTGTACAGCATTATTTACAAGGCTATTGACGATGTTAAAGCAGCCATGAAGGGTATGCTTGAACCAACTTATGAAGATAAGGTTGTAGGTAATTTAACTGTACGCGAGACTTGGAAGGTTTCCAAGGTAGGAACAATTGCTGGTGCCTTTGTCGATTCTGGTTATGTTTCAAAAGATTCTGAAATCAATTTGATTCGTGACGGTGTTGTAATATATACTGGAAAAGTGGCTTCACTTAAAAGATTTAAAGATGATGCTAAAATGGTTAAACAAGGGTTTGACTGTGGTTTAACAATTGAGGGCTACAATGATATCAAAATTGGTGATGAGATGGAAGCCGTTGAAAAGCAAGAAGTCAAACCTGAGTAATTAACAGGGAGGAAAGCATGAAACACAGAATTGGTCGTGTTGAAGGAGAAATCCTCCGTGAATTAACGAAAATTTTGCGCAAAAATATTCGTGATCCACGTGTTAATGACGTTACAATCACAGCTGTTGAGTGTACTAATGATCTCTCATATGCTACTGTTTACTACAGTATTCTTTCAGAAGATGCTAAAAAGGAAGAAGAGGCTGCAGCTGGTTTAAATAAGGCAAAGGGCATGATGCGGCATTTGTTGGGTCAGGTCTTAACTGTCTACAAAGTTCCTGAATTAATATTTAAACGAGATAATTCAGTTAAATACGGTAGCAAAATTGATCGGTTAATTGCTGAAGTTAAAAAGCAGGATGAAAATAGAAATAATTAATAAAAGCGCTGTTAGGCGCTTTTTTCATGGTTAAGGTACGGGAAAAATGTTAAATGGTATATTGGTGATAGACAAAGAAAAAGGCATGACGAGTGCTGATGTTGTCTATCAATTACGCAAAGTCTTGCACATTAAGAAAATAGGTCATGCTGGTACTCTTGATCCTGATGTTACAGGTGTTTTACCAGTCGCAATAGGACAGGCTACTAAACTAATTGAGTTAATGCATACTCAAAATAAAAGATATATTGGCCAGGGAATACTTGGTTTTGCCACTGATAGTTGCGATATTAGCGGCAAAATAACAGCTAGCAAAAAGATCACGAATAAAGTCAAATCAACTGAGATAAAAGATGCAATGCAAGAATTTGTGGGACAAATTGAACAGGTGCCGCCGATCTATTCTGCTGTGAGGGTTAACGGTAGGCATTTATATGAATATGCACGAGCTGGCATTGAGGTAGAACGACCTAAAAGGCAAGTTAAAATTTTTGCTTATAATCTTGTAAATGAACCTATCTTTGATAAAGAAAAAGGTCAAGAAATGTTTGACTTTGAAATTGAATGTAGTAAAGGAACCTACGTTCGTTCTTTAATAAATGATTTAGGTACCCAACTGAAAATACCAGCAGTAATGAAAAGTTTGCGCCGCACATCTAGTTCAGGTTTTGATATTAGTCAGTCTGTAAAACTTTCTGAAATTACCGAAGATCCTAAATTAATTGATCAAATTATTCAACCAATTGATTCTTTTTTTAGAAATTACGTGCAAATGGATCTTGATGATAAATTATGGTCTAAAGTTAAAAATGGTGCAGCTATTTCTTTGAAAACGAATGCAAAAAAGGTGGCATTACGTTACAATAATAAAGTTAAGGCAATATATCGCAAAGATGGTACCATTTATCGCCCTTATTTAATGCTTTTACAAAATGAA
Organism: Lactobacillus sp. M0393; assembly: GCF_016102025.1. Lineage (NCBI taxonomy): Bacteria > Bacillati > Bacillota > Bacilli > Lactobacillales > Lactobacillaceae > Lactobacillus > Lactobacillus sp. M0393. The sequence continues at coordinate 23,795 of NZ_JACFPK010000004.1, read as the reverse complement.
TAGGTGAATGAAGGTCTTATTATGGAAATTATCCATTTAACATACCCTTTTAAGGAAAACATAATTCCCCAAAATATAATTCTTGCTTTAGGTTTCTTCGATGGGGTTCATCGCGGACATCAAGAATTAATCAAAATCGCAAAAGAAAAAGCAAAGCAAAGACATTTACCACTAGTAGTAATGACGTTTGATCGTCATCCAAAAGAAGTTTATCAAAATAAAAAAGTTACATACATTGATACTCTTCCAGAAAAAGCATACAAGATGCAGAAACTTAAAGTTGACTATTTGTTGGTGATGCACTTTAATGAAGCTTTTAGTAAACTAACTGCACAGGAATTTGTTGATAATATTATAGTAAAATTACATGCTGACACTGTAGTTGCTGGCTTTGACTACACATATGGCCCTAAAGACACGGCTAATATGAAAAATTTCCCTAAGTTTGCTAAGGGAAGGTTCAATATAATTAATGTCCCTAAGCAGTCTTATGATGGTCAAAAAATTGGTTCTACGGAAATCAAGAAGGCGATAACTAGCGGAAATATGGAATTAGCTGCTAAGTTGTTAGGTTTTCCCTATGTTATGTCAGGCTATGTTGGTCACGGTTTGCGCAATGGTCATAAACTCGGTTTTCCTACAGCTAATTTGGTTTGGAGTGATGACAAGGCTGTTCCTAAAATTGGGGTATATGCGACTAAAACTAAGATTTGTGGTAAGTGGTATGACTCAATGACAAGTGTAGGCTATAATGTGACTATCAACCAGGGGAAAAAGCTTTATATTGAGTCAAACTTATTTGGTTTTGATCAGGAAGCCTATGATGAGGAAATGGTAATTAAATGGTATAAGTATACCCGTGGTGAAATTAAATTTGCCAATTTAAAAGAGCTAACACAACAAATGAGTCAAGACGAGGCTGAAATTAAAAATTATTTTGCTGCGATGAATTAATTAATGATACTGAAAAAATGATTGACGTTTTTTAAGAAAAAAGTTAGCACTCAACTTGACATTCTGCTAAAAGCTAGTATCATATAAATTGTTAGCACCTAATCAGATTGAGTGCTAAAAGTGAGGGCGATATTTATGTTGACCGAACGTCAAGAATTAATTTTAAAAACAATTATCAATGATTTTACGCAGACACATGATCCTGTTGGGTCCAAAACTGTTATGAATCAACTGCCTATTAAGGTTTCAAGTGCTACTATTCGTAACGAAATGGCTGTTTTAGAAGATAAGGGTTTGATTGAGAAAACTCATTTGTCTAGTGGCCGCGTGCCTTCAACTGAAGGCTACCGCTACTATCTTGACAATTTAGTTGAACCTTTACAAATTTCATCTTCTGTATACAAGCGAATCATTAGTCAGCTTGATCAACCATTTCATCAGGTTAACGATATCGTACAGGCAGCTGTCAAAATTTTATCGGATCTAACCAATTACACAGCATTTGCGGAAGGTCCTGAAAATAGTGAATTAACTATTACTGGTTTTCGTATCGTGCCATTGTTTAACAGACAGATTATGGCTGTCTTAGGAACTAGTGACGGTGACGTTCATGACCAGGTTTATACTTTACCTTATAATGTTAATGGTGATGAAATTGAACAGGCTGTGCGCATGATTAACGATCAGCTGGTGGGCAAAACTTTAGATCAAGTTACTCCAGACTATCTTAAAAAGACTTTGGGCAATAAACTTAAAGTTGCTCATGTCTCTGAACTGATTAATTTGGTCGAGGATGTTATTAACGATGCTGCCAGTGAGCAAACCTATGTTGATGGTCAGATTAACTTGCTTAACAACATTTCTCTGGACGATATTTCAAACTTAAGATCGCTCTATGAAATGATTGAGCATAATGATTTGATTTCCAGTATTTTGGATAATAGGCAAAATTTGAAAAGCGACAGGTATCCGGTTCGAGTTAGTTTAGGATCCGAATTATCAAATGATTTGTTAAAGGATTACAGTCTGCTTACGGCAGAGTACAGCGTTGGCTCTCATGGAAAGGGCATAATTGCTTTACTTGGCCCTGATAATATGCCGTATTCTCAGGTGATTGGATTACTCGAGTATTTCAGAAACGAACTATCTAAAAAATTACTTGATTATTATGGTAGATTCAAATAAAGGAGGTTAGCCGTGAGTAAAGAAGAAAATAATAGTAAAAACTCAAAAAAAGAGCCAAAAAAAGATGAGCATAAAAAGTCAAAGACAGAAGTAGAAAATTCTAAGACTAAGGCTAACGAAGAAAAGAAACCAGAGTCTTTGGAAAGTAAATTGCAGCGTAATTTGACTCAATTGCAAAAAGAAAAAGACGATCTGGAAGATAAGTATTTGCGCAGTCAAGCTGAGATGCAAAATATGCAAAATCGCTACAATAAAGAAAGAGCGCAGCTTATCAAATATGAGTCTCAATCCTTAGCTAAAGATGTTTTGCCAGCGATGGATAATTTAGAAAGAGCTTTAGCTACTAAAGTCGATGACGAAGCATCAAAACAGCTTAAAAAAGGTGTACAGATGACACTTGATTCACTGGTTAAAGCGATGAAAGATCACGGTATCAGTGAAATTATAGCTGAAGGTGTCAAATTTGATCCCAATTTACACCAAGCTGTTCAAACCGTTGCAGCTGAAAATGATGATCAAAAAGATCATGTTGTACGAGTTTTACAAAAGGGATACTTGTACAAAGATCGTACTTTAAGACCAGCTATGGTTGTTGTAGCACAATAATTGAAAGGAAGCATATCAATGTCAAAAGTTATCGGAATTGACCTCGGAACTACTAACTCAGCAGTTGCCGTTTTGGAGGGTAAAGAACCCAAAATTATTACTAACCCAGAAGGAAATCGCACTACCCCTTCAGTAGTTGCCTTTAAAGATGGAGAAATCCAAGTTGGTGAAGTTGCTAAGAGACAAGCAATTACCAATCCTAATACTATTTCTTCTATTAAACGTCACATGGGTGAAACTGATTACAAGGTTAAAATTGGTGATAAAGCTTATACACCACAGGAAATTTCAGCAATGATCTTGCAGTACATCAAGAAATTCTCTGAAGATTATTTAGGCGAGAAAGTAACTGATGCTGTTATTACCGTACCTGCATACTTTAATGATGCTCAACGCCAAGCTACCAAAGATGCTGGTAAAATAGCTGGTTTAGATGTTAAGAGAATTATTAATGAACCTACTGCATCTTCACTTGCTTATGGTTTGGACAAAGACGCAGAAGATGAAAAAGTCTTAGTTTACGACCTTGGTGGTGGTACTTTCGATGTTTCCGTACTGCAGTTAGGTGATGGCGTCTTTCAAGTATTGTCAACTAATGGTGATACCCACCTTGGTGGTGATGATTTTGATAATAAGATTATTGATTGGCTGATTAAGAATTTTAAAGATGAAAATGGTGTCGACCTTTCAAAAGATAAGATGGCTTTGCAAAGATTAAAGGATGCTGCCGAAAAGGCGAAGAAAGATTTGTCTGGTGTGTCAGCAACCCATATTTCACTGCCGTTTATTTCTGCAGGTGAATCTGGCCCATTGCACCTTGAAGCCGATTTAACTCGGGCAAAATTCGATGAATTAACTTCTGACTTAGTTGAAAAGACCAAGATCCCATTTGATAATGCTTTAAAAGACGCTGATTTAACAGTTAATGACATTGACAAGGTGATTTTAAATGGTGGTTCTACCCGAATTCCTGCTGTACAGGATGCAGTTAAGAAGTGGGCTGGTAAAGAACCTGATCACTCAATTAACCCAGACGAAGCTGTTGCTTTAGGTGCTGCTATTCAAGGTGGTGTCATTTCAGGTGACGTTAAGGATGTTGTCTTACTTGATGTAACTCCATTATCACTTGGTATTGAAACAATGGGTGGTGTATTTACCAAACTTATTGAAAAGAATACAACTATTCCAACCTCAAAGAGCCAAATTTTCTCAACTGCTGCAGATAATCAACCAGCTGTTGACGTTCACGTTTTGCAAGGTGAACGCCCAATGGCAGCCGATGATAAGACTTTAGGACGGTTTGAATTAACTGATATTCCTGCAGCTCCTCGTGGTGTACCACAAATTCAAGTTACTTTTGATATTGACAAGAACGGTATCGTTAATGTTTCTGCTAAGGATATGGGAACTGGTAAAGAACAAAAGATTACTATCAAGAGTTCATCCGGCTTATCTGATGAAGAAATTAAGAAGATGCAAAAAGAAGCTGAAGAACATGCGGAAGAGGATAAGAAGAAGAAAGAAGAAGTCGACTTACGTAATGAAGTTGATCAATTAATCTTCTCCACTGAAAAGACCTTGAAAGATGTCAAAGGCAAAGTCTCTGATGATGATACTAAGAAAGTTCAAGATGCACTTGATGCTTTAAAGAAAGCTCAAAAAGACAACAATTTGGATGAAATGAAAGCTAAGAAGGATGAATTATCCAAGGTTGCACAAGACTTAGCAGTCAAATTGTACCAAGCTAATGGTGGAGCTCAAGGTGCACAAGGACAAGCTGGACCTCAAGCCGGACCACAAAATCCTGGTTCACAAGATGGTAATAATGGTTCTGCAGGTGAAGGTGAATTTCATAAGGTAGACCCAGATAAGTAAAGGGTTTATAATTGAATAAATTAGAAAAGAACTGCCAGGAAAAGTAGTTCTTTTCTTTTGTAAGGTTAAGGAGCTTATAGATGGCACAAGAAGATTATTATGAAGTGCTGGGAGTAGATCGCAATGCCAGTGATAAAGAAATTACCTCTGCTTATCGCAAACTTGCCAAGAAGTATCACCCCGATTTAAACCATGAGCCTGGTGCTGAGGAAAAATATAAAAAGGTTAACGAAGCCTATGAAGTATTACATGACAAGCAAAAAAGAGCCCAATATGATCAATTTGGTTCTGCCGGAGTCAATGGTCAAGGAGGTTTCGGTGGTGCTGGTCAAGGATACGGTGACTTTGGTGGCTTCGGTGATTTTGGCGATATATTTAATGATTTCTTCGGTGGTGCCAATGGTGAGAGTCAACATCATGTAAATCCCACGGCGCCAACTCGCGGTGAAGACTTAGATTATACGTTGTCTATTGATTTTATGGATGCAATTACGGGTAAGAAAACACAAGTTTCGTATACTCGGAGTGAAACCTGCCCAACTTGTGGGGGCAATGGTGCTGAAAAAGGCACACATCCTATAACTTGTGATAAATGTCATGGCTCAGGCTATATGACCATAACTCAAAAATCTCTGATAGGTGTGATTCGACAGCAAGCTGTTTGTGACAAGTGCCATGGAAAAGGTGTAATTATTGAACATCCTTGTCAGACTTGTCATGGTAATGGCGTAATTGACGGTAAGAATACCATTGAAGTCAATATTCCCGCTGGAATAGATAATGGTCAGCAATTGCGTTATGAAGGTCAAGGCGAAGCTGGTAAAAATGGTGGTCCTTACGGTGATTTGTACATCAATTATCGGATTAAACCATCAAAGGAATTTGAGCGTAAAGGTACAACTATCTATACGACCGTTCCAATTTCATTTGCTCAGGCAACGTTAGGCGATGAGATTAATGTTAAAACAGTACATGGCGAAAAGAAGCTAAAGATTCCTGCAGGCACTCAACCAAATAAGGAATTTACCATACACGGTGAAGGTGTTCCGTATTTGCGTGGCAACGGTAACGGCGATCAGATTACCACCGTTCAAGTTCAAATTCCAAAATCAATTAATGAGAAGCAAAAACAGGCTCTAATTGATTTTGTCAAAGCAGGTGGTGGGTCAATAACACCGCAAGAAAAAGGTTTTTTTGAAAGACTAAAAGAAAAATTACAGTGATAATCAAGTTATCATGACTTAACTGATTAGATCTTTTTGATAAAAAGAAAAGAAAAATTGCAATGTTAGAATGTCCTAAGGGTTATAAATATTGGAATAAAAATGATACCGGGATAACTATATCGGCGGATGCACCTCAATGGACAAAAAAAGAATTTTACAAGTATATGGAACTTTTTGCAAAAAATGGAAAACCTGATAAACACGGTATAGTCAAGTATTATTAACATTTTTGACAATTTGAATAAGAGCTGATTCCTAAAATATCAAGGAATTAGCTCTTTAATTTTGGCATGTTTCTTATTTAGTTTTATACAGTCTGTTGAATTTGCTATAATAATAAAGATAGAGTAAAGGGTGCAAATTATTTATGGATATAAAAAAATTACAAGATTATCAAAAACACATTCGCAACTTTTCCATTGTTGCTCATATTGATCATGGAAAATCAACGATTGCGGACCGTATTTTAGAGTTGACCGATACAGTATCTGAACGCCAATTAAAAAATCAGATGTTAGACGATATGCCGCTTGAGCGCCAACGCGGTATTACCATTAAGATGAACTCGGTTGAAATTAAATATCATGCTCAAGATGGCGAAGACTACATTTTTCATCTAATTGATACACCAGGACACGTGGATTTTTCATACGAAGTTTCACGTTCTTTAGCCGCGTGTGAAGGTGCGCTCTTAGTAGTCGACGCTTCGCAAGGCGTACAAGCCCAAACTTTGGCAAATACTTACTTGGCAATTGATGATGATTTAGAAATATTGCCTGTAATAAACAAGATCGATTTGCCTTCGGCTAACCCAGAGCAAGCTAAAGAAGAAATTATAGAAATGCTGGGACTTGATGCATCCGACGCTGTTGAAGTTTCTGGTAAAACTGGTCAGGGCATTAAGGAGTTGCTTGAACGAATCGTAAAAGACATTCCGGCACCGCAGGGTAATTTGCAAAACCCACTTAAAGCATTAATTTTTGATTCAAAATATGATGACTATCGCGGGGTAGTTCTCTCTGTCAGGATTGAAGAAGGTACGGTTAAACCTGGCGATAAAATAAAAATCATGAATACGGGTAAAGAGTATGAAGTAACTGAAGTGGGAGTTTCTAGTCCACATCCGGTTAAAAAGGATATTCTGATTGCTGGGGATGTTGGTTACCTAACGGCTAACATCAAGTCCGTTCGTGAAACTCGTGTTGGTGATACAATTACTGCAGCGGAACATCCCACAGCTGAGCCATTACCTGGGTATCGGCAAATACCACCAATGGTTTATTCAGGTATGTATCCCGTAGACAACTCTAAATATGATGATCTTAAAGAAGCTTTGCAAAAATTGCAGCTCAATGATGCTGCTCTAGAATTTGAACCTGAAACTTCAACCGCTTTAGGCTTTGGCTTTAGGTGCGGCTTTTTAGGTTTACTCCACATGGATGTGGTGCAGGAAAGACTTGAACAGGAATTTGACCTAGACTTGATTATGACTGCCCCTTCTGTTGATTATCATGCAATTATGAATGATGGTTCCACAAAAGTAATTGATAATCCTTCTGATTTACCGTCTGCAGGTGAATATAAGGAAGTGCAGGAACCTTTTGTTAAAGCAGAAGTAATGGTGCCGAATGATTTTGTCGGTCCTGTGATGGAATTATGTCAACGCAAACGGGGCGAGTTTGTGACAATGGACTATTTAGACAAATATCGGGTTAACGTAATTTACAATATGCCATTAGCCGAAATTATTTATGACTTTTTTGATGATTTGAAGTCTTCTACTAAGGGTTATGCTTCTCTTGATTACGAAATTACGGGTTACCGCGCAACAGATTTAGTTAAAATTGATATTCTGTTGAATAAGCAAGTTGTTGATGCTTTAAGTTTCATAGCCCACCGGGATGAAGCACAAAATAGAGCAAGACAAATGACCTCGATGCTTAAGAAATTAATTCCGCGGCAAAACTTTGAGGTTGATATTCAGGGAGCAATTGGTGCTAAAATAATTTCGCGTGCCACTGTTAAGCCATACCGCAAGGATGTTACTTGGAAAATTCACACGGGAGACCCTGATAGAAGAGCTAAATTACTAGAAAAGCAAAAGAGGGGTAAAAAGCGGATGAAGGCTGTAGGGCATGTTGAAATTCCTCAAGATGCTTTTATGGCAGTTTTAAAAATGAATGATGATGATTTAAATTCAAAATAGTAGGAAAATAAAAAGGCTGAATTAATTAATGATTGAATGGCGTGAGCGCAAGGGTGAAAAATTAGCTCCAGAATTGATTGAAAAGTATCAGCTTAGTCCGCTTACGGCTAAGCTGCTTTCTTTGCGCGGAATAAATACTGACGCAAAACTTGCATTTTGGTTTAATGCAACTGAAGACGATTTAGCAGACCCGTACTTAATGCACGATATGCAAAAAGCTGTTACAAGGATTAACCAGGCAATTGATGCAGGTGAAAAAATTACTATTTATGGTGATTATGACGCAGATGGTATTACTGCCACCAGTATCATGATGGAGACGCTGGGAATTTTAGGAGCCGATGTTCATTTCTTCATTCCTGATCGCTTTAAAGATGGCTACGGTCCCAATCTTGATGCCTACAAGAAAATTGCGGCAGACGGTACGAAACTAATCATTACTGTTGATAATGGTGTTACAGGGGTTGAAGAAGTAGACTATGCTAAAAGTATGGGCATTGATACAATAATTACTGATCACCATAACTTTCAAGATAAAGTGCCTGAAAGTTATGCCCTAGTTCATTGTAATTACCCCGGACAAAAATATCCGTTTGATGACTATTGCGGGGCAGGTGTTGCCTATACAATTAGCCGAGCCTTGATGCAAGATTCAATGCCAGAATTACTGGAGCTGGCAATGATTGGTACAATCGGCGACATGGTTAAAGTCTCAGGAGAAGGCCACATTCTCGTCAAGCGGGGTCTTAAAATGCTCAACGTAACTGAGCGACCAGGTTTGAGAGCTCTAATAAAAAAAGCTGGCTTGCAAATGGGACACATAGATGAAACAGATGTTGGTTTTAATATTGCACCAAGACTGAATGCGGTTGGCAGACTGGATAATGCCAGTTTAGCTGTAGACCTTCTCTTGTGTGAAACTGATGATGAGGCAGAAAAGATTGCAGATAAAATTGAAGAATTAAACGCTAAACGTAAAAATTTAACTAGTAAAGTTTACAATTCCTGTCTCAATCAAATTAAAAATAACAGCTGGGAAAGAAAGAAAACCTTAGTTTTATATAATCCTAAGTTTCATGAAGGCGTTTTAGGATTAGTCGCCAATAAACTGGTAGAAAAAACTCACAAACCAACTATAGTATTGACTAAAAATGACAAGGGAATCATAAAAGGTTCTGGGAGATCAGTTGACGGTTTTAATCTTTTTAATGCATTAGAACCTTTGAAAGATAAACTGTTTCTCAAATTTGGCGGTCATGACTTTGCCTGTGGTCTGTCAATGACAGAAGACAAGATAACTTCATTGCGTGCCACTTTCGAGAAAAGTTTTAAAGGAATTTATAATCAAAATATTCGCTATTATGATTGTGAATTATCCTTTTCTAATCTTGACTTGAAAATAATTACTGACATTAAAAAGGCTGGTCCTTTTGGCAGCGATAATGTGGCTCCTGTTTTCAGCATATTGCATCCCGCAATAAATAGCTGCTTTTACATGGGAAAAGAAAAAAACCATATTAAGTTAAATATTGGAAAAAATAATAAGAATATTGATGTTGTCGGCTTTAACAAAAAATATTTGACCAAGATCCTCTTACCATATGTAGATCAAATATTTATTGAGCTGCAGGAAAATTGTTATCGTAATCAGATAAAACTACAAGGAATAATCAAGGGCATTATTTTTGCTGCGCCAAAATTAGCAGTTCCTGCACCTGTTATTGATTTGCGGAATGAAAAATACATAATGGGATTTGCCGATAGGTATTTGATTTTTGATAAAAGAAATAAAAATATTGCTTCTAGCCTGTATGATATTGATCCAGCTAAAATTACTTTGGTAAATGATTATAACAATGAGGGTGAAGTAGCTGCTTTTCTTGATGCTCCCCGTAATCTGCAGGAACTTAATTTAGCTTTAACTAATAATTACGACCAACTTTATTTGCGCTTTATTATGGATCAATTGCCTGTTAAGCAGCTACCGCTAAAAGCTGATTTTGTGAGGCTGCTGAAATACGTGTATTCTCACCCTGGTTTGGCTGTAGCCGATTATCGTGCGGTAGGTTTATTTTTACAAATCACTTATGATAAGATTCTTTTCATTTTGCGGGTGTTTTTTGAACTAAAATTTGTCAAATTAGAAGATGATAGAATATTTGGCGTTGCCAATCCCATAAAAAGAAGATTAACAGATTCTAATTATTTTAGGGCAACTAATTCCCAAATTAAATTTATAACTGATTTAAGACAGATGCCAAGTCAAAAATTACTAATGTACGTGAATGAGCAATTAAAACAACATTAATTTCTCACGGATTTAATGCTTTTAAGTTCAAAATCTGTTAGAATATTAAGGTCGAGTAAGCTTTAGCAAGAAAGTTAAGTTTTGGAGGTTTTTTCTTCTTATGGCAAACGATTTTGAGAAACATATTGCAAGTGTTAAGGATTTCCCTAATAAGGGTATTATCTTTCGTGACATTACCCCTGTTCTGCAGGATGGCAAGTTGTTTCAAGCAGCTACTCATAAGTTAGCTGAATACGTTAAAAGTAAAAATGCTGATGTAATTGTTGGTCCGGAGGCCCGTGGCTTTATTGTTGGTTGCCCTGTGGCTACAGAGTTGGGTATTGGTTTTGTTCCAGCTAGAAAGCCGCATAAATTACCGCGGGAAGTCGAAAGGGCTTCATATGATCTGGAATACGGTTCAAACAGCTTGGAAATTCATAAAGATGCTATTAAACCTGGTCAGCGTGTAGTAGTCTGTGATGATTTACTTGCTACTGCAGGAACTTTAAGGGCATGTAAAGAGCTAATTGAAAATCTTGGTGGAGAACTAGTGGGTTCAGCTTTTTATATTGAATTACCAGATTTGAAGGGAAAAGAAAAATTACCAGGACTTGACGTATTTTCACTCGTTAAATATCATGGTGCTTAAAATCACCAAAAGCTAGCAATTTATGGTGAATTCATGAATTACAATTAAATACTGCTTTTATCTCAAGTGCTCTTAATAGTTAGACCATAAAGTCAACTATTAGGGGCACTTTTTTCATGACTAAAATAAATTGCTGACGCAAAACTTAAAATTTAAGGAAAGCGATTTCTGAAAAATGAAAACTTTTATACTCTTTTTGAGTGCAAATTTTTTACAAGACAAAGTCAAGTATATATAATGATACAGTATTTTTAAAAAAGGAGAATAGAGTAATTTGCAATTAAGAAGAGCAACAATGGCCGATTTTGACCGAATTATCGCTATTTTAAAAGATGGAGCCAATCAGCTGGCTGAACGTGGTGTTGATCAGTGGCAAGGAGATTATCCGTCAAAAGCACAAATTAAAGAAGATATTGAAAACGGCTGGGCCTTTTTGGCTGTTTCTGAAGACCAGGAAACAGTTGGTGCTATTGCCATAGTGGACGGACCAGACCATGTTTATGATCATTTAGATGGCAAATGGTTGGCTGATACTAATAAATATGTGGTTATTCATCGTGTGGCAATTCATTCTCAGCATTCTGGTAAAGGCTATGCTACCAAGCTGTTACAGGCTGTTATCAATGATATTAAAAACAACAGGGACGATATTGACTCAATCAGAATTGATACTCACGAAGACAATAAAGCCATGCAACATTTGATTGCAAAGATGGGTTTTTCTAAAGTTGGTTATTTGCATGGCGCTTACCGTCTTAACGAAACCTCATATGTTTATGAACTACTTAAATAAAAGAAAAAATTGTTATCAAATATCACAATAGCAATCTATTCAAAACTAAAAACCTGGTGATGGAGTTTTTTCATTACCAGGTTTTTAAAAATTATTTAATTAGCGATTTTTCATAATTGGTTGGTAAAAGAGATCAATCAGTATGGCAGCCACTAGGGCAACAGCGAAAGTGAGTAGCAAATTCGTCCAGCTAATTTTCGTCATAGCAATTCCTAATAAAGCTAAAACGACAGTTAAGAGAACATCACCTAATTGGGTTAAGCCAACAGCTTTAGAAGGGTAATCTTGCCAGAAATACTTTTTAGTTCTGGTGATCAGGACAATAAACATTGCACTTAGAACTAAATAGACATAGACCATTGTTGATATGGTGCCATGGCTCCAGCCATGAGTATTAAGATAAGCAATACCTGCTATTCCAATTACCGTCCAGCCGAAAGCTAATGAAAAGGCAATCTTAGCCAATTTTGCCATATTCCAATTTTCAGGTTTATATGTGATATGGGTTCTGTCGGTACCGATCATCATCGTCACCATATTATTCATAATAGTATAAATAACCATTGCGTTTAAGGCCATTGGAATATAGTTGAAGAATAAATAGCCAAAGGTCAATAGCATGGTTAGTTGAGCAGTTCTGGCCAGCTTGGTTAATGACCAAGTCGTCATTCTTTGGTAAACTCTGTGTCCGGCATCAAGTATCTTAACTATTGAAGATAAACCGTCATTTAAAAGAACCATTTTGCCTGATCTTTTTGCAACATCTGCCGCATTCGAAACGGCAATTCCAACCTCTGCTTGTTTTAAGGCTGGCGAGTCATTTACACCGTCACCCGTCATCCCCACAATATAGCCTTGCTTTTGAAAGAATTTAACCATGCGCAATTTATCTTCTGGTAAAACATCTGCAATTCCAGCTAGTTTACTAGTATCAGTTTGATCAGTAAAATCATGAATAGAAATTACCTCACCTTGCAAGTCAACCTGTTTAGCAACTGCAACGGCCGTTTTTTGGTTATCGCCAGTTAACATAATCGGTTTCACTCCACGTTTTTTGAGTTCACCTAAGGCTTCTTTAGAATCAGATCTCACCATATCTTGCAAGATGAAAACACCGGCTAATTTATCATCAATTAATAAAGCGACTGAACGACCGGCACTAAAATCAACTTCCTTAGCTTTTTCGTTTGCATTATTGTCAATTAATGAAAGTTGTTTAAAAGAGCCGAGTTTAATATTATGACCGTTGTAATTTGCCATTGAATAGCCTGTACTAGAGGTAAAAGGAGTAAAGTCAGAACCTGATTTGACGGTTAAACCCTGCTTTTTTATGTATTCATCAATCGCAGTGTCTATCAATTTTTTATTTCTTTGATCTGTAGCTGCTGAAGCCAGTTCTAAAGCCTCATTATCACTAAATGAGCTGAAATTTGTCCATTGACCAACTGCTGTTTTATTTTCGGTAATGGTGCCAGTTTTATCAAGTAAAATCAGATTTAGGTTTGCGGCATCTTGAATTCCAGTTAAATCTGAAGTTAATACGCCTTCTTTACTTAGACGAGTAGCTTCAAATGAATTGGAAAGTGCAAACGTAGAGGGCATTGCCACTGGAATGGAAGCTATAAACATCATTGCCAAAAATGGCAGCATATTAATGAGATTATTAATGTCTCCTCCTTTGAAGAAAGAAGCAATGATAATTATTAAAGTTAAAATACCGTCAAGAATACACAAATAGTAAATGATTTTAGTAAGTAATTGTTGCAAATGACCCGGAGCAGCGGAATTATTAATTAAATTAATTGTTTTACCAGACCGTGAATTAGCTCCGGTAGCCGTAACAACTGCAAGGCCGTTGCCTTCCGTAACAGTAGTTCCCGCGTAGGCTGTATCTTGGGGATTTTTGCGGACGGTTCTGGCTTCACCAGTAATTGAACTCTCATCGGTAGAAATTTGGCCATCAATTAGTTTTACATCTGCTGCTAAAACATCTCCAGCTTGCATACTGATTAAATCTCCTGGGACTAAATATTTAGAGTCAATATTTTGCCATTGACCGTCCCTTTGAACAGAAATAGTAGGGGTCAGTTTGTGTGAAATATTATTTAAAACGCGTCTAGACTGCTTTTTCTTGGAAGCCCCGTTCCAAGCAGCGAAAAGAAGCATTAAAAGAACAAACAGAGATTGTATCCATTTGCCCAAAATACACTCCAAAAGTAGAGCAGCTTCGAGAATCCAGGCTGATAAATTCCACAACTTGGACAAAAACTCTTTAAAAAAATTGAACTGGGGTTCCGGTACCTCATTTAAGCCATTTTTTTGCAAAAGTTTATCTGCTTGGGCCTGAGTTAAACCAGTGATTTTTTCCGACATAATTTTACTTCCTTAGTTTTAATACTTTAATTAAAGTAGCATAAAAAGACCGCTTTTGCTATAAATTTATACCCAATTTTGTTTTAAAAAATCCCAAAATAGTGTACACTAGGTATAGTAGTGTATTAGTACACTTCTCTTAAACAATTATAATTATTCCAAAGTCTGTCGGATGTATGCAGTTATACCTAATTTAATCAGGTGAGTCCCATGTCCTTTAAAAAGATACTTTTAGTTTCATTGCTAACAATTACAGCTTTCTTTTGTTTTCTTTTTTATTCATAATGAAATTTTGGATTACTTTAACCCTGCGCTTCCGGATACCAAAAGTTATGCTCAAGGACCGCAAAATGTTCAACAATATTATAACTTGCAAGCATACGATTCAAACTGGAAGTTAAGCATCCCTATAAAATAAATAGGGTAGGAGGATACGATCCTAGTTTGGGATAGATAAAAATTGATCATAGAGGCCAGTATGTTAAGGAAATTCAATATGTTTCTAAAAAAATTTTCAAAAGTTGTAAATAAATAGAAGTTCTAAAAATCGAACCAAAAGTATAGGTTTAGGCAAGCAGAAAGGAAATACCATGTTTGAAAAAATGTTAGTACCAATATATGTTTGTTTTTTAATTATCACTAACCAAATTCCTTTAAACCATAATTCATGGACTGATAGAGCAGATCCCACAATTGACGAAGCTATAAGTTATGCGAAAGTTCCGGGTAATACTCAAGAGTATCTAAATGTTCAAGCAATAGATCCAGAAACTGGTAAAAAATTGCCATATAAAATAAAGAGAGTGGGTGGTTATGAACCAGGTAGGCAATATATAAGGATTGACCACAAAGGTCAGTATGTCAGAAAAATTGACTACATTTCAAAAACCACTTACCTAAAAGCAATTAAACAAGGTAATGAGTAACCACTTTGTTATCAGCTTAAAAAGGCACAAAAAAAGTCTGCAATTATTGCAGACTTTTTGAATTGATAAATTAATCTTTATCAACGCTGTCTGGGAAAGTAGCTAAACGCTCGCCTTCGCCAAGTTCTTCTTCGATTTCAAGTAAACGGTTGTACTTTTCAACACGCTCTGAACGAGCTGGAGCACCAGTCTTCAATTGACCACCGTTAACGGCAACGGCAAAGTCAGCGATAAATGTGTCACCAGTTTCACCTGAACGGTGAGAAATCATAGTGTTGTAACCATTCTTACGTGAAAGACGAATAGTTTCCAAAGTTTCGGTAACAGTACCAATTTGGTTTAACTTAATCAATGAAGCGTTACCGGCACCTTCCTTAATAGCTTTAGTCAAAAGCTTAGGATTAGTACAAATGAAGTCATCCAAAACAATTTGAATTCTGTCTTTGTGGCTTTGGGTAAATTTAATCATGCCGTCAACATCATTTTCATCGTATGGGTCTTCAATTGAGATTAATTCTGGGAATTCGTCAAGTAACTTATCATAGTATTGAGCTAATTCTTCATCGTTAAATACTTTACCTTCGAAGTGGTACTTGCCGTCTTCTTTGTTGTAGAAGTAAGAAGCAGCACAGTCACAAGCTATGGCAATGTCTTCACCAGGCTTGTAACCAGCCTTAACGATAGCGTCGTGTAAAGCTTGTAAAGCTTCTTCAGAGTTCTTCATGTTAGGAGCAAAACCACCTTCATCACCAAGGCCAGTTTCGTAACCCATATCTTCAAGAACTTTCTTTAAAGTGTGGTAAGTGTTAACGATCTTTTCAAAACCATCACGGAATGAAGTCTTCTTAACTGGAGTGATCATGAATTCTTGCACGTCAATACCGTTGTCAGCATGCTCACCACCGTTAATAACGTTGTGGAAAGTTTGAGGCATTTCAAGATCAGTGCCGCCAAGGTATCTGTATAAAGGTTGGTGGCTGTCTTTTGCGGCAGCAGCTGCAGTAGCCATAGATACACCTAAAATGGCGTTAGCACCAAGCTTGGCTTTGTTAGGGGTACCATCTAATTCAATCATTACGCGGTCAATGTTTGCCTGATCGTGTGGATCCAAACCCTTTAAAGCATCAGCAATTTTAGTATTTACGTTTTCAACGGCTTGGGAAACACCTTTGCCGCCTACACGGCTGCCACCATCACGTAATTCAACTGCTTCATTTTCACCAGTTGAAGCACCTGATGGAACCTCAGCTTTACCAACGACACCATTTGATAAGGTTACAAAAGCCTCAACAGTTGGGTTACCACGTGAATCATAGATTTCCAGTGCATGAACATTTTCAATGACTGATTTTAACATCTAAAAACCTCCTAAATAATAAATGCTGTACTATTTTGTGTAAGTACATACATTAGTGGAGCATAAGCTCCATATCTACATCACAAATTTTAGCCTAAGTTTGTGATTATGTAAACATTTGTAAACGATTTCTAATGTTAAAAAATATTAAAAATATTTTTGTCGCTTTTTTTGCAGGTTTGATTTATTATTTAGCTATATATTTTTTAAAAAGGATAGTTTATTTCTATAAGGACATAAAATATGGATAAAGTAAAGTTAATAATCGACTCTGGTTCAAACGACAGAATGAATGATGATTTAATTGTCGTACCATTAACAATGACGATTGCCGGACAAGATTTTGTCGATGACGAAAATCTTGATATTGATAATTTTATTGCTAGTATGGAAAAGAACACTGAAGAAGGCAAAACATCTTGCCCTAGTATTAATCAATGGCTAAATGCTTTAAAGGGATCAGAATTAGCGATCATTATGACGATTACTAGTGGTTTGAGCGGAAGCTTCTCCTCTGCATTTCAGGCAAAACAAATTTATGAAAAAGATCATCCAGGAAGTCATGTGCTTGTAGTTGATTCCAGAACGGCCGGACCAGAAATTTCTGTTATTTTGCGGGAAATTGAAAGGTTAGTTAATAGTAAGACCCGTTTCGTAGACTTAGAGCAAAAAATTTCAGATTACAAGACACATACACATTTACTTGTTGTATTAAAGTCGCTCCATAACTTAGCCCTAAATGGCCGAATAAACATGGCTGTTGCCAAAGTAGCAAAAGTTTTAAATATTGATGTGGTTGGCACCGCCAGTGATGAAGGTAAATTAGAGCCATTATCAAAAGTTAGAGGAATAAAGCGTGCTTTTAAAGAAATTCTGAAATTAATGGCCGAAATGAAATACCAAGGAGGCCGTTTAATCATAGATCATTGTAGAAATGAAAAAGATGCCCAAACGTTAAAAGAAAAAATTTTAGCAAGTTACCCTCAAGCAGAAATAGTAATTCGTTCAATGAGAGGGCTTTGTACCTTTTATGCCGAAGAGGGAAGTTTAATGATAGGCTTTGATGATTTATGATTTTTCAATAGCAGATAGTCTGCTTTTCTTCTGTATAAGATAAAAATAATTTTGTATGCAAAAAACAGCTCTAACTTTTTTAGTTGAGAGCTGTTTTTTAAATAATCATTAGTAATAATTGTTGCGAAATGCTAAAACAGAATACTGCAAGCGATGTTGCTCCGATAATGTCCGATGGGAAATGGGCTTTAAGACTGATACGGGAAATGACCACCATGAGCCAAATTATCAGCAAAACCCACAGCAAGCTGTTTCCTAGTTGGCCTGCAAAGAGGTGCCAGATAATTAAAGCCATGACAGTACTTCCTAAAACATGTCCACTAGGGAAACTATAACCGTCTTCTAAATCTGAATGCAGAATTGGACGTTTTCTGCGCATCCATTTTTTTAAAAAGATCCCAATCAAATCGGTAAAGCCTAATGTAAATAAGGCCCAGAAGGCAAGTAAATTTTCATTATTACTAATTAAAAAACTTGCTAAAAATACATCCAAAACAACCAGCAGCTTAGGATCGTTAATAAATGCAATTATTTGCCAGCCAATGCCATCACGTCTTCTAATCAGTTTGTGGTGCAGCCAGTGATCGAATAGATTGAAACGCCGTGAATTTCTGACATTAAAGATAAGTAGTATTAGTATTAGAGCAGATAATAAAGATATCCAAAAATTAATATTCAAAACACATCCCTACCTATAATTTATATTCGCTTGTATTTTAACAGCAACGGGGCAAAGCATAAAAATTAAAATCTACTCTTGAGTAAAACTTAAGAATTGTAATTTAAAGGAGATTCAGAATTATAACTTTCGCTAAGATAAGTTCTGGCAAGGTAATTATTTTTAAAATAAAGCTTGACTTTAATTAAAACCAACTTAAAATTATTCTTATCAAGTTAGGGCGTAATTTAGGAGGAAAAATGAGTAAAAATCACACTTCTAAGCAAGAGACTGTGGGTGAAGCTATACGTGATATTGCTCGCCATGAACATAACTTTGCTTTAGCTGATAATTCTACGAATCATATTGGTGATCTCGTTATTTATGGCATCCTTTATCTTTTTACAATTTTATTTTCTATTATTTGGTTTGACTGGCTATTTGTATTGTTAGCTATTGTTGCAATCATTAGCGTAATTCGTTACCAAAACTTCTTGCGACACAAGGTTAATTTCCAAAAGATGACATCGTTTTTCGTAAATACTAGTTTGATATCAACTGGAGTGAGGTCTTTTGTAATAGGAAACGCACCATTACTAGCTCTCAGTATGCATACTCAGGGAAGATTTAATTTCTTTATTTCTTTGCTAGTTGGCCTATTTACGGCTTTGATTGGAATAACTTGTCAGTATCATTACCTAACTAATCATCAAGTCATTGACAGGCAAAAGGAATCACTAGGAAAGACCTGCAAAAATGCTGTTGACTTTAGTGTTAATAGTTGCAAAAAGGGTTATGTTAGCCACGGCTTTTTCTTTGATATTGCATGTGGCTTTGCGCTTTTGGCAAATCATTTTTCATATAAAGAATTCATCTTAGTTAAATTTGAAGCTTGGCAATTTGTTCTAATTACTATTTTAATAATATTGGGTACAGTTCTATTTCAAAGGTTTTTACACAATAAAGTTGTTACAAATAATATAAGTAAAGGCTTTAAGTGGGGTACTTTATTAATGACGGCTGCGCGCGGCTATCTGATAGCCATTGTACCATGGGTTGCAGTGTGTCTGTTCAAGGGCAATTCAATCAATTGGTTAGAAGCAAACTTGTTAGGAGCATTGGTAGCAATAGTTGGAACTCGATTGCAATATAAATATTTACATAATGTCAGAGTCTTTTAATTATAAGATTAATTTTGGATAATTTTAACAGTTGTGACGCTGATACAAAGAGAAGCCAGTAAAAGTAATTTCTTTCACTGGCTTTTTTTAATACCGAAAACAGATTTGGTTATAAAGCTTGATTCTATTCATTTGCTCTTTTTCAGAAGGATTTCTTATAGAATGTCAAGTATCAAAAAGAATAAAAAATGGGTATACTAAAGGTATTTCAAAAGTCGCCCTTTGAGAGTTAAATATTTATTTAACAGATAACGCTTATTGGCATACAGCTTATTGATAATGCTGCTTTTTTTCTATATTCATTAAAGTCTTTTGAAAATGCTGGTTCATCTTTATAGTTGTATTTCAACGAACTTAATTTGTTAATAAGCATTTTGCGTTGCAGACTATCTCTATTCAATATTAGAAGAGCTAAAAAGCTGAGTATAAATCATTTTTTCTGATGAAGAAGAGTCAGTTGATTCAAGAATTTTGTGACCCAAATAAAGTTCTAAACTTTTTCTAGTGGGAACAGTAAAATGTTTCTGATTTTCATTCACTTTGTAAAGATAAATGGTGATACGTGGGCAGCGTTGTTTCTAAAAAAGATAGTATTTGTGTTTTTGAATAAAAACAAAATAATGTTGAATCAAAAACTAAAGATGAGGGTACTGAAAAAGAAAGTAAGAACCCGCCCAGACCAGTAGATAACAGAATCAGTTCTAACTTTCACCAGTTGTTAGTTGACCAAGATGCAAGCTATCTGACCACTGAACCGCCAGCGATTGACGTTGACGACGATAAGCTTAATCAGCAAAACAAAATACGCTGGGTGACAACTTTGGCTTAAGGTTGAATGAGCTAGTTATAGATGCGACTAATGCCAGTATAGTATGGCTACATTACTGAATAGATGAAAAAAGATAATTTAGGTAAGCAATTGTACCACCTGATCAAATAACCCCGATATATTCTACTGATCTAAACTGTAGACTCATTGCATTGAGGCGATCGTACAAAGAATTAAACCTAGACACAGCGAAGTATCACTAGGTGCATAAATATGGGAAGCGGCAAACAGTTACAGCCTTTAAATCAAGAAATTAGCAATTTCAATATTTACCAACACTAAAAGCGCATACGTGTGAAGAATGCGCTCATTTAGATGAAAAAGTCTTTGACTTAAAAGATAAAGTTGAAGGTTTGAATAACCCCTTAATACATCCATATTATAGATGTACGACAATGCTATTGCTTGATAGCTCTGAAAGATGGGCACATAACCCTGAAACGGGCAAGGGTGAATATGTTGGAAACATGTCCTTTGAGCAATGAAACAAACAAATTGAAATTAGATGTATTAAAGAAAAAGAACAAAACCGTATTAATAAATACGAAGAAGTTGTTCCTTCTATAAAAGAAGCGCATAACATGTCGACTAAAGGTAAGCCATTATCAGTGATTGGTAGATTAAGTAACGATAAGCTAGTTGAGTATAGGTATTATGATGAAACAGGCTATGTTGACAAAGATTTAGACTTAACAGACCATGGCAATAAAAAAATGCATAATGTCGTACCACATGTACGCTTTTGGGTAAAACAATTTGATAAAACCCGTGGTAAAATAAGATTATATAGAAGAACTGTAGACCATTAACTGAAAACTAAATTGAGAACTTAAGGAGGTGGCACAATAATAAGCAAAATTAAGAGTTTGGCTCAGTTTAGGGATTTAATTGAAACAGGATACGAAATAGAGTTCACTTTAAATAATCGGCATTGGTTATTGGAACCTGACCCAAATGCACCTGACTTTTCTGAGAGACGTGAACTAGGCAGTGGCGACTATATTAAAAAGTTCAAAAATATTAATGAAGTATTGAACTTTGAAATTGATGGTAAAAAATTATCAGAACTATATCCTAAAATGGATAATGTTCAATGGTAACTATAGATTCAATTAATCAGGTAGCATATATAGGTCCAAATAAAATGACTTTAGTACAGATTTTAGGTAATTTTCGTGCTAGAAATGTAACTTTTACTTTAAAAGGTGGAACTAAACGTACAATTTTTGTTAATGAGATAGAAGACGAGTCAGATGATCAACCTGAAACGTTATTTATGGCAGATGACCCTAAAGATGATGTATGGATTTCAGATGTGGTCAGTGCTACAGCTTTATAGCAAGTAAACTATAAGCCAGTAAAGAAGTAGGGCAAAATTGAAAAAAGTGAAAAAAAAGCAATTAATGTCTTAAAAAATGCATTTAATACTAAAGAACTCTATATGTATACATTCACTATTCAAGATTATTTTGCAGATGAAACGGATCAACTGGCAATAGATAATCCTAAAATGGAAGATTATTTAAATGATGTTATTCCTGAGTTTACGGAAGCATACGATGAGACAAAAAAATGGCTAAATGATTTGAAAAAAATCATTAAAAAAGCAGAATTATTGGCATAAGTTTGAGTTTCACAGGACATATGCAGAATGAAAAATTTAGATACAATAGATAAGTTGATAAATATTCTTGGGTGCTCGGTTGCTTTTTACGTTAGCAACTTTTTTATCAAGTTTATGTCTTTGCTTTGTAGGAGGTATACTTCCATATAGCTTTTTAAAGAATACACATTATCTTGATATTTATGATAAATATCAAGATAATATTCTAATAGTTCTTATTATGACTTTTTTTTTCTGATTGTGCAAAGTGGAATAATATTTTAAAAATGGTATGTTGATAATACGACATTAAATAAATGGAAAAATCAATATGAATATGGTGGTAACAGTCGACAAATCGAAATAAAAATTGGACTAATTGAACAGGAAAAACAAGGCTTAGCAAAGTTTCTTTCATTTTGGTCTTATAAGATTAATGATAAATTACGAAAAAGCTTAAAATTAATGATTATGATAAGGAAAATATTGCAAACCTTTATTAAGCTTTTAGTAAATTACCTAAATATCAATCGAACAAGCCATTGCACCGTTCACTAAACTTTTGGAACGAAGAAGAACTGACTGATTTTTTTAAAAAAAGCCAGGTGCAATATTAGTAGAACCCAGTTACATTTCTGCAAGAAAAGCAATCTACGATAAAAATGATAACGTTCAAATTATTATTAGAAATAGCAAAAATGGCGTTGATTTATCAGATTATGGATTAGCAGAAGAAAAGGAGGTACTATTTGGACGTAACAGAAAATTCAAAATTCTAAAAGGTTATACCAAAGGTGAACAAATAATATTGGAGGTTGATGAAATTGAATAAGAAAGAGCCTATTCAGACCTGCGCTGGCACTTACCTAGTGGTGGCAAGGTAATTGGAAGAGACCATCCGGAGACTGAGGAAGAAAAAAAGCAGACAAAAGAACTAATCGAGTTTGCTAGGAACCTACCTAAATCAGCTTTTGATAATGAACACCACAAAAAATTGAGAGAGCAAATAAGAGCGGCAAACAAAAAATATGGTTTGCCAGAAGACAAAAATTTATAACTCGAAGTTAAAGCAGCAATTAAGCTGCTTTTTTGTGCCCCCAAGCATGGCGTAAAAAGGCTTATTTTTTATACCTTGAATGTGGTCGCCCCACGTAAAAAGAAGTGAGAGAGGAAACAAATAAATGAAACGTGAAGAACTAAAAAAATTAAATTTAACAGATGAACAAATTGACAAAGTAATGAGCCTACATGGCGCCGATGTTGAAAACTAAAAGTCCAAGATTGACGAACTGAATAAGACTAACGAGTCTTTGCAGTCGCAGATTGCAGAGCGTGACAAGGATTTAAAAACACGCAAAAAGCAATTAGAAGACAACGGCGCACAATCACTGATATTCAGGCTAACTATAGTAATGATTAGGATTCATATGAATTAAAAAATGAATGTTATTGGAGAACGCTAGTAGATCCATTTGATGTAGACGAATCTAATTATGTTGTTTCAATGGCAAACAATAGCCGTCAATTTAACCTTGACGAAAAAATACCCGAAATGGACAATTACATGTTTAGTAAACTATTTTTAGGAAACCAAACTAAAGATAGTGGCAAAGGTATTACAACTAATACGTTGAACGAGAAGAAGATTTTAGCTGCCTTTTACGTTATGATAGTCGATTTTGACAACAGCCAATTTGAAGAGTTTGCCAAGCATGTTAATGCCCAGGTATCTGTTGGTAAACTTAAAATGAAGTTAAGAAGAATGCTAAAAATGTTTTGGAAACATATAAGCTAAAGGCGTAAGTCTGAACACAGGTTAAAACTGGTAATTTAAGACGAAGTTGGATACTAAAAGGCACTTTTTATCGGGTTCAGATATCGCTATGGAGAAATTTAAAAATATATCAAATAAGCCACTCAGATTAATTTTGAAGCTAACCCCTAAAACTGGACGTTAGTTTTATATCGTTTTACTTAAGGCTTGATTCCGATATTGAATCGGAGTTAAGCCTT